>JAMCVZ010000003.1 GCA_023476565.1 Nitrospirota bacterium
ACCTCATCGAAAAAGAAATTAAGGATCTGGAGAGAGTCGTGTCAATGTACCTTGATTATGCCGAAAATCAGGCCGCCCGCCAGATACCGATGAAGATGAAGGATTGGGTACAAAAACTGGATGCATTCCTGAAATTCAATGAATACCAGATTTTGAAGAATGCAGGCAAAGTAAGCAACTCGGTGGCTAAGCAACTGGCTGAAGATGAATATGAAAAATTCAGAGTGGTACAGGACAGGGAATTTGAAAGCGACTTTGATAAAGAAGTTAAAAAGATGATGGGAAGTAAAAAGCGAAAATAGTACAGGATGCGGGGATAGATTTTAAAACGGTGTGAGCCATGAGCTTAAGAAAGGAGATTCAGTTATCCGGAAAATCCGGATAGGTCAAATATGAGATATTGACAGAGACTGGCAAAGTAAGCCACGATGTGTCCAAGTGATTGGCGGAAGAGAAAATGGCCGGTCATATATAGGAATAAGGTTATTATGATAATCGAAGATTGTGGAAAATATGGAATCTCGAATAACTGATTTGAAGGGTGCAGACATAGGGTTGCATCTTATATCTCCTTATGTTGGGAAGATTAGACCTGTGTTAGCTCGACATTTAATAAAGACTTATGCAAAACCTAAATCCATAGTTTATGATCCCTTTTGCGGCTCTGGAACCATACCTCTTGAGGCATGGGCGTGCGGGAATAAATGTTTTGCGACAGATCTTAATGATTATGCCATCACACTGACAAAAGGCAAACTAACACCCTATAAATCCTTAGATGCTGTACTTGAAAGATTAGATAGTATCAATTCTTGTCTTAATAAAGATAAGTCACGCAAAGAGTCCATAGGGATACCCCAATGGGTCTCATCTTTTTTCCATCCTAAAACACTCTCAGAAGTTCTTAAATGGACAGCTTACTTGAAGGAGCGCAAGGAATGGTTTTTGTTGTCCTGTCTCTTAGGAATACTACATCATCAGCGCCCTGGTTTCCTGTCATTTCCGTCGAGTCATGGTGCCCCTTATTTGCGGAATAGTAAATATCCTGAGGATATGTTCCCGGAGCTTTACGAATATAGGGAAGTATATTCGAGGCTAAGAGCAAAAGTTACACGGGCTTATAAAAACTTTCCAAGTCTGGACTTTAGAATTCAACGAGTTGTTCGTAGAGCATCTTCAGAAAATGCTAATCCTCCAGGAAATAGAATACATGCTATAGTGACGAGTCCCCCTTATATGAAATCCTTGACATATGCCCGCGATAATCGACTTAGACTTTGGTTCCTTGGCAAATCTGATTGGCAATCACTTGAAAAAAGGATATCTCCGACGAGAACTTTTTTTTCAAAGCTTATCGCTGCTTCTTTCATTCGCTGGAGCAAGTACCAGAAAAATGGTGATTATTGCATTATAATAATCGGGGATATTCCCTTTAATAAAAATATGCGATTGCCGGAGTTCGTTGCAACTCAGGCTGAGCAGACTGGATATGTGATGGTAGATTTGCTGAAAGATCCAATCCCTTATAAGAAGCGGTTTAATAAGCTAAAATCTCAAATCTCTTCGGAGTGCATTTTAGTGTTTCAACGGAGTAAATAGCTTGACTACTAATTTTATAGGAATAAAAATTGATGGCTACGAAATTGTAGAGGAGGTAGGTACAGGAGCAATCGGCACCGTATATCGTGCTGTCCGAGAGGGAGATATCTACAATATTCGGGCTATAAAACTTGTAAGGATTGATAATATTCGCGAGGGATGGGCGAATGAAATAACAAAGGTTAATAGATTAGAACGATTACCGGGTGTTGTGGCGTATTACTCCCATGGCGAAATTCCTATCAATGGGGAAAACTATTTATGGATTATGTGGCAATTTATACCTGGTACAAGCCTCAAGAATTTAATCCTTCAAAGAAAAATCAATATTCCTATTGTTAAAGCTATTCTCAAACAGATTCTTGAAACGCTGCATGCCTGTATCCAAGTCCAGATTAATCATGGTGATTTGCATTCCGGCAATATTATTGTTGAGGAACCTGATATTCGTCGAATAAGTTCTACCCATCCTGTGTGGGTAACAGATTTTGGATATAAAGCATCGTTTGGCAGTGGAACACTGGATGATTTTGATGGATTGAACCGTATAATAAAGGACTGTCTTGAAGTAATTGATTTTCATTCTCTTGAGGGCGAAGATAAACAGGCATATACGGTATTAAAACGTGAGTTTTCTCGATATCTTCTCGAAACAAATCATACCGAAGGCGACTATGTAAGAAATCCTGATAGGTTGATACAGAAATTCTTCGAGTTATGTGAAAAGAAGAAAATATTGATTTCAACGGCTCATCGCAACATTCAGGACTACCTTGCTGCAGAACTTATAGGTGATCAATTTGATGAATGGCAAAAACTTTTTGTGCCGCACTTTCTTGGCATGGATCAGTTGCTCGGGAAAAACGCATGTGTTCTTACTGGCTTACGTGGGTGTGGTAAAACAATGATATTTCGAAGACTTACTGCTCTCTTTGACTTGCATCTCGGTCCAACAGGAATTGTAAATGCTGATACATTTCTTGGTTTTTACTTGAATGCAAGGAATATTGCTGAAGCATTCCCTTGGTTGCCCCGAACAAAAAAGGAAGAAGCAAGAGCACAAGTTATCCACTATTTTCATGTTGCGTGGACTATAGAAGTAATAAAATGGTTAAAGGAATTGCAGCGTAGAAATAGCGATGTCACGATTTCCTGGGTGCTTGATTTTCTTATCAAGTATTTCCCAGAAGTTGTAATCCCCTCCTCAGATGAAAATCTCATAATTGCCAATCTTCTGTCATACCTTTCAACCGAACTCGACAATTCTCGCCTTCAAAGTACTTTTCAGAAGAAGGAATGGGCCTTGTCGGATTATCAGTATTTGGAAAAGTTTTTTTCTCTTATAAAAGTTAATCTTTCTTGGCTCGCAAAAGAAGCATTTTACTTATTTTTTGATGATTACTCTACCCCTTTGGTTAAAGATGTTATTCAGGAAATTCTAAATCCCATAGTTTTTCGGCGGTCAAGCATTATAATTTTCAAAGTATCTACAGAGAGTGTTGAGAGTTTTGTTCCTGTAGGGCTTAATGATAAGTCACTTGAAGAAGGCGATGACTTTGTCCTAATTGATTTTGGCAATGAATCTATTCAGAGAAAGCGCAACGAGAAAAAAGAAATTCTTGCCGCAATACTAAAGCCCAGAATTGACAGGCATGATGCCTTTGCCCCTCTAAATATTCAACTACGGGATATTCTCGGCGACAGTGAGCATGATAATAATGCCCTCGCTTTACTACTCAGGGGGGAGGATGATAAAAGAAAATTGCAGTATTTTGGGTATGATGTTTTTTGTTCCGTATGGTCAAGCAATGTAAGGGAAATGATTAGCCTTTTCGCAAACATGGTTTCTTTGGCAGATATTCACAGTTCTGACGAAGTTCAAACTGCCCTGCAAGACAAGCAAAGGGTTATCTCTGACGTAGTGCAAGATAAAGTGTTGCGAACAGCTGGGGGTAATTACTTGCAATTACTTTCAAGCGCTACGCCTGACACCGCAAACGCATACGAAGCAAATGATTACCAGTTATCTTTTGGTGATCATCTCGTAAAAATTTCCAAATGTTTTCAGGAAATTGCATTATTTGAGATAAAAAATAAGAATTCCAAGAACGTGGATAAAAGTCCTCCGAAGCACGCTCGCCGGATAGAAGTAAAGGAGATCAAAGACTTCGAGAAAGATTCCGTCAGAGAATACTACAAGGGGATAATCCGTTATGGCGTGTTTTTGCGCGATAATAGAGGGAAAAGTGTTCGTGGAAAAGCTGTCCCCAGATTAGTACTCCGTGGTCTACTAATACCATATTTTACGCTTACATTTTCTCTCCGCGATAGCATTATGTTTTCGTGGGAAGATTTCTGTGAGTTTCTGGAATATCCAGATGACTTCGCAAAAAAATTCATTGACAGGCAAATGAAATCTTTGGGAAAAACCGACACTTCTCCAGGTCAGGAAAGTTTGAGGTTTGAAGAATGACAGTCTTTCCTCAAATAAAACCTGTAGAGTTTGAAAGGTTTTTTATAGGGCAAAACTCTCTTTTTGTTTGTTGCGAAGGATTTGAAGAGAGGTCTCTTTCTTTTGTGAGTAAGTTGGACTCAAAAATAAATTTTTCTAAGTCTTTTGTAATTACATATCTGCCCGAAAAAAAATCTCGATTGCAAGAGCTTTTACCCCTGGTTAAAAAGCATTCGAAATTATCTCCACAAATAATTTCCTTTCACCGCTTTGAGCCTCAAGACTTTGAAAATGATTTATTATCAAACAAAGAAGCTATTTTAGACGGTATTGATGAGATCATTATTGATATTTCAGTAATGTCGAAATTGATGATCATAATTCTAATCCTATGGCTATCAACTTTTCCGGGGCGCATTAGAATTATTTATTCTGAGCCGATGGAATATGCACCTTCAACCGAGCAATTTGAGAAGTTAAAACTTGATTCAACAAATCAAGGATGGTTACCATCTCATGGGGTACATGATGTCGTTAGGACAACATTGACATCAAGTATAGTTATGCAGTCAGCACCATCTATAGTTATAGCCTTTGCATCTTTCAATGAGCAGTTATTACGTGCATTGCTCTCTGTAGTTAATCCATCACATTTCTTCTTGATTAACGGCGTCCCTCCCCATCTTCATTGGAGAGAGGAAGCAACGCAATTTATAAATCGTGCCCTTATAACGGAATATCCAATTGAGAATATGCTTGATGAGCATGGGACATTAATCAACAAGGTTAGTACGCTATATTATGAGGAAACATTTGAATTTCTCTCAAAATTATATACTAAATATTGTTATTCATACAGATTCATAATTGCACCGACGGGTAGTAAACTGCAGGCCTTGTCTTGTGGGCTGTTTAAAATATGTTGTCCTGATGTCCACATGGAGTATCCAACACCAGAGAGTTTGAATTTTACTGGTTATAGCAGTCCTGAGATAAGGGAAACGCATGAAATTATTTTTGAAAATCTTTCAGGCATTTTGAAAAAGGTTTCATCCGAATATAACCTAAATGGATAATTTTAATAAAAAGGCCTGGTATCTGATAGCAATACTGGGACGTTGTACCGCGCCGTTAAGAATGAGTGAATTGACCAATCCTGAAAAGCCCAGCGATCCGGAACAAAAATACTGGATAACGGAAGCGGGGGAAGCCTTTTTAGGAGCGTTATCATAAGAGTGCAGTAAGATTAAATGAAACTCCATTTTGACAGCAATCAGGAATACCAGATAGATGCCATCAGGGCCGTGACCGATATATTTGAAGGGCAGCCTTTGAACGGCGGTGATTTTGAATTCTCATTGACCGCAACGGGTGCATTGCTTTCCGAGTACGGGGTTGGAAACAGGCTGACATTGACCGAGGAGCAGATTTGGGAGAATGCAAAGAGGATACAGGAACGCGGCGAAAAGAAAATCTATTTTGTAGCAGAGACAAAAGGCAAAGATCAGGAATTGAGGCCGAGCGAGAAAATGAAAATCGCCTGCGGTAAAGTACACTTTGAACAGTTTGATGGCGTGATGTTTAAATGGCCGATCTCATCGGTTTCGGAACTGGTATAGTTATATGACGCTTCCTGAATTTCTCTATCACATCGGCTATTCAATTAAAAAGAACCATGTCCTTAAACATCAGAAGCGTCTTCCCGGTCCTGTTATCAGCATCGGTAATGTAACAGTTGGCGGTACAGGCAAGACACCTGCAACCATTGCTGTGGCTGAAGAGGCTATGAAGAGGGGTTTCAGCCCGATAATATTGACAAGGGGTTATAGAGGAAAGACGGAGGGGCCATGTTTTGTAAAGCAGTCAGCAGTCAGCAGTCAGCAGTCAGATAAAAAAAACAAAACAAATTCATTACTCATCACTCATCACTCATCACTGCTTTACGGCGACGAGCCTGTACTAATGGCAGAGAGATTGAAGGATGTGCCTGTGGTAAAATGTGCGGACAGGTATGAAGGGGGTATCTTTGCCATTAACTCCATTGCTCCATCACTCCATCACTCCATCATTTTTATCCTTGATGACGGATTCCAGCACTGGAGGCTTCACAGGGATGTAGACGTTGTGCTTGTTGACGGGCTTAATCCTTTCGGCAACAGGCGAATACTTCCGGTTGGGCCTTTAAGGGAGCCGCTGTCAGAGTTGAAGCGTGCCGGTATATTTGTTATCACAAAAATTAAAAATGAAGCGCTTGCAGACGAACTGAAGGGCATTAATCCTGATGCGCCCGTTTATTTTTCAGAATACGAGATGCACAGGATCAGGGATAAAGAAGGTAATGAATTTCAGGCAGAGGCATTGAGGGATAAAAAGGTGCATGCCTTCTGCGGCATAGCTAACCCTGAGTCATTCAGACAAACGGTTTTATCTCTCTCAGGAGAAATGTCAGGATTCAAGGCATTTAGAGACCATTGTAAATATACAGAGGCAGATCTCATGTTTTTAGAAAGACAGCGCAAGGCCTTAAATTGCGATTATCTGATTACAACAGAAAAGGATATGGTAAAGCTCAGGGAATTAAAAGCGCCTGATGATGTTCTGTGTATAGAGATAGGATTTAAAGTTAGAGCTGCTTTTTTTGAAGATGTTTTCAGAAGGATTGAAAGATCGGCCTAAGTGCATCTGCCGTATGGGGACAGCATTCTCAATTCTTTGATGATTGGAGGCAGTGTCTCGATGACCTTGTCTATTTCTTCCTCGGTGTTATAACGGCTGAGCGAAAATCTTATCGAGCCGTGCATTGCGGTAAACGGCACTCCCATTGCCCTCAGCACATGGCTCGGCTCAAGAGAGCCCGAGGTGCAGGCAGAGCCCGACGAGGCGCAGATCCCGTATTCATCGAGCCTGAGGAGGATGGCCTCTCCCTCCACGTACTCGAAACTGATATTCGTTGTGTTCGGCAAACGGTGTTCGGTATCGCCGTTAATCCGAGCATCAGGGCTTCTCCGGAGCAGGGCGGCTTCGAGCTTATCCCTGAGCCGACTCAGGTATGTCCCCTCTGTTTCAAGATTTTCGGCAGCGAGCTCACAGGCTTTCCCGAGAGCGATTATCGAGGCTATATTCTCTGTTCCGGCTCTTCTGCCGTGCTCCTGATGACCGCCGATGATGTACGGATAAAAGCGTGTGCCCTTCCTCACGTAAAGCACTCCGATGCCCTTAGGCGCATGCAGCTTGTGGCCGGAAAGCGAGAGCATATCAATAGGGAGCGTTCTGGTATCCAGAGGAATTTTCCCTACAGCCTGGACTGCATCGGTATGGAAAAGGATGTCCCGCTCACGGAGAACTGTTCCTATTTCTTCGACAGGGAATATTACCCCTGTCTCGTTATTTGCGTACATTACGGAAACGATTGCGGTATCATCATCGAGCGCCTTGTAGAACGCATCCATATTGAGCCTTCCCTTGCTGTCTACCGGAATATAGGTGACCCGGTAACCCTTGCGGGCGAGGTGTTTGCAGAAGCTGTATACAGCAGGATGCTCTACTCTCGTTGTGATGACATGCCTTTTATGGGGGTAGATCTCAAGGGCGCTCATGATAGCGGTATTGTCGCTTTCAGTGCCGCAGCTCGTGAAGATTATCTCTTCGGGCTCAGCGCCGAGCAGGGCTGCAACCTTTGCCCGTGCCTCCCTTATCGTGCTGCCGAGCTGTCCGCCGAAGGTGTGCATGCTCGACGGGTTTCCGTATAAGTCCTTGAGATACGGAAGCATCTCTTCGAGCACTGCGGGTGCAACGGCGGTTGTCGCATTGTTATCAAGATAGATGGTATTCATCGTTCCTCCACGACAATGTCTCCGCTGACAAGCTCCCTTAACTTTTCCTCAATACCTTTTATGGTAACTCCACCCATAGGGCATGCGACGCACATCGCCCTCAGGGCAACGATAACCTTGTGCCCCTCTACATCCAGGAGCTCGAGATCACCGCCGTCAGCCTGAAGCCGGGGCCTGATCTCCTTTTCAAGCACATCCTGGATAAGCGCAATCTTCTGGAGATTGGTAAGCTTTTTAGGCTCTTTCGGTCTCTCGGCAACCGGCTTTACAGACCATATATCCCTCAGGATCGCCTCCAGATCGGGGATACAGGCGCCGCATCCGCCTCCTGCCTTCGTATAGTTGGTAACCTCATCGACCGTGGTGAGATGGTTTTCGATAATGACCTTCCGAATCTTGTCTTCGGTAACTTCAAAGCACTTGCAGACGATCCGTTCGCCTGATTCGGGGGGCTTCGCTTCTCCTTTGTACCCGGCGATTGCGGCCTCCAGCGCTTCCTTGCCCATAACAGAGCAGTGCATCTTTGCTTCGGGCAGTCCGCCGAGGAAGTCCGCTATATCCTTGTTGGTCAGCTTGAGGGCGTCATCCAGCGTTTTGCCCTTCACCAGCTCGGTAAGCGCCGAAGAACTCGCTATGGCAGAGGCGCAGCCGAAGGTCTGGAATTTCGCATCGATGATCCTGTTGGTATCTTTATCGATCTTGAGGGTAAGCTTAAGGGCGTCCCCGCAGGTGATGCTTCCGACCTCTCCCACTGCGTCGGGGTTTTCTATCTCTCCGACATTCCTGGGATGGAGGAAAAAATCCTTTACTTTCTGTGTATATTCCCACATGATTTTTATTGTATCACAGGTTGAAATCAGTGATAAAAACTGAAACCCGCTTTCTTTACGGCCTCTTCCATCTCGCGGATATGCTCGAACCCTTTTGTTTCGAGTGTTAAGGTAACCAGGGTCTTGCCGGTGGGCATATCCTGCGCGAGCCTGTCGTGCACAACATGCAGAATGTTTGCGCCGTGGGCGGCGATCACTCCTGTCAGCTTGTGCAAATTGCCGGGCTTATCATCCGCGATGACTTTTAAAATGCCTGTCCTGCCGCTTGAAACAAGACCCTTGTGGATAATTCTGTCAATGAGAGTAAAATCGATGTTGCCGCCGCTTACAATGAGCACAACTTTCTTGCCCCTGAACCTCTCTCCTTGCTCAAGCAATGCGGCAAGTGGAACCGCCCCTGCGCCCTCTACAACCAGCTTTTTCCTTTCGAGGAAGAGCAGCACGGCCCTGGCAATCGATTCCTCGGATACTGCAACGATATCGTCAACGTACTTTTCGATAATCTCGAATGTCTTTGTTCCGATCTTTCCCACCGCAATCCCGTCTGCAAGGGTTGGTTGGGGGTATACCTCTTTCAGTTTTTTTGAGTGGAATGAATCATATGCGGATGGAACGGATGCGGTCTGGACGCCGATGATCTCAATCTTCGGGGAGAGGAATTTAAGCGCGACAGCCGCTCCGGAAATAAGCCCTCCTCCTCCGACCGGCACGAGGACAGCATCTGCGTTGTTTAATTGTTCGAAGATCTCGATGCCGATGGTGCCCTGTCCGGCGATTATATCGTTGTCATCAAAAGGGTGGATGAAGGTATAGTCTTTTTGAGACAACGCGTAGTTCAGCGATTGCGAAAAAGAGTCACCGTACAGGAAGACCTCTGCGCCATACCCTTTTGTCGCCTCCTGTTTGACTATAGAGGCCGTTGCGGGCATTACCACCGTTGCCTTTAATCCGAGACTCCCGGAAGCAAAAGCAACGCCCTGGGCATGGTTGCCCATGGAGGCTGCAATGACCCTTTCGGGCCTCAGCCTTATCAATTTATTGAATGCGCCCCTTACCTTGAATGATCCTGTCTTCTGTAAATTTTCCGCCTTCAGGTATATTTCGGCCCCGGACATTTTGCTGAAAGAATTGGAATAGATAAGCGGGGTTTTATGGATATAGGGCGAAATCAGCTCGCGTGATTTTTTTATATATTCCAAGATTACACCAATCATAATGTACGTTTATTAAAAATGAGAATATCTGTTTCTGCCGGACAGTGGGCTAATTGATCCTCTGTTTCATATATTCCTGTAATTTCAAAATATCTTTGGCCCAGAGCCCATCCACCTCGGGATTGTCGTTTCCCTCTATGAAATCGGCCTTGCCTTTCAGCCAATTCCACATGCTTGCTTCATCCTGGCCGTAAGGACACCCTGCGGATTCGTATTCCTTTCTCAGTACGGGGTAGATAATCTTATAATAAGCGTTCATTTCATCTCTGAATTTCTGGAGAATAGGAACGATGGCTTTGCCGAATTCAAGCGCGGACTGGCCTATTTGTTCCATTATCCCCTGTAAAAATTCGATATCAGCCTTTTCCATATTACACCTTCCTGTGCATTGCTCTTTGAGTTAAATTGTATCACAGTGATTTTAAATGTCCAGAAATTTTTATGGGAGGCAGCACGGAAGTCGGGGTACGAGAAGTTTCTTTCGCTCAGGACGGGAGTTTTAAAAGCCTTCAGAGCCAGTATGGAAAAAGAGCGCCTGCCGCAGGAAATAAAAGAACTGCTTTCCTCGCACCCGGAGCAGTAATACCCGGATAGCCTTTACCTGTGCAATGCCCGCTCACCCGCTGCAACAGCCTGCAGTATCTCCTTGTTCTTGAGGTAATTTCATTATAATAAGTTGAAGTAGAGGGGAATAATGTGGTATTTTAATAGAACTTGGGGCTGTAGCTCAGTTGGGAGAGCGCTTGAATGGCATTCAAGAGGTCGACGGTTCGATCCCGTTCAGCTCCACTTAATTTTATCAACAACTTACCTTTCATTCTCTTTCTTAGTTCCCCACCGCACTATGCAGTAAATATGCAGTTCGTTTTTCTTCCCCGGTAATGTTCAGCATATTCACGGCATTCTGTAGGTGGTTCGGCGCAAGGTGACTATACCGCAACGTCATGGTAAGGCTCTTGTGCCCTAATAGCTTCGATACCGTGGTAATGTCCACTCCCGCCATAACAAGGTGAGATGCGAAGGTATGCCGGAGGTCGTGAAAATGGAAATCCGTTATCCCGGCCTTTCTGCATGCCGTGGAGAAAGAGCGTTTAACGTCCTTATACGGCTTCCCTGTGGTGCTCTCAAAGAAGACATAGGGAATATCAAGGCGGCGTGTTATTCCCTGTAAAACGGCCCTGAGTGAATCACTAATAGGAATATCCCGGCGCTCTCCGTTCTTTGTCTTGTCCAGTCTGATAAAGCCGTGTTTCAGGTCAACGCTTTCCCATCGCAGGGAGAGAATTTCACCTCTCCGGCATCCGGTGTTCAAGGCAAAGGTAACGATTGCCCTCAGGTGTGCATTACAGTTATCAAGAAGTGTCCGGCACTCATCCTTTGAGAGATACCGCAAGCGCTTGTTGTTCTCCGGCAGGAATTTCACTTGCCTGACACGCTTCAAGGTTTCTTCTGTAACCATCTCCCATTGATACCCCTTGTGGATACAGTGTTTGAGCGTTGCAAGAAGTCTGTTCGCCGTTGCCGGTTTCTTCCCCTTGTTCAATTGTTCAGACTGAAACTGCTCGATCATCATTACACTTATCCGGCTCAAAGGGATATTGCCGAAGGTATCCGTCAATTGTTTAATGAAATAGAACTTACTGCTGAAGCTCCGCTGCTTTTCACAGCATTTGGAATATTCCCCCGAAAGCTGTGAAAAGGTGTAGTGTGGGATTTTCTTGATAGGTTCAGGGTCTTTCCCTTCCCGGATTTTCCGGCGCTGATCTTCCAGCTTGCTTTGTGCTTCTTTGAAATTGGTGGTCTTCGTGGATTCCCGGACGATCTTACCATCCGGCCCGGCGTAGCGTATCCAGTAATAATCTGAACCGGACTGTTTGTAAATGCCCTTGTGCTTCGCCATACTGCCTTTCACTCTCCTTTCTTTTTCGTTTTCTTTTCCCTGTGCTGCCCTTCAAGGCAATCAAGTAAAGCTCTCATAGTATCGCTTGGTGATCTCACCCCCTTTTCAAGATTGCAGACGTATTGCTCTGTTACTCGTAATAGTGCAGCAAAGTCCTTCTGATAAAGGTTTAGCTGCTGCCTGAATCCCTTGATCTGTTCCGGTGTCCACTGTTTCATGCTTCTATCTTATAGTTAAACAATGTTTAAGTCAAGAATTATTTTCAAAGTGCATAGTTTTGTGCATAGTCTGCTCTATCTGTCTGAAAAATAAGACTATAAAAATTAGGGAATTTGATGTGCTATCAAGAGGCCGGTTCATCGCAATTTCCCGGCAAATAGGTTTGTTTCCGGGATTGTCTGCCGCTGAATCCATTTATCAATGTCCCGCTGCCGGAAACGTACCGCGCCGGATTGCCCGGCCTGTATCTTGAAATGTGGTATCTGCTTATTCATCACGAGTTTGTTTATTGTGCTCTCCGAAAGGTGGAGATACGCGGCAAGGGTCTTCTTGTCGAATATGACATCTTCGCCGGAATACTTACCATTGCCGGACAGGAGCGGGCGTAAGCGGTCTACAACCATTTCCGCTATTGCCTGGTAAGCTTCCGGCGCTATGTCGTCCCGTTCAATTCTCATAGTTCCTTCTCGTGTTTTGTTTTATTCTCTCCTGTAGCCCGGCCCCCCACCGGAATGTATGGATACCTTACTCCCATGTTATCTACTTGCTGTCTGCACGCAAAGGGCAAAAAGGTTATCTGTCATTTTCGCCCCTGCTAAATATCCCGGAAAGTTCTGCTATTTTCAGGCTTGCCCTGAACCCATGATCTCGTTTTATGAAATCGCTTTCCGTCTGATAATTTTGAACAAGCGAACTGATATTTTGAGCGGCATGTTCAAGGCAATCTTGCATTAATTGTGAATGAAACTTTTCCGTTAATTCCTTTGTGCCTTCCTTTCTCAAAAAGCGGCAGATTGTTGCGGCGGATACCCCGAATTTCTCGGCTATCTTTCGTTGACTCGTCCCCCAAAATATAAGCTCAAGAATTTCTAATTGTGACTGTGGAGACGAAAGCTTACTTTTCCTCATGCCAAGATATCCTCATTTTGAAACATACCGCAACGGGAATGGTACAAATTGAGACATAAAAAGCCCTGTAACGCCCTCACGCACACGATGTCTTGCTGGATCATCTCAGTCCAGTTTTTTTGATTGAAAGCCTCTTGCATCTTTTCTCTACGTCCTTTTAGAAAACAGACAGAGTATGGCTATATATAGAATACTCTCCAAAAATGGAAATGGAATTGAGACTAAAAAGGCCCCTACAACATTAAAAACGGAAATAACTTTCAGCAAAACGGGCTTTTCATTTCCATTTTTAGAGCTATACATTTCCGGTTTTGGCGTTGCTAAAATACTCTTGGTTGAAAGGTTGCCCATTCCATCTCCTTGAATCCCGGCTTGCCGTAATCTTCCCATCGCCTTGAGAGAGTAAAAAGGTTATAGCTTTTATGATCTGAACGTTTCCCCCCTTTGTCGAAAGGATCAATAAACCCCTTCTTCATAAGCTCACAGATTGTCCTATGGTGTGTAGTGGTGGCGAATCCGTATTTCTTTGCCTCTGTATAGGAAAAAGAAAACTCCATATCATATTTCTGTGGGTCATTGTATGTAGTTTTTACCTTGCCTAAAAAGTAAGGTAGTGCTTTGCCTGCTGAGGCTGGAAGGGCTTTATATGCCTTGCTGTTGAGCATTTCCCAGGTAAGTGCTACAAAAGGCGGTAGCCTGTTTCCCGTTCTCCTTTTCGTTCTCATGGCTGCTATAGCCTCTATCTCTTATCCCGCATTGTCAGCATTTGCCCTCTGAGGGCTTTAACTGATGTCACGAATGAAGCGACTGGAACTGGGCTGTTTGAGTTGTAGTCAAGTGCTTTTTCGTAAAGCTCGTCACTTGCAACAAAGTTGAATGTTACCCTGCCGTTGTGTATTTCGAGTTTTGGACTGATACCGTGAAGTGCTAAGAATGCGGATAAGTAAATATCAAGCGTGGAAAATACCTTTTTCTCTGTCGTTGCCATGCAACTCCTCCGTGCCGATTATTTTGTTGTTTTTAGGTTATCGCAGAGGATGAGGAGAACAGAAGATTGTGAAAATTGAATTTTCTAAGAAATGCTGAATTATTTTTTCTTGGATAGTTTTTTCTTGAAATAAGAATACCGGTTTTGAATAAGATTGGGGTCTGTGTCCGTGATTAAAGAAGGGAAGGCGATATGTAACAGTTCTGCGGCTTTCTTATATGCTGCCTGATCTGTGTATCCGTCAATTCCTTTCAACTCTTCTACAAGAGGGAATATCCTTTTATTCAGAGCATCAAGATGTGATGATTGCTTTACTGGTTTGATTTTTGTTTTGAGCACCTGATCTTTCTTCCATCCCCATTTGAGGGTATAGCCTAATAAACCATCTTTGATAGCCTTAGCCTCCAAGTAAATCTCTATTAGGCGCTCAAGCTCTTTTAAGGCTTCTTGTGCCTCTATAAGTTTTGTGTTTACGTAAGGGAGTGCGCTGGCATCTTCAAAGTAAGCTTCATCAAATTTATTCAAGCTGACCGTTTCCAGTGATAACAGCAAGCGCAACGCCCCCTTTAGTGCTTTCTCTTTCTTGATAAACTTTTTTTTCTTTTCATTAAAGTCCGTTACCTTCTTATTCCAGTTGGGATTTAATTCACCGCCGTAAATACTGCCTGGCTCGTACTTCAACGCATGCGGAGGAGCATTATCAAGATATTCATAGGCGTGGGCTAAAGTGAGAATATTGTAGATACTTTTTATATCTCCTCCGTGATTTGCCAATTCTATTAGATGGGGTCTTAATTCTTCAGGATTGGCGGTAAGGACAATTCGTAATTCTTCGTTGTTTTGGAGATGTTCATAAATAAATTTCCATCTCTTTACGGGGGGCTTTGCAGGTATTTTTTTAAGTAACCTTTGAAATTCGTCAATCTTTTTTTGAATGTTCTGCTTTACGACTGGCGTGAATCGCTTTCTGTAAATATCTTTACCGTCGTTTACCTTTTGCTGTTTCGTTTCCTTTCTCATTTGCCACCTCTCCGCTGTGGTCTCTCCAAGAGAATCAGGGGAAACGGGTGGAGATTACCGCTTGTCGGCTGGCCTGCCTATCCCCTGGAACTACACACCTATTATAAGTTTACTTGCGAGAGCTAAAGCTCCTGCTAATACTATTAGAACAATAGAGTACATTGCAGAGATTACAACCATCATAAAGATTCTGACTAACCACATTAGCTGTGGTGTTGAATATGTCTCTTTTAAATAATCTGGCTTTTCGATTCCTTCATAATGGATAACCCAAAATAGATATGGTACGGAAATTAAGGGGAAGAAAATTAGCAAGGCGAAATTGCTTGTGTTTTGTTTGTCGATTTGGATAAAAGCAACCCAAAAAGCAATTGCTAAGATTGAGCAGAAGAAATGAACGACTATTGGGATTTTCTTTGCCATATAAAGGATTCCCTATGTTTATACCACATTCAAAGTCAAAATTGAAATCCCCTGCCCTGGATTGCCAGAACAGGGGAATACGGCCACTATGCAGTAAATATGCAGTTCATACCTGAAAATATATGCAAGGAAAGCATATCGTCTGTTGTCTGCGATTCAGTGAAAGTTAAGTATTGGCAAGGATTTGAAAGGATATGAAAGGTAAGATTACTGATTAAGGCATACATGGCATTCAAGAGGTCGACGGTTCGATCCCGTTCAGCTCCACTTTTTAAATTCAATTAGTTAAGCCATCCTGTAAATTCAAAAAAATCAGACTGTAGCAAAATTGTAGCAAATCTCATTTTTACCGTTCAAAGCAGTGTCTAAAATATCCACGGCCTTTATAATTTTTCAGGTAATTTGAGAAAAGAGAATCAGAGAGAATTGAGGGGATAAGCCCCTAAGTTATAAAGGGAAAGATGCTCTTTGCATGCGGCGGCGCAGTTTGAGAAAAATTGCCGATTTTGCCGGGTTTTTACACCCAGAATGAGAAAATTTCTATCTACCGCCACGATCTTTAAAACCATTTTAACCTCTTTTATAATACGCCGCTAAATCCCTCTTGATATAGTAGCGTTTGCCGAAGTGTTCCAGGGTCTCTATCACGTTGCCGCCGAATTTCTGCCAATCGACGCTCTTCGCCCTGGGATCATAATTGAGCCGCCCGACCTTATACTCATCGACGAAGTGGTGCGTCAGATAAATAATCTCAAGAGCCTCCTGTGGGTCTATCACCGGCTCCAGGGATACCCAGGTCTCGATACCCTTCTTTTTTGCCTGATAAAGGGCTTCTATGCGGTCCTGGGGAGATGCAGCGCCCGGCTCTTCGAGCTGCGAAAGCGTAGGATCGAGAAAGGTCAGCGTAGCTCCATATTTGCCGCCGCAGGATTCAAGGATGTCGAAGTCCCTCATGCTTCGTAGGCCGCCCTTCGTGAGGATTACCGGCCTGATACCATACTGAGCAAATATTCCCAGGGCACCTCTGGTAAAAAGCAATGCTTTATCTATAGACTGATAGGGATCTGTCGTGAAGCTCATCAATACCTCTTTACCAGCATACTGAGGGGCCTCTCTCATAAGGACATCAAGAGCCCCTGCCCGATAGCGCGGTTGGAGAAAGTCATTCCTGGTCTTCTTCAGCACCTTGGGTGCAAAGCAGTATGAGCAGCCGTGCTCGCAGCCGAAATATATACTCGCCGCCAAGGGGCAATATTCCTGGGCTCTGCCTTTTGTCTCGTAGATGACCTTCATATCAATTTAACCTGCCTCTCTTCCTTTTCTTCAGTAGAGCCTATGGCATCATAAATGAATTTTTCCGAGACTCCCAGTTTCGCTGCAAGGGCCTTGACGTTCCTTTCAGGATCGTCGCGGCGGAAATACTTTTTGACATATCGCCTCTTAACATCGAAATAGCTCTTTTCGCTGATGTATATGGTCAACCCAGGCAGATTGTGCCACAGGTTCAGTAGAGTATAGAGGCCGCAGTGCTCATAGACCAGACGCACATCGTTTTCGAGCAGGTCCTCAAACTCTACTTCAGTGATCCAATGGTATTGGAACTCTTTCAGGTCGAAGTATTGGATAAAGAGCGCCACAATCTTCCTTGCCAATACCCGGAAACCTATTCTACCTATCCAGTCCATCTTTACTCCTGCGACTCATCTTTAACTTGCTTCGGCCAGGTAAGTGCGCCCCCCCAGCCGAATTGCATAGCATTGCACTGTTGGGATGATATTGCTCAGCTCCACAGGAGTGAATACGATCTATATCTGTTCGATGGCGTACACCTCCACGATAGTACCACATAGGAACAGGATAGCCGGTGGAGCTTGCCATTGATCTTACGCCTCCAGAATGCATTGCAGGCACGATATTCAACCGGCTTGGTCCCGGCCCTGATCTGATCAAGATGGATGCGCTTAATCGTTGTTGCGATCATCTCTTTATCTTCCTCCCGCATACAAAGCAGTAATTGATATTGAGGCGAATGATGCCAAGTAAGGGTATGCTTATGTGATCGGCTATCTTAAGGCGCTCGCAGCAGACGTTCTCCCCGGAAGCACCAGGGATGTTCTTGTCAATGCTGATCCTGCAAAGGAGCTTTACAGCATCGTTAATGGCTACAATAAACCTCTTCACCGCATCTCCTCAAACCTGAGTTGGCTGTAGAATCTCTCGTATGCTGCCCTGTTCATCGCCCGGAGCCTGCGGGCCAGCTCGATGATCCTGCTCTCGATCTGTTTCGTGCCGGAGTCTTTCTCTTCCATCGAGACAGGGAAGTAATAACCTGCCGGAGGCGTTGTGGCGGAGCAGATCAGGACATTGTGCTCGTTGATCAGGTGCCGCACGGTATCGCGCACCTTGACGTTGCTGAGCCCTGTAATCGCCATTAATGATTTCACGGATACTGCGTTCTCCCTGCCCTTTTTAATGAGGCTTTTAATTCGCCTTTCGATCTCGTTGAGATCGTCAGGCTCAAAGCTTATGCCGAGCTGCTCTGCCATTCCTCCAGGTCCCTCTTAATTCCCCACAGCCACTTCACCTGTTCTCCGGTGAGGGCTGCGGGATCGAATAAGTCGTTTAACAGCGTATCCTTTACAAACTTGAGACACTTTGCATAATAGCTTGACGATCTGGCTCGCCTGGACAGCTCGTTAAGTTCGTATGCGTCGAATTCAGGGATGTTCATCGTTTATATACCTTGTAGTAATATATTTTTGTTCACTCGGTAATCTTTGAAGAACACCTCGCCCTCGACCTCGATGATATACCCGGCCACCTTATAGTCTTTCACAATCTTTGCTATGGTGCTGTGCATGAGGCGGCCTCCTCCCATTCAATGGAAATTTTGACTTTTTTGCCGTTCAGGAACTTCAAAGTATCAAGGAGATAATGAAGCGAAGTAGCCCCATTTTCGCGCTTCGCCCATCCGATGAGACAAGGCTTCAGATTTTGGCAGCGACCGTCTGGACATGAGATCATGGGTTTATAGTCAACCTCTTCCAATTCCAGAACACCTTCCATTGCGACATAAACATTAGGATATTCACTCATACCGCCTCCTCTATTTCCTCATCGCCCTGGGCATCCTCCATGTATTTCTTCCTGAAGGCGGCGATGAGCTTCTCGGTGTCGGATGCAGCCAGGGCAATAACAGCCTTGTCGCCAGTCTCTTCGACGTTCACGCCGATTTTTTTCAGGTCGGATGCCGGAAGATTTGCCAAAGCTTTTTTGATGCACTTCTTTGTGGTTTTTATGAGGGTATCCGCCATGTCCTGATTGAAATGCTTCTCGATGAGCCTGATCGTAACGGCCTCGTCAGCAATGGCCACCATGCCCTTGGATTTCTTGAACCCGCAGACCACGCCGTTGATGGTGCGGGTCTTGGGCTTGGTGAACACATCAGGAGCCGAGACGATCTCCGCATAGAGGTCCTCGTATGCTTCCTTTGTCCGCTCGAAGCGGAGCTTGATTCCCCGCATGTGTCTCCGGGTGACATCTGCTATCTCGTCTTCCATGCGCCTGATCGCCTCGGCCAGCGCATCCTCGGCGAAGTGGTACTGCTTTGTTTTCTGCTCTAACTCATTCAGGTCTGCCATGTATTTCCTCCCTCTTCGACTGCATCAATAGACATCCCTCGCAAGCAGCCTGCCTGCTTGCATTGGCAAGGGCTGCATACACAAAAATGCCCACAAACCCTCCTGCTAAAAAGCCTAATATCAATCCCGCGATCATCATGCCCTCGCCTCCATGCTTACAAGAGTATTTTTGATCATCCACATCAACTGCTCACCAGGAGTCCTGATC
>JAMCVZ010000068.1 GCA_023476565.1 Nitrospirota bacterium
CCGTTATTTCCATAAGAGGCTGTTTCTTCAGAGATGTAAAATTCAATGGGGTTTTCCGGGAGACTATAACTGACTGCCTTATTAATCACGCCGGTTGATTTTGCCGTGTTTCTATTGCTTGTCGGTTTTGACATAATTAATTTTATGGGTGGAGAGGTTCTTTTTTCCCTATACCTTCCAGGGTATGCCTGTCTGATTCAAAGAGGGATTTGAACCTGCTCAGGATAAAACGCAGAAGAGGGTTCTTTATGTATACTGCATGATAGGTGTATGTGAAGTCCGCGCCCAGATATGCTTTGATCCCGGGGTCTGTCCAGCCTGCGATAAAGGCTTTCAGGTTGTTCCGAATGCAGAAATCCAGGTTGTAATGCCAGCTTACAAAGTATACGTTGAAATCCCGCGAATCAGGATAGAGGAAGCCGACATATTTATCGACCAAATAATCATTAACGATAAAGCAGAGATTGAAACCGATTATTTTTTCCTGATGGCGGTACAGGAAGACCATGCCGCCGCTTTCGCCATCCTTAAACACTTTCCGGAAAAACGACTTCGTAAGCTTATCGAAGTGAATTTCGCTTTTTCCGTATACATTCAGGTACAGCCCGTAGAGATAGTCTATTGCCGGGTCATCAAGGAAATTATCCCCTGTCCTCACCTGCTCTATCGTGAGTTCGGATAGAGAGCGCAGCTTTCTTTTTATGTCCTTTCTCCGTGAGCGCGACAGTCTCTGCAAATATTCTTCTGTTGAGCTGAAATCGACGGGCACGTAGGCCAATGCCTGTCCGTAGAGGATGAAGAAGCCGCTGTCCCGGAGATAGGAGAGCAACTGTTCTGAAAACTCATTCTCTTTCCCTGAGAGGACCGGCGATGCCGATGGCAGGTCTTTTATGATGAGGAATTGCTTCCCCGATTTTTTCAGCTCGGCAAGTGCAGCTTTTCTCAATGTCTCCGGGGCTATTCCGGGAGGAAACAGGGCATATTCGGAAACCGTGGTGCCGACAAAGAGGACCATGGGCTTCAGGAGCTTATCGACGAAAGGGGGGAGAAACTTTCTGTATTTCCGGAAAGACCTCTTGACTGCTTCATCCATGGTCGTGAGGAGATCGAGCTCGGCCAGGAAGCCATGCACTTGTTTGCCGTTCACCCCGAGCGATACCGGCTTGAAACCCTCGGGCGGATCGGTCACGAATGCATTGACGAGCCCCTCGGGCTCAAAGAGGTTGAATAGACTTTTCATAGCCCCTCTATTATACTCACAACCGCATCCAGGTCCTCATCGGTTAAAAAAGTGCTTGTCGACAAGGTCAGCGTCCTTTCTGCCATGAAACGGGCATTGGAACAGTTTCCGTCCGCAACGATATTTTTTAAATAGGCGTAGTCGGTTACGGCAAAAGCGTATACGATCGACGCGCCGAAATCGGTGCGGCTCAGGATTTTCAGGGCCCGCTCGCGCTTTTCAGGACTGTCGAAAATCACGGTGACGAAAGGGTAGGTCGCCCTGCTGCCAGGTAATTCCTCAACAACGGTAAGCCCCCCGACCTTTTTCAGCCGCAGCAGGTAAAAGGCTGCCTTCTGTCTTTGCTTTTCTATTTCCGCATCAATGCGGCTGAACTGCCCGTGTCCTATCAACTGCCTGACCGCCGACATCTTATGCAGGGGGAAATCGATATCGAAATCCTCCATGGCAGCTTTGATCTTATCTCCCCGCCGGTTCCAGAAGATCTGGGGGAGCCTGAAAACAGGCCAGAACAGGAGCGGCCGGTAAAAAAGCCAGTATCCGATAAGGAGCGCGATAAACATACCCTCGGAAAGGGAATCGTTTTTTACGAACCTCTGTATCGTGTTGTCGATGAACGGCCTGTATTCATCTCTGCCGGTAGCGATTATTCCACCTTCATAGGTGGTCAGGCCCTTGCCCCTGCAGAGACTGAAGAACGAAAAATCTCCGAGGGTCCCTGCCCGTTTCCCTCTGTACCATGCGCCAAGAGCCTGGGCGCAGTCCTCGATAGTGAATATGCTGTGTTGTTCCGCTATGGGCGCTATCGAATCAACATCAGCCGGAACCCCTGCCAAATGCACCATGAGGATAGCCAGAATATCATTGTTTGCCCGGCACAGGTCTTCCAGCATGCTGATATCGTAATCGAAATTATGCCTGTTGATATCGCATACCTCGACCCTGAGCCCAGCCCTCTTTATCGCCAGGGGAATGAGCGGGCAGATATAGGAGGGGATCACGACGGTCTTTCTGCCGGATAAGCTTTTAAGGCTTTCCAGGATTAAATAAAAGGCAGCGGTGCCCGAATTGGCCACGCGGGTACAGGCAATATCGAGGTAGTGCTTGAAATCATTCTCCAGGCGCCCTTCCCGGCCCTGTGCGCTGAAGGCGGGCAGAAAGTCTTTCCAACTGAGCGGAAAGCCTGCGGTGGGAGGGATCTCTCTGAAAATGCTCATGCAGCGGAGATTGCGCGCGCTCTCTTTATATGGATGGCGGGCTCTGCACTATTCTCCTTGAAGAATTCAATCATCTCTTCTGCTGCACGTTCCTTCTGATTATCCAAGGGAATCATGTGATAGGTATCGTTGAGCAGAACTTTGCGCACTCTCTGCGAGCCAATATGCTTTTCAACATAATGCGCGTTCTTGACGCTTGCCACATCATCCTCGAGGGAGTGGAGGATGAGCGCCGGCGCCTTCACCTTGGGGATAACCCCCTTTGTAATCCTTATGAGCTTGAACATCTCGTGCATACTCCGGGAGGGAAAGCTCGAATAAGCGATGGAGTTCTCCTGCAAAGCGAGGGCGATATGCTTTCTCATGCGTTCGTTCTTTATTCCATAAGGCTCGCGCTCTTTGAACGAATAGAAATATTTTACGGGGGGGTAGTAAGCGACGGGAAGCAGGAACCTGTACCAGGGCAGGCTCCAGCCGTCATAAAAGAGGGTTGTCGACAAGGTGGCGATGGAGGAGACTTCTTCTTCCTCATCATACGCCAAATAGAGGGCGAGGACCGCCCCCATGCACAATCCGGCCACAGAAACCGTTTTGTGATGCCTCTTCAGTTCCCTGAATGTCTCATGAACCGTTCCGTACCAGTCTTGCCAGCGCGTTGCCTTGAGGTGCTCTAGGGTAGTGCCGTGCCCTGCAAGGCAGGGGGCTTTGACAGTAAACCCGCTCTTATGCAACCTCTTTGCGATAGGTTTCAGTTCAAAGGGGCTCCCGGTAAGGCCGTGGATCAGAAGGACTGCATGCTCTCCGCCGATCAGATCGATTCTGTGATCGCTCATATTTTCCTCGCAACGAGTACTGCATTGGTTCCGCCGAAGGCAAAAGAGTTTGACATAACTGTTCTGATATTGTGCCCGGCCCTTCCCTTGTTGGGGATATAGTCAAGATCACATTCGGGGTCGGGTATCATCAGGTTTGCGGTAGGGGGCAGCGCATCATTTTCAGCTGCAAGCACGGCTGTTATAAACTCAGCCGCCCCAGCGGCTCCCATGAGATGCCCGTGCATCGATTTTGTCGCACTGATCGGGATTCCGTAAGCCCTTTCACCGAACACTTTTTTTATAGCCTGTGTTTCCGCGACATCGTTTGCGATCGTAGCTGTTCCATGGGCATTGATATAATCTATTTCATCGGAGCTTATTCGTGCTTCCTCAAGGGCCAGATGCATGGCTCGTGCCTGGCCGTTGACTGTGGGCCCGGTGATGTGGTGGGCATCTCCTGTTGAGCCATATCCGATTAATTCTCCATATATATGCGCCCCGCGCCCCATTGCCCTTTCCATCTCTTCAAGGACTACTACCGCAGCCCCTTCGCCTATAACAAAGCCTGTCCTGTCCTTTGAAAAGGGTTTGCAGGACGCAGAAGGTTCGGCGTCTTCCAGAGCCAGAACTCCCAGCGATTCCCAACATTTAAGTGAACCATAGGTAAGGAGACTTTCCGCCCCCCCTGCAAGGATAATATCTGCAAAGCCCGCCTTGATCTGCCGGAACGCTTCCCCGATGGCTACGGAAGAAGAGGCACAGGCTGTCGAATAGGTAAGGCAGGGGCCTGACAGTCCGTAGCGTATAGAAATGTGGGATGCCGGTGCGTTGCACATTATCCTTGTGATAGAGAGCGGGCTGACTCTTGATGCGCCTTCCCGGTATAGCTGGTCATATACATCATCTATGGCTTGCGCTCCCCCTAATCCCGTTCCCATATATACTCCTGCACGCCCCTTCGCTTCATCGCTCAGGGTTATGCCGGAATCATCCCATGCCTGTGTTGCGGCAACCAACGACATCTGGGTGGTTCTATCGAAATTTCTGGCCTGTTTTACCGAAAAAAAGTCCTGGGGGTTAAAGGCTGCTTCTGCTGCGACTTGCACTGAAAGCCGGTGGGAGAAAGCAGACGAAATTTTTTTTATTCCGGATACTCCCGAGGCCAAATTATTGAAAAAATCTTCCTTGTTGTTGCCGACAGGCGAGATAATGCCCAACCCCGTAACAGCGACTCTTCTCAACGGGTTTCTCCTTCGGTATGAGAAATGCCCTGCTGACCGGCTGCGAGTTTATCGACGATATCAACAATATCCTGAACGGTGGTTATCCTTACCTCGCGTTCCGGAATTTTTATTTTGAATTTATCCTCAAGGGCGAATATGAATTCAATTCTATCAAGAGAGTCAAGGCCGATACTCTCCAGCATCATTTCAGGGGTGATGATGTCAGCTCTTATTTCAAAATCCTCAACGAATATTTTTTTTACTCTTTCAAAAGTAGTCATCCGCCATCCCTTCGCTTTATCATGACTGCCCTATTACCGCAATGCCCAGCGCCGTAACCCCCACGCCGAGCCACTCGATTCTGCTCACTCTCTCCTTGAGGATAAAGACAGAAAAAAGTATGATGAATATTTTCTGCAGCCCTGTCAGGGGAAAGGCGATCGAGAGCGGAATATAGGAAAGCAGCACTATCCATATGACCATCTCCACAACATACGAAAGGATTCCCGTGATGACCCATTTATTCCTTATGAGCTTTAAATAGTAAGCAAGCCCGCCTGTCTCCTGGTGGGCGAGCGCGCCCTTTTTCAGGCAGAGCTGCGTCGTGCTTTCCATTGCGGCGCCCAGAATGAACAGGGGCGCCCATTTAATGAGCGACATGTATCACCTCGTATGCCGGTGCTATACCCTGCATCTTTTGAGCAGGGCCTCGAACAGCCCGATGAACAGGTCGATTTCTTCGTAGGAGATGGTCAGGGCCGGGGCCAGGGTGAATACGTTTTTATAGTAACCGCCCACATCGAGCACCAGGCCGTGTTTCGTGCCATTGACCTTTATATCGCCTTTCATCCCCTCCTGGAAGATCGTGTCGGTAAGCTCCCTGTCCGGGGTAAAGCCGTCGGCTTTCGTCATCTCTATTCTCAGCGCGAGACCCAAGCCGTCCACATTTCCAAGCACCCTGTGCTTTTTCTGCAGCTCCTTCAGGCGCGAAACCGTGTACTTTCCCTTTTCAGCCACCGTTTTTTCAAAATCATTCTTCCTGATGAATTCCATGACAGCGAGGCCCGTAGCTGTCCCGAGCGGGTTGCTCGAAAATGTCGAATGCGTGCAGCCGGGCGGGAATATCTTGGGATTGATGAGTTCCTCTTTCGCCCAGAGACCTGATAATGGATTGAGCCCGTTGGTGAGGGATTTCGCGAACGCGACCAGATCGGGCTTGACCCCGTAATGCTCGATTGCCCAGAGCTTCCCGGTCCTGTAAAATCCCATCTGTATCTCATCGTCCACCAGTAATATGCCGTATTTGTTCAGCACAGCGGCAAGCCTCTTGAAATATCCGGGGGGCGGGATAATATAGCCGCCTGTAGCCTGGACAGGCTCTACATAAAAGGCCGCGTACTCCACTTCGTTGTCTTTCTTGTCGATCGCCCCGTAATATTCGGTTTCAAAGAGCTTTTCGAACTGCTTCACGCACTCATACCCGCAATCCTCAAGGGCCTTCCCGTAAAAGCACCGGTAACAGTAAGGGTAGGGGATGAACGTTGCCCTGTTGGCGAAGTGGCCGTATCTTTTCCTGTATCTGAAGCTGCTGGTGATCTCAGTGGCTGCAAGCGTTCTGCCGTGGTAGCCCCCCATGAAGGCGAACATGAGCGCTTTGCCCTTTTTATAGTTGCGTACCAGTTTAAGGCTGTCCTCAACGGCCTGGGAGCCGCCGACGTTGAAATGGATCCTCCCTTTTGAGCCGAACCGCTTCTGCGTTTCCCCGGCAATGGCGGCGGCGAGGAGTATCTTCTCCTTATGCAGGTACTGCGAGGCAACCTGCGGAAGCGTGGACATCTGGCGGTTGTGGGCCTCTTCTATCTCTTTATTCCTGTACCCGAAGTTCACTGCCGAGTACCACATCTGCATATCCAGATACGGCCTCCCCTGTGTATCAAAGAGCCATGAGCCCTCGCACCGCTCAAAGATGTTCGGATTTTCAAGATAGTGTACGGTATCGCCGTATGAGCAATATTCGGATTCCAGTTCCAGAAGCTCTTTTTCTTTCAGCTTGCGATGTTCCATAATCTCCGCTCACTCTCTCTGTGATAGGTATGTATAACTCCGGGTGTCACCGCATGGTTCAAAAGGGCCTTCAGGCGCTTTTCCACGGTTATGAAATCATCAAAAGCCGAGTGCGGGATACCCGTGCTTGCGCAATGATCGGTGAGTTTTCTTTTGGAAAATACGTATGCCGCCTTTTCCGCAAGACAGAAGTCGCTCCGACCGTCGCCTATATGGATAAGGGGCAGTTGATCACTTAACTTTTCGGCTGTCGTGCATTTGCATGTCCCGGATGGGCAGGTGGCGCTTGAGTAAGGGAAAAGGGTCTTCAGTCTTCCCCCTTCCTCTTTTATCCTGTTTGCGTAAACGGGGATGTCCGGCGCCCCGGCTTTTTCAAGGAGTTTTTCGATGAAGACCCGGAACCCGTCGCTTATAACGGCAAAGGGGATATGAAATTCCCTGAGAAAATTGACAAACCCGATAAAACTCTCATGGACGGCAAATCCGCCTGCATACGCTACAAGACGGTCCAAAGGCGAATCTATGAGGGACATCTGTATGGAAAGGCACTCTCTGGAGCCGATAGCGCCCGTTTCCCAGCGCCTTTCCGCCTCTTCCCATTCCGGCCTTGCAAATTCCTTGATGACGGCGTCGGTTATGTCCGTATCCGTTACGGTGCCGTCGAAGTCTATAGTTACGAAGAATTTTGTACTTGTTCCCGGTCCAGGACCGCTATGCGGTCTTATCTTCCCCATGCACTGTTTCATTTTCCTTTTTGGTTTCTATGAGTTGCTTTTCCGATTCCGATAAGGCCTTTTTAAATTCCCGTATGCTCTTGCCGAGGCCGGCCCCGAGCTCCGGAAGCCTGCCCGGACCGAAAATGATCAGTGCGATTACCAGTACTACCAGCAAATGCAGCGGCTGAAATAACCCTTCAAGCATGACTTTATTGCCTCCTTGTCACAAATGGCATAATTCAACGTACATACTATACACTATACAGTTTTTGTGCCAAAACTAAAAACATGATATTTCAGGTACATACAAGACAGCTTCTGTTGGGAATGCAAAAAATGTATACAATAACGCCCATATCGTACTGACCGGGCAGTACAGCACAGTTCCTGGTCTCGGGGACAGTCCCTATTCTACGACTCCGCTGCTGCTTCGTCCGTGGTAAACCACCTACTGTTGGTAAATAGGGACAGTCCCCTCAGGGTGTGTACCCTCATGAAGCTCCACTATAGGCGGTATTTCTTTATTTTATAATGCAGCACTCTAACCGATATGCCGAGCGTTCTTGCAGCTTCGGTCTTGTTATTATGCGCGGCGGCAAGGGCGTTTTCGATGTATTTTTTCTCGAGCCTGTCCATCGCATCCTGGAAGGAGGCGGAATAATCGACATCCGCGTCAGCAGAGGGTGTGCCCCTGAAAATTTCCGAGCTGACGGATATTTCATCGGTATCGAGCTGATTTTTCGAGGTAACGGCAACCGCCCGGTGGGTGAGCCATTTAAGCTCCCGTATATTGCCGGGCCATGCGTATCTCATAAGGGACTCCATAACCTTTGCCGACACGCCTGCCACATTTTTATTGTAAGCGCTGTTGGCCTCTTTTATGAATGCCGATATCAGCAGGGGAATGTCTTCCCTGCGCTCTCTGAGCGGGGGAAGTTCGAAGGTAATGCCGTTGATCCTGTAAAACAGATCGGAACGGAAATTGCCGGCCGGGTCTGTGAGATCTTTGCCGGTTGCGGAAATAAGCCTGAAACTGATCCTGCGCTCTTTCGAATCGCCGACTTTATAGTAAACGCCGTCTTCAAGCACTCTCAAAAGTTTTGCCTGCACCCCATCGGGCAGTTCCCCGATCTCATCAAGGAATAAGGTGCCGCCTTCCGCCCGCTCGATCAACCCTTCCTTATGTGAGATCGCGCCTGAAAACGCGCCTTTGGTGTGGCCGAAGAGTTCGCTTTCGAAGATATCCTTCGGCAACGCGGAGCAGTTGATGGCCACCAGCTCTCCCGCCATCCCCGACAAGGTGTGTATCCATCCTGCAAGCCTTTCTTTCCCGGTCCCTGTCTCGCCTTTTATCAAAACAGGTATGTTGAGCGGTGCGATCATCGGCGCTTTATCGACGAGCTCTTTCATTTTTCCGGTTCCCGAGGTCACGAAAGGAGGACTTATCCTTTTTATCTCCCTGTCCAGGGTGGTTATTTTCTTCTGGAGAAATCTGTTCTCAAGGTATACGTTGAGCTCCCTCTTGAGTTTTTCTATATCCAGCGGCTTTGTAAGATAATCGACTGCGCCTTCCTTGAGTGCGGTAACGGCGTTATCTATCGTCGCATGGGCGGTCATGACGATAACCACCGGCATCGGGCTGCTTTCTTTCAAAGCACCCAGGAAGTCGATGCCGTTGCCGTCGGGCAATCTCAAATCAAGCAATACGGCGTCGGGGACCTTCTCTTTAAGGGATTCCCGTGCGCTGCCCAGGGAGTGTATTTTTGAGACCAGATACGTATCCTCAAGCGCCAGTTGCAGAGATTCGCTGAAATGCGGCTCGTCGTCCACGATCAGCAAATATGGTTTGTGTTCATGGGCGCTCATTGAAACGGACCCTCTCCCGGGGCAGGGATACCCTGGCCCCGGCTCCTTTTTTCAGCCGGTATAATGATACTGTACCGCCGTGTGCCAGCGCAATCTTCTGTGCAAGGTACAACCCCAGGCCGGCGCCCCTCGAGCGGTGTGTGATGAAAGGACCGATAAGCTCATCAAGGTCGCACTCCGGCGGGAACCCGGCGCCGTCGTCCTCATAGAGAATGTCTATGGCCGGACTATCTTTTGATACCGGCATCGCCACTTTGAGGCAGGCCTCATCCGCGCCGGCCTGGACACTGTTCCTCATGAGATTATCGAAAAGGAGCCTCGTATAAAACCTGTCGGTGTATATATCAAGCCCGGGACAGGAAGTTATCTTGATGCCCATATTGAATGCAATATCCCCGAGGAATGCCTCCAATGCCAGCCATTCATTATTATCAACGCTTATCTCCTTTCCGTAAATGAGGAGATTATCGATAAGCTGCCGGGTGCGGTTTAATTCCTCCCGTGTAAGGACAATGAAGCGTTTCGTGAAATTTTTATCCTCAATGCGGGTGGGCAGTACATGGATGAGGTTGGATATCGTAGCGATGGGCGTCTTGAGCTCGTGAGCAAGAGTGGCGGTCATGCGCCCGAGCAGGGCCAGCGCCTCGTGTTCCTCCAGCGCTTTCCTGAGCTCGGCATGTTTGGACTCAAACTGCTGCTGCATCACCAGGGCCTGACGCTTTTTCTCGCCATAGACGACAAGGGCGGTAAACACTATGATAGTGGCGAAAACCCCCCCAAAATATTCAGGGATATCAGGACCGTATACTTCGCTTTCGACATACGCGTCCTTGACGTATACGTCGAGTTTTCTTTTCCCCTCCGAGAACGTGAATATATGCCTGAATTTGTCCCTGCCGGGTCTTGCGTCGCGGGCGGGATCAGCGGTAACCACCTTGTCTTTCATAACAGAGGCGGTAAAGCGTTTCAGGAATTTCATCGTTTGTTCGGGGGACGAACCCGGGGCCGCCTCCTGGAAAGCCGAGATGGCTTCCTTGACTTCCAGTCTCACCGCGTGCCGTATCCTTTTCTCTTCTACTATGTTATCCAGGTTGCTTGTTATAATGGTGACCAGTATCCCGATGCCCAGTGAAATGACAAGGTAAACGACATAGTGTAAATTCCGCTTCAGCATAATCATATACTACCGCCTGTACTCCTCCCTATGCAGCATCAATAAAAGAGGACTACCTTATGTAAGCTTCCGTTACATAACGCCTCATCATCCTGTGCGAATTGAAGTAGTAGGCATTTTTCCCTATCGTGTTCTGCATTATGCGTATCCAGAGGTGCTTGTCGTTGTAAAATGCGGGAATGATGGCGCTTTCCAGCTTGTAGTACAGGTCATCGGCATCCCGCGCGGGGTCTGCCGGCACATCGGGCGCCGGTCCTATCGCCCATCCTGTATACCCTTCTATATGCCCTTCGATCCACCAGCCGTCAAGGACGCTGAAATTCGGCACCCCGTTGTGCGTGGCCTTCATGCCGCTTGTGCCCGAGGCCTCAAGGGGCCTGAGCGGCGTGTTCAGCCATACGTCAACGCCTGATACGAGTTTCAGCGCCAGGTCCATATTGTAATTTTTCAGGAACGCGATCTTTATCTTGTCCCTGAGCCGCTCCTTGATCTCGAATATGCGCTGTATCAGCGCTTTTCCGGGCTCGTCTTTCGGATGGGCCTTGCCCGCGTAGATGATCTGCAGCCTTCCCTCGCCGATGCGCGCCAGCCTGTCCATATCGGTAAAGAGCAGGTCGGCCCTTTTGTATGCGGTCGCGCGCCGCGCGAAACCGATGGTCAGGGTATCGTAATTCATCCCTGCCTGGGTCTCGCGGTTTACATGATCGATGAGCTGCCTCTTCGCTTCCATATGGGCCGCCCATAACTCATCGTCCGGGATGCGGCCGATCCTGACGAATATTTCGGGCTCGTTCGCCCAGCCCGGGAGATATTTATCATAGATTTTCTTGAAGCTGTTGCAGGTCCAGGTGAATGAATGCACGCCGTTGGTGATAGCGTTGATTTCATAGCCCGGGAACATGCCTTTGGACACTTCGCCGTGTCTCTTTGCCACCCCGTTTATAAAATTGCTCAGATTCAATGCGAGGAGCGTCAGGTTGAGATGCTCATGGCCGGCGAACTCCTTTATGGCTTTTATGGGGATCACCTCGCACATCGTCGCCTGCACGAGGTCGTAAGGGAATTTGTCGTGCCCGGCCGCGACCGGTGTATGCGTTGTGAAAACGCAGAGGCTCCTCACCTTTTCAACGTCCCACACAAGCCGCTCATCCCACACTTCCTCTATGTCTTTCTTGTGTCTCTTCAGCAGTTCAAGGGTCAACAGGCTCGAATGCCCCTCGTTCATGTGGAATTTCTTTATCTCAAAACCGAGCTCATCGAGCATCCTGACGCCGCCTATCCCCAGAACTATCTCCTGCTTGAGCCTGTATACCGAGTCGCCCCCGTAAAGGTAGTGCGTGATCTCCCTGTCCTGCGGGGCGTTCACGGCAAGGTCGGTGTCCAGAAATATAATGGGGATCTTGCCGCCCGTGGCGCTCCTGACAACATAAAGCCACGCGCCTATCAGTACCTCCCGTTCCTCGATATAGACGGTGACCCTCTCTTTGAGCGGGATCATGAACGTGGCGGGATCCAACTCATCCGGCGCCTCTGTCTGCCTGCCGTATATATCCAGTTCCTGCCTGAAGTATCCTTTCTTGGTAAGGTTGGTCACCGCAATCATCGGGAGCTTCAGATCCGCGGCTGACTTGATGGTGTCGCCCGCAAGCACGCCGAGGCCCCCGCTGTATGTGGGCATATCGCCCCTGAGCCCGATTTCCATCGAGAAATAGGATATCCGGGGCTCTTTGGTAAATTCATCTATCGGTGCATGTTCCATAAATTCTCCTCATTCGTTTTATCATCCGGTTAACAGGTGTTTTCAGCCCTGTTTAATAATTCATCAAGCGCGGCCATGCCGTCCTCCCCGATATCAAGGGTATAGCCGTTGACATACAGGGAAATATGCTCGGCTATCACCTGCCCGGACAGTTCCTGAGCGTAATGTTTGATATACGGCATAGCTTCATCTCCGTGCGACAGAGAATACTGTACACTTTCACGTATAAGGTCTTCAATCACCTTGACAGTGGATGGTCCGAGGGTCTTCCGCGCAATAATTCCGCCGAGCGGTATCGGCAGTCCGGTCTCATGTTCCCACCATGCGCCGAGATCGATAATCCGCTGAAGTCCGTAATCCTGATAGGTAAAGCGGCCCTCGTGGATTATCAATCCTGCATCCGCCCTGCCGTCTCTGACCGCCCCCATAATTTCATAGAAAGGCATTGCGCTGTATGACAGATTTTGAAGATGGCGGGAGAAAGCGAAAAGCTTCAGCAAGAGGAAGGCGGTTGTAAGCTCCCCCGGAATCGCTACCTTAAGCTCCCCGGCAAAGCCCTCCGTGAATTTTTCGGGACCCTTTGCCACTATCAGAGGTCCGCACCCGCGACCCAGCGCCCCTCCGGCGCGCAGAAAGCTGTATTCATCCAGCAGGCGGCAGTAGGCATGGCATGACACCTTTGTTACATCTATCTTTTTTTTAACAGCAAGCCGGTTCAGTGTCTCTACGTCCTCTATAATAAAATTGAAATCAAGTCCGCGGGTGTCGATTTTTTTATGTACGAGGGCGTAGAAAATGAAGGTATCATTTGGACATGGAGAAAAACCCAGACTTATCATGATTTGTAATTTTAGCATTAAATATTTATTATTTACCACTGGTGCAACCGCGTTATAGCGCAAAAAAAGCTGCTGAACATAGTATACTTATGTTATAAACCCTGTAACTCGATGAATGCTATAACGTACAACGCAATGGGAGGGGTTATGAGATTGTATGGGAATATCCTGGGGCTTATCGGGAACACGCCTCTGGTCAGGATCAACCGGATGGCTGCCGGAAGCGGTGCGGTCATATGGGCCAAGCTCGAGGGTTTCAATCCCGGCGGCTCTGTCAAGGACAGGATAGCGCTCTCCATGATCGAGGTTGCTGAAAAGGAGGGCTTGTTAAAGCCCGGAGGTGCGATTATTGAGCCTACGAGCGGCAATACCGGCATCGGGCTGGCCATGGTTGCGGCTATTAAGGGATACAGGCTCATCCTCACCATGCCAGAAACCATGTCTATGGAAAGAAGACAGTTGCTTCAGGCCTTCGGCGCGGAGCTCGTACTGACACCCGGCGACAAGGGAATGTCCGGAGCGGTGGAGGAAGCCGGGGCCATGCTCAGGGACAACCCGGGTTTTTTTATGCCTCACCAGTTCGAGAATAAAGCCAACCCTGAAGTGCACAGGAGTACAACGGCGGTTGAGATCCTCAACGACCTCGGATCCGTTCCCGACGCATTTGTTGCAGGCGTCGGCACGGGGGGGACCGTTACAGGAGTGGGAGAAGCCCTGAGAGAAAAGAATCCCGGCGTCTGGATAGCCGCAATCGAGCCCGCGACCTCTCCGGTGCTTTCCGGCGGGAAAGCGGGAAAGCATAAACTTGCGGGGCTGGGCGCCGGTTTTGTGCCGGGTGTGCTGAACACGGAGATTTATAATGAAGTGATACAGGTAACCGATAATGATGCGGCCGAGGCGACCAGGCAACTCGCCCTGAAGGAAGGAATCCTGGCCGGAATATCATCGGGCGCTGCACTATGGGCGGCCCTGAAAGTTGCGGAGAGGATCGGGAAGGGAAAGAACCTGGTTGTTATATTCCCGGACAGAGGGGACAGGTATCTCAGCACCGGATTATTCCTGCCCGAAGGCCTATAGCACGGACTATCCCTGCAACCCGTTCTATTGCGGGGCCGGATTATTTCTCTTGAAAAAAGAAGGGCATTTATGCTATTTTTTTAGTTAAATCACACGTCCGGAAGAGTTCTCTGATGGTCTCACAAGAGATAAGTAAGAAGTGAGAAATAGGAAGTAAGAATTAAAGAATATTTTACTTCCCACCTCCCACTTACTACTTCTCACTTGTTCTTTTGTGAGTTAAAGAGAACAGGGCGGAGGAAAAACCAGAGGAGGCATAACATGAGTGTTGTAACTATGAAAGAATTGCTCGAGGCCGGTGTCCATTTCGGGCATCAGGTCAAGCGCTGGAACCCGAAGATGAAGCGGTTTATCTTCGGCGAGAGAAACGGTATCCATATTGTCGACCTTCAGAAGACCCTGAAAGGGCTTGTGGAGGCATACAATTTCGTTAAGGAGGTTGCGGCCACCGGGGCGCCTATACTTTTTGTAGGCACAAAGAAACAGGCGCAGGACGCCATTGCCGAAGAGGCTAAAAGGGCGGATTCCTTTTACGTCAACAACAGATGGCTCGGCGGCATGCTGACCAACTTCACCACCGTCAAAAAGAGCATAGAGAGGCTCAAAAAGATCGATACCATGAAGGCGGACGGTACGTTCAATGTACTTACCAAGAAAGAGGTCTCACTCCTGGAAAAGGAGCGGATCAAGCTTGAAAAGAACTTAAGCGGAATAAAGGAAATGAACGCCCTGCCCGGTGCGCTTTTTATCATTGACCCGCGGAAGGAGCGGATCGCCGTTGCTGAAGCCAGAAGGCTTTCCGTCCCTATCGTTGCTGTTGTAGATACCAATTGCGACCCGGATGAAGTGGACTACGTTATCCCGGGCAACGACGACGCGATAAGGGCGATCAAGCTCATAGCGTCCAAAATGGCCGATGCGATACTGGAGAGCAAGAGCGCTCTTGCAAAGGCGATGGAAGACGAGCTCCAGAAGTCCGGGATCGAGGAAAAAATCATGCAGGAAGAGGCTAAGGAGGAAGTTGCAGGATGACGATAACGGCGGAAATGGTAAAAGCTTTGCGCGAAAAGACCGGCGCGGGTCTTATGGACTGCAAACGCGCGCTTTCAGACAGCAGCGGCGATTTGGAAAAGGCTATCGATATACTCAGGCAGAAAGGGCTTGCAACCGCTGCCAAAAAGTCGAGCAGGGTCGCATCTGAAGGTCTGATCGGCTCTTATATACATATGGATAAACTGGGCGTCCTGGTCGAGGTCAACTGCGAGACTGATTTTGTCGCGCGGACAGATGACTTCAAAGGGCTTGTCAAAGATATCGCGATGCACATAGCTGCAGCTAATCCTGCATATGTCTCGAGAGAAAACGTCCCCCTGGATGTAATAGAAAGGGAAAAGGAGATCTACAGGGCCCAGGTTGCCAATAAGCCGCCCCAGGTTGTGGAGAAGATCCTCGAGGGCAAGCTGGAGAAGTTTTACAGCGACACCTGTCTTCTTGACCAGGTATTCATAAAGGACCCGGAAGGCAAACTGAAGATTAAGGACCTGATTACGGAGAAGATCGCCAAGGTGGGAGAGAATATCATCGTGAGGAGATTCGCACGGTTCCAGCTCGGAGAGGGGCTGGACAAGGGCGCGGCCTGTGAATAGACCCGCGGGTAAAGTAAAGGGCGGACCCGCTGCCGGGCAAGCCGGAGCGCGGGCCTGCTACAAAAGAATTCTCCTGAAATTGAGCGGGGAATCCCTGATGGGCGACAGGGGATACGGCATCGACCCCGCCACCGTTGAGTTCATGGCCGCTGAAATAAAGAAGGTCGCCGATATGGGCATACAGGTTGCAGTCGTCATCGGAGGCGGCAATATCTTCAGGGGCGTGGAGGCCTCCGTAAAAGGGATGGAAAGGGCGTCCGCCGATTACATGGGGATGCTTGCAACGGTCATAAACGCCCTTGCTTTACAGAATTCCCTTGAACGGATCGGCGTGCAGACACGGGTGCAGTCCGCCATAGAGATGAGAGAGCTGGCCGAGCCGTATATCAGGAGGAGGGCGGTACGGCATCTCGAGAAAGGCAGGATCGTGATATTTGCCGCCGGAACAGGCAACCCGTATTTTACGACCGATACCGCCGCGGCGCTCCGCGCCATGGAAATCGGGGCCGATGTCATACTCAAAGGGACAAAGGTGGACGGCGTTTATACGGCGGACCCCATGAAGGTCCCCTCTGCAAAGAGGTACGACGAGATCACCTATATAGATGTTTTGAAGGATAACCTGAAGGTCATGGACTCCACGGCGATCACGCTGTGTATGGACAATAACCTTCCGATTATTGTATTTAACCTTAAAAAGCACGATAATATCATAAACCTTATGAAAGGCAGGAAAATAGGGACAACAGTTGCCGGAGTGAGGAAATGCAAGAGCTAAAGAAGAAGGCTACGGAAAAAATGAACGGGGCCGTTGAGGCCCTCAAGAAGGACTTGACATCTATACGGACAGGGAGGGCGTCTCTTGCCCTGCTGGACGGCATACATGTCGATTACTACGGGACATCGACGCCGCTCAGCCAGGTCGCGACCCTCGGCATACCGGAAAGCAGGCAGATAACCATCCAGCCGTGGGAACAGAAGCTCATCCCCGAAATAGAAAAGGCCATCCTGAAATCGGATCTCGGCCTGACTCCCAATAATGATGGAAAATCTATAAGGCTGAATATTCCGCCGCTTACCGAGGAGAGGAGAAAACAGTTGGTCAAGGTTGTAAAAAAGAGGGCGGAAGAGGCCCGCATCGCGATCAGGAACATCCGGAGAGATATAAACGACGAGCTCAAGAAGACCGAAAAAGAGAAGCGCCTCAGCGAGGACGATGTCAAGAAATTCCAGGAAGAGGTGCAGAAGCTTACCAACTCCTATATCGGCAAGGTCGACGAAGTGCTTCAGCATAAAGAAAAGGAAATAATGGAGGTCTGAAATGGCTACAAACAGCAACTATGTCGTCAAAGTAACCGATGCGAAGCTGATGGACGTACAGAAGGCCCTTGAGCAGGCAGGCATCAAGATCAGGAGCATCATAGAGGTCTTCAAGGAAGATGCTATAACGTAAATAGAGGAGAAAGCGATGGCTAAAAAAGCACAACCAAAGCAGAAGCAGAGCCCGAAACCGAAAGCGAAGCCGAAGCCTCAGCCTAAAGCTAAACCGAAACAGGAACTAAAGATGAAGCCGAAGCCCAAGCCGGAGATGAAGGAGAAAACGGAGCAGAAAAAGAAGATGGATCCGGCGCTGAAAGAGAGGCTGAAAAAAAGGCTGAAAGAGCGGCAGGAACAGAAGCCGAAGCCGTCCCCTCAACCGGCGCCGGCGCCGAGACAAAAGAAGGCCGCTGTCATGGAGGATGAGAATACAAGGAAAGAGAGATTGAGAAGGCTGCTTATCCAGAAGAGAGAGGACATAATCAGAGAGGCTAAATCAGAGATCAAGAAATTCAAGAACGGCGAAAAGAGGCAGCTTGTCGAAACCGTAATGGATGACGGGGACATGTCTGTTGTCGATCTCTCCGAGGACATAAGCCTTAAACAACTCAGCACACATAGAGAGACGCTTATGAAAATAGATATTGCCCTCAGAAAGCTGGAAGAGGGGACCTACGGCATATGCGAAGAGTGCGGTGATGAGATAAGCGAAGAACGCCTGAAGATAATGCCCTTCGCCATCTATTGCAGGGATGACCAGGAGAGGAAGGAAATAATGGAGAGCCTGGAGCGGGAAGGACAGTAACGGATAAATCCTAAATTCTAAACACTAAACAGGATGAAATGACCAAAGCCCAAAACGGTTTTGGTCATTTTTATTTCGAATTTGTTCAGGGTTTAGATATCAGGATTCAGGATTTTCAGTTTCATAAATGACTTTTTCCAGAAACAGTCCCCTCGCGGGTGCTGTGGGGCCGGCACGTTTCCTGTCTTTCGATTCCAGGATTATTTCCATGTCTCCGGGGGTGATTTTCCCTTTTCCCGCTTCAACAGCGGCGCCGACGATATTCCTTACCATATGCCTTAAAAAGGCATCCGCCTCAAGGCTGATTTTTATGAAGCTGCCGTCCAGTTTTGCGCCCATGAAGTCAAGTCCTGAAAGCTTTTCTACGGATATGCGGGAAATAGTCCTCACCGGGTTCTTTGCTCCGCAGCCGCTCGCCCGGAACGCTGAAAAGTCATGCGTGCCTTCCAGGGGAGCCAGCGCCCGGCGCATCCTGTCGCTGTCGAGTTTTTGCGGAATCCTCCAGGCGTACTTATAGAGGAAAGGGGAGATTGTATACGTATTGGAAATGATATAAAAATACACCTTGCTCTTTGCATCATACCTCGGATGGAACGCTTCGCCTGCATCGCAGGCGTCCACGATCCTTATGGCGCCGGGCAGAACGGCATTCAAGGCCCTTTTGACGGTATCCGGCGCAAGCTTCGACCATGTCTTAAAGGATGCGACCTGTCCCAGGGCATGCACCCCTGCATCCGTCCTCCCGGCCCCGGTGACTTGCGCGTCCTCTCCTGTCAACCCTTTTATCTTTTCCTGGAGTATTTCCTGCAAAGTAACCCCGTTGGGCTGCACCTGCCAGCCATGATAATCTGTTCCATCATACTGAAGGGTCAATCTTAAATTTCTCATCGGGAATAGTTTAACAGACAAGTTAGACTATAGGCGAGAGGCAAGCCGGTACGCCCCGATTCCGGGGGTATAGGGGCTGCACGGTTTCTGAGTATTTACTTCCCCATAGGCCCTCTCCAATAGCCTGTTGCCTGATTTTCCTATATTGTAGTGACTACCGATAAAGAGTATAATAAGAGCAAGAACGGGTTCAAAATAAAATTATCGGAGGTAAATTCTTCTGATCGGGAAGGAGCACAGTAGTGATACGACATACGTTCTCATTGCTTAACGGGATTGGTGGGAAACTCGAACGGCATGTTTGGAGAAAAGGCATTCTGACATGGGATGGCTTTTGCAAGGCAAAGGAAATTGACGGCATTAGTCCTGAAAGGAAAAGTATTTATGACAGCCAGTTGATGCAGGCTTCCATAGAGCTCGGCATAGGCAATGCGGAATACTTTGCCAGGATTATGAAGAGGAGGGAGCACTGGAGGCTGTTTGATGCGTTTAAAAACGGAGCGGTTTGCCTTGACATAGAAACGAACGGCTTGCAGCCCGGGTACGGCGGCTACGCTACGGTAATAGGGTTCTATAACGGTCTCGACTGGAGATATCTTATAAAAGGCGAGAATCTTACAGCGGAAAACCTTAACCGCGAGCTCTCCGGATATAAATGCCTTATAACATTTTACGGCTCAGCGTTTGATGTGCCGTTCCTTTTAAGGTCTTTATCCGGTGTCAGGTTTGATATTCCCCATTTTGATCTCTGTTTTGCGGCCAGGAGGCTGGATATCAACGGCGGATTAAAAAAACTCGAGACCCTGTTCGGTATCGACAGGGATGACATCGTAAAGGGAATGAACGGCTATGATGCGGTTAAATTATGGGAGCAGGCGAAAAAGGGGAGTAAGGAAGCCCGGGAACTGCTGCTGGTCTATAACAAGGAAGACACCATAAATCTCATGCGGCTTGCTGATATCTTATATCAGAAGTTGAAGAGTTCTACAGGAATAGAGGAGTTCATCGCCTGTGGGTGCGCGTAAAGACAGTAACAATAAAGACAGTGACGAGTTGCCGGTAACAAGTAACACGTTAAAAGATAAAGAAGACCCGTCACTCGTTACTCGTCACTCGTTACTTAAAGAGTTTGCATCGTATCTTTCCATTGAGAGGGGGTTATCTAAAAATACGGTAGAGTCCTATTTTCTGGACCTGAAAGCTTTTTTTAATTTTCTTGCGGAAATGAAAGGCGGTAACAAGTTACGAGTAACGAGTGACGAGTTAAATAATAAAAAAGAATCCGAAAACTCGTCACCCGTCACTCGTTACTCGTTGATAACTTTTACAAGGGACGATATCATAAATTATATCGGCGGGCTTAAAGACGGCGGCTATTCTGCTGCAAGTATTTGCAGGTTCATATCCTCGATTAAGGGACTCTGCAAATTCCTTATTATCGAAAAGGTCATATCTGATGACCCCACTGAAACACTTAAAACGCCCAAGCAGTGGGACAGGCTGCCGAAGGCGCTCAGCATCGACGATATCAGGAAATTAATGGATATAGAACTGAAGAGCGCGACGGCTACCAGGGACTCCGCGATGCTGGAGCTCCTGTATTCATCCGGTTTGAGAGTGAGCGAGATAATATCCATCAAGGTTAATGATGTTAACTTCGAAAGCGGGTTCCTGAGGGTGATCGGCAAGGGCTCAAAAGAGAGGATCGTACCCATGAACCGCCGTGCAGTCGAAAGGATAAAGCATTACCTGCAGGAACTGAGGCCCGGTTTGCTCAAGAACAGGCAGTCGCCTTATCTTTTCCTGACAAACAGGGGAATGCCCATGACGAGGCAGAGGTTCTGGCAGGCCCTGAAAAAACTCGGGGGCAGCGTGGGCATAAAGCTCGCTCCCCACACGATCAGGCATACCTTTGCAACGCATCTCCTGGACGGGGGGGCGGACCTGAGGTCCGTGCAGAAAATGCTGGGGCATTCAGACATATCCACCACGCAGATTTATACCAGGGTATCCTCCGACAGAATAAGAAAGGTTTATCTTGAACACCACCCGAGGGCGAAATAGCGTTATGGCGTTATTGAGTTATAGCGCCCGGTGCGCTATGATTCCCGGCACTAGTGTAGTGTTTCAGAAATACATGGAATAAGTCTGTCATTCACAACACCGAGGGGACTGTCCCCGAGACACGATAGAACACTGAATGCTATAACTCATATTGAGGAGGAAGAAAATGATACAGAAGTTGAAACCGGAAGACCTCTACAAGTGCTGTGAGCTGGATTTTTTCAATTTCAATACGACAGAGGATATAGGCGAGTACTCAGGGACGATCGGTCAGGAAAAGGCGTTGAGGTCGATAGACTTCGGTTTGAGCCTGGAGAGCAAGGGGTTTAACATTTTTGCACTGGGGGACATCGGCACAGGCAAGATGAGGACTATCAAGGCCCTCCTGTCTGAACGGGTGGCGAGCGAGAAGGTTCCCCCTGACTGGTGCTATGTATACAACTTTAAAGATCCCGATACGCCCATGGCCATATCCCTTGAGCCCGGCGAGGGGGCCGTCTTCCAGGGCGATATGAACGAGTTTGTCAAAACGCTGAGGGGAGATATCCCGAGGGCCTTCGAATCGAAAGAATATGATAAGCAAAGAGGCAGAATAATCGAGGAGTTCCAGCAAAAGCAGAAAGACCTCTTTTCAAGCCTTGAGGAGGAAGCGCAGTCCAAGGGGTTCGCCATAAGGAAGACCGTCTCTGGGCTTTTAATAGTTCCCGTAAAGAAGACCGGGGAGCCGCTTACCGAAGAGGAATTTGCCGCGTTAGACGAAAAGACACGGAAAAAAGTGGAAGACCTCGGCAAGGTGCTCCAGGAAAAGCTCGACGATGTCGTGCGGGCGGTGAGGGAGGCTGAGAAACTTGTAAAAGAGATGCTCTCAAGACTTGAGCGGGAGATCGCCCTCGGCTCCGTAGGACACCTTATAGAAGACTTGAAAGAAAAGTACAAGGATAACGGAAGGATAGTCGAGTACCTGAGCGCGGTCAGGGAGGATGTGCTCTCGCATATCGAGGACTTCAAGCCTACCGACGAGCAGCCGCCGCCCCTGCCTTTCATGAAGATGCCCAAACCCGAGGTGTCTTTTTCACGGTACACGGTCAATGTGATCGTCAATAACGGCGAATGCAAGGGGGCCCCGGTTGTTATCGAGAGCAACCCCACGTATCTGAATCTCTACGGGAGAACAGAGTATAAGGTCCAATACGGTATGGCAATGACCGATTTCACTATGATCAGGGCGGGCTCGCTGCACAGGGCGAACGGCGGGTATATTGTTATAAATGCGATGGACCTTTTGAAGAACATCTTCTCGTATGATGCATTAAAGAGGTCTATCAGGAACAGGGAGATAAGAATAGAGGATGTATGGGAACAGTACCGCTTAGTGAGCACTACCTCATTGAAGCCCGAACCCATACCCCTCGATGTCAAGGTCATACTCCACGGTAACCCGAATATATATTACCTCCTTTACAACCTCGACGAGGAATACAGGGAAATTTTCAAAGTCAAAGCGGACTTCGACAGCAGGATGGACAGAACGCCTGAAAACATGGAGAAATACGCTTCCTTTGTCGCAACCTGCCAGAAGGAAGAGAATCTCCTTCCCTTCGACAGGAGCGGCGTTTCAAAGATCGTCGAATACGGATCAAGGCTTGCCGACCACCAGGAGAAGCTGTCGACAAAGTTCAGCTATGTGGCCGACCTTGTCCGGGAATCGCACTACTGGGCGAAAAAGGAAAACAGTCCTGTAGTAAAGGCCGGGCATATAGTAAAGGCCGTTGATGAAAAGATACTCAGGGTCAACAGGATCGAGGAGCGCCTCAGAGAGGCGACACTGGAAGATACCCTTATCGTGAATACCGCCGGCGCCAAAACGGGCCAGGTCAACGGGCTTGCGGTCCTGTCCATGGGGGATTACAGCTTCGGCAAACCGTCGCGCATAACCGCCAGGACTTACACCGGCAAGGCCGGGGTGGTGAACATCGAGCGTGAAACGAAGATGAGCGGCAAAATCCATGAAAAGGCGATCATGATAATAACCAGCTATTTGGGAAGCAGGTATGCCTCAAGAAAACCCATAAGCCTTTCCGCCTCCATAACCTTCGAGCAGCTTTATGAAATGATCGAGGGTGACAGCGCGAGCTGTGCCGAGCTCTATGTCCTTTTAAGCAGCATCTCGGGGGTCCCTTTGAAACAGAGCTTCGCGGTGACGGGCTCCATGGACCAGAACGGCGATGTGCAGCCCATAGGCGGCGTCAACCAGAAGATAGAGGGATTTTTCGACCTGTGCAAAAGCAGGGGGCTTAACGGGGAGCATGGCGCTATTATTCCGAGGAGGAACGTAAAACACCTCATGCTCAGGCAGGAAGTCGTTGCTGCGGTCAAGAACGGCAGTTTCACCATATACCCCATTGATAGGGTCGAAGAGGGGCTGGAGATACTTGCCGGGGTGCCCGCGGGTGAGATGAAAGAGGACGGCACGTATCCGGAAGGGACGATAAATAATCTCGTCATGAAGAGACTTGAGGAAATATCCGCGGCCCTCGAAAGAAAGAGGGAGAGGACACCCGAAACCGTAGCGTCCTCACTCAGCCCCGGGAGCACTGACGACGGTTCACAGTCCGAAGGGGCGGTACAGTATCTCATGAAGAGAATCGACGAACTGTCGGCGGCCCTTGAAAACATGAAGGGAAGGGATCAGGGATAGAAGGAGGAGCGCAGTACACGCGATACATGAGACGTGCACGATGGCTGCTGGAGATTGCCCTGTTTGCCTCACTTTCGTTTCCGATAGCCGTAATTCCTTATACATTCGCTGTAAAGGTCGGGGGTGTCCTCGGCCTTTTGCTTTTTTACGTCTGGGGCGGCAGGAGAAGGATTGCTGTTGAGAATATCAGGAAAACACTGCAGGCAGGGGGCCTGAAAACAACAGCTCCCCCTGAAGCTGTCGCGAGGGAGGGTTTTGTAAATCTCGGCAGATCATTCGCCGAGGTGGTGAAGATATATTTCGGGTTCGGCAGCGGGATTCTCGGCAACGTTGAGATAAGAGGCATTGAACATTACCGGAAGGCAAAATCACGCAACAGAGGTATAATGTTCATAACGGGCCATTGCGGGAACTGGGAATTGATGGCGCTGGCATTCGGCGCCTGTGAAGACAGGATTTCCACTATAGCAAGGGCTCAGAACAATCCCTATCTGAACAGGATTCTGGAAAAAGCAAGGAGCCGGTACGGAAACAGGATAATTTACAAGAAAGGCGCCCTGAAAAATATTCTTTCAGAGCTCAAAAAGAACGGAGTTGTCGGGATTCTGATGGACCAGGCCGTGCTGAAGGATGAGGGGTATATCATAGATTTCCTCGGCAGGGGCGCGTGGACGACAAAAATGCCCGCGCTTATAGCAAGAAAGACCGGGGCCGCCATTCTCCCGGCATTTATCAGCAGGGACGGTGACAGGCATATTCTGAGCATTCATCCCGAGGTGCAGTTAGCGCAAACCGGGGACACCGAGGAGGCGCTTATAGAAGATACCAGGAGGCTTTCAAGCTTTATTGAGGAATATATAAGGCAGCACCCGTCAGAATGGCTCTGGATACACAGGAGATGGAAGAGGGTGGAACCTTCATCCTTTGACACCGGGGAGATTGATTCTTGAATACAAAGGCCCTGATCAGCGATCTGCAGGACTACTATCTGCTGTCCATACGCGGACTCTTAGGCATATGCAGGAGGCCCTTCTACTTCAAGGATATGATAGAGCAGATGGACTATGCCGGGGCAGGCTCTTTTTTCATTATAATCCTTGTCTCGCTTTTCATCGGCATGGCCCTCTCGTTGCAGCTTTCCGCTGAACTGTCGGTGCTCGGGTTCAAGATGTACACGGGAAGAGCTGTCGGCATCTCCATCATCAGGGAGATAGGCCCTGTTACCGCCGCACTTGTTTTTGCGGGGAGGGTCGGATCAGGAATGGCGTCCGAACTGGGTTCCATGGTGCTCGGGCATCAGGTCGATTCCCTCAGGGTATTCGGCGTTGATCCCCTGAAAAAGCTTGTAACACCCCGCATCCTGAGCTCGATAATCATGCTCCCCGCCCTGACGATAATCGGGGATGCGATTTCCCTTGTCGGGGCATATTACATAGCGGTTTACGTGAGCCATCAGAGCGGTTATTTTTACTGGAGCTCCATACGTGACATCCTGATCTTCGAGAATGTCTTTTCAGGAGCGATCAAGCCGTTTATCTTCGGTTTTCTGATAGCGAGCGCAAGCTGCTATATGGGATTTACGACAAGAGGAGGGGCGGTAGGGCTCAGGCAGACGACAACGAGGGCCGTTGTGCTGTCGATCATCCTGATAATAGTGTCCGATTTCGTGCTTACGAGAATACTGCTCTATGCCCTGGGGTTTTCCGTATGATGGTATTCGACAAGGTATGGTTTTCATACAATGCGCGTCATGTCCTGAGAGACGTAAGTTTCTCCATCAAGGCTGAAGAGAAGGTGGCGATCCTGGGCGGCAGCGGGGAGGGCAAGACTACCATACTGAGATTGATAATGGGTCTTTTAAAGCCCGATTCGGGGCGGATCATTATCGACGGCGAAGATATCACGAACAAGGGCGAGGACCAGCTTAGAGAAGTAAGAATGAGGTTCAGCATCGTCTTCCAGGAAGGCGCGCTCTTTGATTCCATGAGCGTGAAAGAAAATGTCGCCTTCTGTTTGAGGGAATATACGAAGCTGTCCGAGGAGGAGATTGAAAAGAGGGTGAGGGAATTGCTCAGGACCGTCGGCGTCGAGCAGGCGATATCCCTTATGCCCGACGAGCTGAGCGGCGGCATGCACAGGAGGGTTGCCGTAGCGCGCTCGCTGGCGGCGTGCGATCCCAGGATGTTTCTGTATGACGAGCCTACATCAGGGCTCGATCCCGTAAGCGCCGACAACATATGCAGGCTCATTAACGATCTGTCGAAAGGCGGCAGGGGCCTTATCATCGTTACCCACAAGATATTTGACGCGATGAGGGTGGCAAACAGGTTTATGTTCATGAAAGAGGGCCGGCCGGTGTTCGATGGAAATAAAGAAGAGCTCGTTAATGCGGATGTGCCTGAGATACGGATATTCCTGAGCGAATTGACTTTAAGCCAGTAACGGGTTAAAAGATAGTAATTCCGAAAACTCGTCACTTGTTACTCGTCACTGCTGTTTGACGGAGGAAGAAAATGTTTGATGTAAAAAAACAGCTTATGTGGTCGAAACTCAGGGTCGGCATAGTCGTCACCCTTGCGGTCATACTCATACTCCTGACGGTATTTTTCGCTGGCGGTATTGAAAATATATTCGTTCCCAAGGTGGATATAAGGGCGCAGATCAAGGATGTCAGGGGGTTGAGAAAAGGGGCGCCGGTATGGGTCTCGGGGATCGAGATAGGCTTTGTGAAGAGCATGAGCCTCAATCCCGAATACGGCACTTTGGTAACTATGGCAATCAACAGGGATGCCCTGGAATATATCAGGAAGAATTCAACAGCGAATATCATAACTATGGGGCTTTTGGGCGACAAGTACATTGAATTGAGCAATGGGACTCTTGAGGCCGGGGCTCTGAGCCCCGGCGGCACTATAAAGGGCAGGGCGCAGCCGGATATAAAGGACCTTGTAGATGCCAGTACTGGATCCCTGGAGAAGGCCACGGAGTTTATCGACAAGCTCGGGAATTTCATCGGGGAGATACAGAAAGGCAAAGGGGTCGCGGCAAAGCTCATAACAGACCCTGCACTTTACAATGATCTGAAAGAGACCACCTCGAATTTATCGAAGATAGTGAAGGATTTCAGGAAATCCCAGGGTACGGTGAAAATGCTCATGGAGGACCCCTCGCTTTATAATAAAATGGCGTCCGCTTCATTGTCGCTGGAGGCATTCAGCAAGAAGATGAATGAAGGGACGGGAACCCTGGGGAAACTCATAGAAGACCCTACGTTGTACGATAACCTCAACAGGGCGTCCAAACAGCTCAATTCCGTAATGGAAGAGATAGACTCCGGCAAAGGGGCTGCAAGCGCCCTTATCAAGGATAAAGCGCTTGCCGGAGAGCTGAGAGAGACCATCACAGGGCTCAGGGAGACCGTAGAGGAACTGAAGACCCTGACGCGGGACATAAAAGCAAATCCGAAGAAGTATTTCAAATTCAGCTTGTTCTAATACAAAGAGAGGCATATAACAAAGGCAAAAATGAACCCTGAAACTGCACAGGAACTCCTCAATGTTTTGAAAACGGTCTTTGGCTTTCAGGCATTCCGTCCCAATCAGGAATCCATCATTAGAAGCATCCTCAACAAGCAGGACGTGTTTGCCGTCATGCCGACCGGCGGCGGGAAATCGCTCTGTTACCAGTTGCCTGCAAAGATGATGCAGGGGACCGCAGTGGTGATAAGCCCCCTTATTTCCCTTATGAAGGACCAGGTAGACGCTGCACGGGCAACCGGGATATCCGCTGCGTTCATGAACAGCTCGCTGGGCCCGCAGGAAGCGTCCGATGTATACCGCAGCCTGAAGGACAATTCCCTGTCCCTGCTCTATATTGCGCCTGAACGCTTTGCCATGCCACATTTCCTCGAGGTATTGAAGACCGTCCCCATTTCTCTCTTTGCCATAGACGAGGCCCATTGCATATCGGAGTGGGGGCATGATTTCCGTCCTGACTATCTGAGTCTTTCGGCCATTGCGGCGCTGTTCCCGGATGTTCCTGTCGCTGCTTTTACCGCGACGGCCACACAGCGGGTCCAGGAAGATATAATCAGGAGGATCGGGCTCAGGCGTCCTCATATTGTACGTGCCTCGTTCAACCGTCCGAACCTCTTCTACCAGGTGAGAAAGAAGTCGAAAGCGGAATCGCAGATAATGGAATTTCTGGAAGGGCATCCCGGTGAACCGGGAATAATTTACCGCGCAACCCGTGACGCGGTGATGGAAACAACCGCTTTCCTCGTATCAAAGGGGATAAAGGCCCTGCCCTACCATGCAGGACTGACCCCGGGGGAGCGGAATAACAATCAGGAGGCATTCAACAGGGACGAGGTGACTGTAATTGTTGCGACCATCGCCTTCGGTATGGGAATCGATAAGTCCAATGTGCGGTTTGTCCTGCATGCCGACCTTCCCAGGAATATTGAGAGTTACTATCAGGAAACCGGGCGTGCGGGACGTGACGGCGAGCCTGCCCATTGCCTCCTGTTGTTCAGCAGGGGAGATATACCGAAGATCCGTTATTTCATAGACCGGGTATCAGATGAGGGGGACCGTTCCATTGCCGTCGGGAAATTGAACCAGACGGTGGGCTTTGCGTCGCACAATGTATGCAGGCGCAGGCAGCTCCTCGGATTTTTCGATGAAGAGTATCCATCCGGCAATTGCGGCGCCTGCGATATCTGTACCGGAACTGTAGAGAAAATCGATATCACCATAGATGCTCAGATACTGATGTCGGCCATGTCGAGGACACAGCAGCGGTTCGGGGCCGGGCACATTATCGATATCATTACCGGCGCCGATACAAAGCGCATCCGCACGCTCCGGCATGATACGATCAAGACCTACGGCGCGGGCAGGCATAAAGACAAAAAGTACTGGCGCTTTCTCGTTGATGAGCTTATCGCCCAGGACATAATCAGGGAGGACGGCGACCGCTACCCCGTATTGAAGCTTACGCAAAAAGGCTCTTCCATTCTCTTCGGTGGCGGCAAGGATATTGTTACGGCTTTGAAAAGGGAGGAACCGGAAGACAAGCGCAGGCCTGCGAAAGACGGCGGCTTTGAGCCCTACGACGAAACTCTCTTTGAGCTGCTGCGCGCAGTACGAAAGAGGCTTGCCGGAGAGCAGCGGGTCCCCCCTTATATAGTATTTTCCGATAAGACCCTCCATGAGATGTGCAGGCATTATCCCTCAACATCAGCTGCCATGAGGGGAATCAGCGGTGTCGGTGAGGCCAAACTTGAACGGTACGGGAAAGATTTTATTGACAAGATAAGCAGGTACCTGGATGAAAATCCTGATATCTCAATTCCGGCGCGCAAGAAAGCGGAATGAAAGAGAGATATCCGGTCCATACTTGCACCATCCTTATCTTTCCGTTTATCATTAACAATTCACAAAGAGACGGCATTTTATTGAGGTGATTCGCTCTATGATCGTTCAAACAGGTCTGGACAGATTTGAAAAAAACTGGCCTAAAGGATTGAAGGGTGCGCGGGTAGGGCTTGTGGTGCATCCGGCCTCGGTGAACAGAAGGCTCGAACATGCGGCCGGCCTTTTCATGAAATCCAAAAGAATAGAGGTGCGGGCGTTGTTCGGCCCGCAGCATGGAATCCGCGGCGAGACCCAGGATAATATGATCGAATGGAAAGGGTTCACGGACAAAAAGGCAGGGCTTCCCGTATTCAGCCTTTACGGCGATGCCAGGAAGCCCGAACCCGCGATGCTGAAGGATATTGATGTGATGGCGATCGATATGCAGGATGTAGGCGCCCGTTACTATACCTTTATCTGGACCATGGAACTCTGCATGCAGGCGTGCCTTGAAAATGGAAAATCAGTGGTTGTCCTTGACAGGCCCAATCCCCTGGGTGGGACCCTTATAGAGGGAACGGTGCTTGCTCCGGCTTATGCGTCTTTTGTCGGACGGCGCCCCCTTCCCGTACGCCACGGCATGACTGCCGGAGAGATAGGGGGTTATTTGAAGGATGAGCTTTATCCCGCTCTCGATTTTCATGTTATCCCGCTGCAGGGCTGGGAGCGCGAAATGTATTTTGATGAAACCGGACTGCCGTGGGTGCTCCCTTCGCCGAATATGCCGACACTGGATACCGCTCTTGTTTATCCCGGGATGTGCCTCCTGGAAGGGACCCTGCTCAGCGAGGGACGCGGCACAACACGTCCGTTTGAAATATTCGGCGCTCCTTTCATAGACCCCGGGGTCCTGGTTGAGAGGCTCAGGGCATTCAAACTCCCCGGCGCGTTTTTCAGGCCGATGTTCTTTCAGCCGACCTTCCAGAAACATGCGGGCAAACTCTGCGGAGGCGCGCAGATACATATCACTGACAGGGTGAAGTTCAAACCGTTCAAGACAGGAGCGGCAATTCTCAAAGCCGTACGTGAGCTCTATCCTGAGCATGCCTTGTGGAAGAACCCTCCTTATGAATACGAGTTGGAAAAGATGCCCATAGATATCCTTGCGGGGACCGACAGGCTCAGGAAAGAGCTTGACAAGGGAAATGACCTTGAGCAGATGGAAGCATGGTGGACGGAGCAGGGTTCCCGTTTCCAAAAGAATACAAGAAAAAGATTTCTTATCTATGGATAAACCCGTCAAGTGCTTTATTCCGGCCGCGGGTCTCGGTGAAAGGCTGAGGCCGATAACAGACCATATACCAAAACCCCTTATTCCCATTCTGGGCAAACCTGTCCTGCAGACCATTCTTGAGAACGTCTCGCTGCTGTCGCTTGATGGAATCGGCGTCAACCTGCATTATAAACGGGATATCATCGAAGAGTGGCTGCGGAACTCCGTTTTCCACGGGAGAACCGCTCTTTTCCCGGAAGACCCGATACTTGATACCGGGGGCGCGCTGAAGAATGCGGAGGGCTTCCTGAGCGGGAGCACTTTCCTTGTCCACAACTCGGATATATTTACGGATATGGATTTAAAAAGCCTGGTTGCATCCCATTTCTTGTCGGGCAATCTTGCGACGCTTGCCGTCCATGATTGTCCCCGGTTCAACAATGTCGCCATCGACCCAAAGGGCTTCCTCAGGGGGGTTGGAAAGAAGCGCACGCTGCAACCCGGTACGGAGAAATGGACAGCCTTTACCGGCATCGCCGTATATGCTCCTGAATTCCTGACATTTCTGCCCGAAGGCAAATCAAGCGTTGTCTTCGCATGGCTGCGTGCTATAGCCAGGGGATATAAGGTCGGCACCCTGGATGTAAGCGGATGTTTCTGGAGCGACATCGGAACTCCCGCCGCATATGCATCCACTCTCCTGGACACTTTGAGAGCAGACGGAGAAATGGTGTACATAAATCCATCGGCGCGCGGCTGCCTTGATGCAGAACTGGACGGGTATCTGGTAATCGAAAAGGACAGCATGACTGGTAAAGGAGCATCGCTTAAGAATTGCATTGTGCTGCCCGGAAGCAGAGTAGGGAAGGGTATATATAAAAACTGCATTATCGGTCCTGATTTTAAGATTGACCTGAACGAATCGGAAATGGGCATCCCGGTAGAAAACGGCTCGGTGTTTATCGGCGCCGGGGGCTCGGACAGAAAATATTTCAGGATAAGGCGGGATGTCAAAGCAGCAGTGCTCATGCGGTGCGCACCCGGCGGTCCCGACTTCCGGCGGCATATCGAGTATTCCCGCTTTTTCCGCACATACGGTATTCCTGTCCCGGAGCTTATAGAAGAAGAGCCTGATAAAATGGGGGCAATTTTCGAAGACCTTGGAGACATGTCTTTATACAATTGGCTTAAGTGCCCGCGGGATGAGGACCGGATCGAAGACATATACAGGCGGGTGCTGGACATAATCATCAAGCTCCACACTACAGTGACGGGGCACGTATCGGAATGCCCTCTGCTTCAGGAAAGGGTTTTTGATTATGACCACCTGCGCTGGGAGACAAGTTATTTTATGGAGAGGTTTGTCGGGGGAGCCGGGGGCATGCCTGTCGAAAATAATCAGGCCCTGCAGGATGAGTTCCACAGACTGGCCTCGCAGGTGAATTCGTTCCCGAAAACGATCATACACCGTGATTTCCAAGCGCAGAATATAATGGTCGCGAACGGCAGGGCACGTTTGATCGATTACCAGGGGGCGCGCATCGGCCCCCCTGCTTATGACGTGGCTTCCCTGCTGTGGGACCCCTATTACCGGCTTGAAGAAACCATGAGAGAGCGTCTCGTGCGCTATTACATAGGCCGGATGAGCAGTGCGGCAGAAGGATTCGATGAGCATGACTTCAGGGCCACACTGCTCCCCTGCCGTCTCCAGAGACATATGCAGGCGCTTGGAGCATATGGATTCCTGTCAATGGTGAAAGGCAAGAAATACTTTCTCAAACATATTCCCGAGGCTTTGCGGGTGCTTAAAGGAGAGGCCGTCCTTGCAAAAGAGGAGTATCCTGAGCTGCATAAGCTCGTTGCGGGTTTGCAGAGGGCATGTTGTTTCTTGCACCGGTAGGGTAGTTGTGCGGCCGGATAATGAAAATACAACCGATTCTTTCCTGCGCAGATGAAGGCTCTCATTTATTATATTCCAAGGAAGAGACTTCAAGATGTTATCAGTCAGGAATATGGTAAAATGGCTGTAACATGGACTTCAAAAAAGTTATTGAGCAGCTTGTTTCCTCTTTTGATAAGGCGGGTATCCGCTATGCCTTTATCGGGGGCTTCGCTCTTGGATTATGGGGGAGGAGCAGGGCAACCGCGGATATTGATTTTCTTGTGAATCGGGATGATATGGAAAAGGTCGATTGTGTTATGCAGGGACTTGGGTATGAGTGCAAGTACGGGACTGAAAACGTTTCGCAGTATGTTTCTCCCTTAAAAGTCTTTGGTGAGGTGGATTTTTTACATGCCTTCAGGGAGGCAAGTCTGGAAATGCTCGGCAGGGTGGAAGAGAAGGATGCTTTTGACAGTTCTTTAAAAATAAAGGTACTAAGACCCGAAGATTTGATAGGATTGAAAATACAGGCAATGAAAAATAATCCAGGGAGAGAGATGCTTGATACAGCCGATATCGAGATGCTGGTATCTATTCACAAAGACCGACTTGATTGGTCTCTGATAGAAAAGTATTGCAGTATTTTTGAAATGGACGATCTGTATGAAAAGATATGCAGGAGTACAGGGGAATGAGCCTTTCTGACAGAGCAATAAAAGAACTTGTCGAGCTCTCAAAATCAGACTCGCTGAGGAAGGATATGGAGACGGTTGCTTCTCAGCGACATAATCCTTTTATTAAGGATGGCACGATAGACGTGGATACATATATTGAATTTTTAAACCAATTTAACGAATTCACCAACCACGAGCCCAAACCATTTCAACCGATAATTGATAAGGAAATGAAATTGTAAGTAAAACAGTGCCGCTAAGCTTAGTGCACCCCATGGACAAGAACTCGAAAAATATAATCGACTCGCTTCTCAAATTCCGCAGTGAAAGGGATTGGGAGCAGTTCCATCGCCCGAAGGACCTCGCCATATCCATTGTACTTGAAGCGGCGGAACTGCTTGAGGAGTTCCAGTGGAAAACGGATGAGGAGGTAAAGAAGTATCTTGCCGGAGATGGTCTGAATGCGGTAAGAGAAGAGATTGCCGATATCGCCATTTATCTGCTGCTCATGTCCAATGACCTCGGGATAGATCCGGTCGCTGCCATAAAGGACAAAATCAGGAAGAACGAGGCAAAGTACCCGGTCTCGAAAGCCAAAGGCTCGTCGAAAAAATATGATAAACTTTAGCAGGGACTGCATTTGTCCTGAGATAAATGAAGCAATGGAAGCGTGCCAAATGAATAGCACACATAGTCTATTGATAGTCTTTTGAGGCTGACGTATGATCACTGTAGAGACTTTCAGGGGAAAATCCATCACCGAACACCGCATCGAGATAGTCGAGCGCAAGGGTACGGGCCATCCCGACTATATGTGCGATTCCATTATGGAAGCCATTTCCATCGCCTTATCGAAAGAGTACATGAAAGAGTTCGGGACAATCCTCCACTACAATATAGACAAGGGACTGCTTGCAGCCGGAAGGGTCAAAAGCGGGTTCGGCGGGGGCCGGGTCTTGAAGCCCATGGAGCTGACTATCGGTGACAGGGCAACGTTCAGCGCTGCGGGAAAGAAAATTCCCGTTGATGACATTGCGGTAGCTGCCGCAAGGAGATGGATAAAGGATAATATGAGGTTCGTTGATCCGGAACGGCATGTGAAGTACCGCGTTGTCCTTGCGCCGGGCTCCGAGGAGCTTACCGATATATTCATGAGACCGGGAAAGGTCAGGCCTGCAAATGACACGTCCGCTGCAATCGGGTATTATCCGCTGAGTATTACCGAGCGGGCTGTTTTTGATTTGGAGAAATACCTCAATTCAGAGGGGTTCAAAAATAAATTTCCCGAAACCGGCGAGGATATAAAAGTCATGGGACGCAGGGAAGGTAATGAGGTGGATATGACTGTAGCGATGCCTTTCCTTGCGCATTGCATCAAATCCGAAAAAGAGTATTTTGAAAGGAAGCGTGCTGTGCACCGGGATATGACGGGATTTCTCGGCGGGTTCACGGAATTCAAGAAGACGAGTGTCCACTTCAATACCCTGGACCATGAGGGGAGGGGCCTCGGCGGAGTCTACCTGAGCCTTCTGGGCACATCCGCCGAGGACGCGGATTCCGGGCAGGTTGGCCGGGGAAACAGGGTGAACGGGCTCATCTCCACGAACAGGCCCATGGGGACTGAAGCCGCGGCAGGCAAGAACCCGGTGAGCCATGTCGGTAAAATATACAATGTGCTCTCACATAAAATTGCGAAAGAGATTTATGAAAAAACAGAGGGCGTTAAAGAGGTATATGTGCTTCTTCTAAGCAGGATAGGAACTCCTGTCGATACCCCCCAAACGGCTGCTGCCCAGGTCTTGCTCGAAAAAGGCAGGAATGTAAATGAAATTGCAAAGACTGCAGAGGAGATCCTCGGGAAAGGGCTTTCGGGAATAAACAGGTTCTGCATGGAACTGAGCAGGGGGAAGTATCCGGTTTGCTGATCGGTGATACTGTTCACCGGCGTTTTCTTCCTTCCATCCGGTGTAAGGCGCCGCTGTTATTATGTTATAATTCCACATGGCGGTATTGGAGATTAGAAAGTATCCTGAAGAGGTCCTGAAAAAGAAAGCCTCGCCGGTGAAGGAAATCGATGAAGCGGTGCGGCGTCTTGTGGACGACATGGTCGAGACCATGTATGCCGCTCCGGGTATAGGTCTTGCCGCTCCGCAGGTCGGGGTTTCAAAGAGGATCGTCGTTATCGATATAAGCAGCAAGGAAGAAGAGTTCCCCCTTATTGTCCTGGCGAATCCACGGATCATTGAAGCTGAAGGACTCGTAGATTCCGAAGAGGGATGCCTGAGCGTTCCCCAGTATACATCTGTGGTCAAGAGGGCGGAAAGGGTTATCGTTAAAGGACTCGATATAAAGGGGACCCCTGTAGAAATCGAGGGCACGGGACTCCTTGCACGGGTGCTCCAGCATGAGATTGATCACCTCGACGGCGTTCTTTTCGTTGATCGGCTGAGTACCATAAAAAAAGAATTTTTCAAGAAGCGCTATCTGAAAGCGGTAAAAGCAGGTTATTAGGTTATTTATGGTTATTTGCAGCTATTATTGCAGAAGAAAGATAGCGTTGTGTAATGGTTCATACCCTATAAATTGAATAGCATGCGGCAACAACAGGTAACTCAATAACTATCAATAACCATAAATAACTATCACAATAAATGACGACTTCTTGAATAACGAGGTTCCATAGTGTCCCTGATCTTTTTCGGCACCCCCCGATTCGCCGTACCGTCATTGCAAGCACTTATTGATGCACAAGAGGATGTTGTGCTCGCCGTTACCCGGCCCGATAAGGTAAAAGGCAGGGGGCATGTACTCTCTTCCCCTCCTGTCAAGGACCTGGCATTATCGAAGGGCGTCAGGGTGGCGCAGCCTTCAAGGATAAGGAACGAGAAATTCTATAATGAATTGAGGTCGATCAGGCCCGAATTCATTATCGTAGCGGCTTACGGAAAGATATTGCCTGAAGAGGTCCTCGAAATACCCGAAAGGGGCTGTGTAAACGTGCATGCGTCTCTTTTGCCCAAGTACCGCGGCGCGGCGCCTATACAATGGGCATTGATAAACGGCGAGAGGGTCACCGGCGTCACGATAATGCTCATGGACAAGGGCATGGATACGGGCGACATGCTGCTGCAGGCTGCGGTTGAGATAAAAGAAGAGGACAATTCGGAGACGCTTTCTGTCAGACTGTCCGAACTGGGTGCGAAGTCATTGATAGAGACCATGAAGGGGATGAGGACAGGGGAAATTAAACCCGTCCCCCAGAGGGGTGAAGCGAGCGCTGCCCCGCCGTTAAAAAAAGGGGACGGCAGGATAGACTGGAACAAAAGCGCGGGGGAGATCTTCAATTTCGTCAGAGGCATGTACCCGTGGCCCTCTGCATTCTCATATCTGGACAGCGAGATGATAAAAGTTATAAAGGTAAGGCCGGTAGAGGGAGAGGGCGTGCCGGGCAGGATCGAGAGGGCTTCCGGCGGAGAGCTGGTTGTAGGCGCTCACAAGGGGCTCGTAATGATAGAGGAGCTGCAGCCGGAAGGAAAGAGGATCATGCCTGCAAAGGCATTTCTATCGGGCAGGAGGCTCGTCGAGAAGGCCTCCCGGGGATTTTCATAAAGACAGTGGCGGTAACCGGAATGAAGAATTTTCTCAGGGGGATTGTTTTAAAGGTCCTGTATCCCTTGCTGATGTTTGCCGGCGCCTTCCTCAAAGACAGGAAGGATACCTTCCAACTGTTCATTATTGATCTCAACAACAGGCTTGTCAGGGCAGGGGCGCGTGGAGGCGGAGTAAAGAAGATCTTGCTCCTGTTGCCGCACTGCCTGCAGATAAACGAATGCGATATCAGGATAACCCACAACATCTACAACTGCAAAAGATGCGGCAGGTGCGGGATCAAGGACCTGATACAGATCGCCGAGGAGAATGACCTGAGCCTTTTTATCGCCACGGGGGGCAATCTCGCGAGGCGCATAGTGGATGACGTCAGACCCGAGGCGATAGTGGCCGTTGCCTGCGAGAGGGATTTGAGCAGCGGCATAGCCGACTCCTATCCCATGCCCGTCATCGGGGTCCCCAACGAGAGGCCGTTCGGCCCGTGCCTGAACACGAGAGTCGAGTTGACGAAGGTAAAAGAGGCCATACAATTTTTTGGAAGCAGCAGTTAAATAAAAAGGCTGAAAGTTGCCGGAGAGTAGTGACGTGTCGCCCACAAGAGAACTTGCGGTAATCGCCCTCAACAATATCCTGAAGAAATCAAAGAAGCCTAAAGAGGTGCTTGAGGATTTGTCCTTCGATCTCGATAAAAGGGACCGGGCGTTCCTGATGGAGCTCGTATACGGGGTCTTGAGGCACAGGGATTCTCTTGACTGGATGCTCAAGGATTTCCTGAGAAACCCGTCCGGGCTCCCGGCCGATACGTTGAACAACCTGAGGATCGCCGTCTACCAGATCACCTCCATGCGGGTCCCTGAATGGGCGGCTGTGAACGAAGCTGTGGATGTCGAAAAATCATATAAAGGAAAGGCCCCCCTTGTTAATGCGGTTCTGAGAAATTTTTTGAGGAACAGGGATAAAATAGCTTCCCCGCCGGAGGATAATCCGGTAGGCTGCATATCCATAACAACATCGCATCCCGAATGGCTTGTGCGGCGGTGGGTTGAGCGGTTCGGGACTGAAGAGGCTTTGAGCCTTGCCGAAAAGAACAATGAAGTGCCGCCCTTCACGATAAGGATGGGAAGCGGGGCTGAAAGGGGAGAGGCATTGCTTGTGCTTGCCGAGCACGGGATAAAGGCACGGCCTGCCCGCTATTCACCTGCGGGGATAACCATTGAGGATTTCCACTCTTTTGACGGGCTGTCGAAGATACTGCCGTCCGGCTTTATGGTTCAGGATGAGGCCTCCCAGCTTATGGCATACCTTTTGAATCCGTTGCCCGGCGAAAGAGCCCTTGACGCCTGTGCAGCGCCCGGCGGGAAGACGACGCATATCGCCCAATTGATGAAGGACGGGGGAGAGGTTGTCTCGGTCGAAATCGATGGGAAAAAACTGGAGCACCTGGAACAGAACATTTCGAGGCTGGGCCTTAAATCGGTCAGAGTTATCCAGTGTGATGTGAGAAACCTGGACAATTCCGATTACTGCCGGCAGGTTGCAGACCGCTGCTTTTTCGACCGCATACTCCTCGACGCGCCGTGCTCAGCGACGGGCGTCATCAGGAGAAATCCGGACGTTAAATACAGGCACGGGCCTCAAGACCTCATAAGGCTGAAGAGGATGCAGCTTGAAATCCTGCATGCAGTATCAACGCTTCTTAAGCCGGGAGGGATTATGGTATATTCTGTATGCTCAACCGAGCCGGAGGAGGGAGAAGAGGTAATCAGGGAATTTTTACAGGGCAATCACGGTTTTAGTATTATAGAGGGAGATTACGACTTCCTGAGGCGCTTTGAAATCAGGGACTCAGGCCATGTTTTTTACAGGACTTTCCCTCACAGGTATGATATGGACGGCTTTTTTGCCGCACGGTTGAAGAAAGTGTCAGTGTCAGTGATTAGTGTCGGTGTCGGTGTCAGTTAAAGGATTCCTTTCACCCCTCTTACCGACACTAATCACTGACACTGACACTGACACTGATATTGATTGAAATGAAAAAGTTAATAAAAATACCGGTCTACATAGTTGTAGTGCTTATCCTCGGTATGCTCTCAGGCCACCTCACCTTCAAGGTGCTGAGTTTCAGCAGAACGGTAACGGTGCCTGACATGAGAGGCAAAACGATGATAGAAGCCAACGATACGGCCAGAGGCAAGGGCCTGTATATCCGGTTTGAGGGTGAGGATTACGATTCATATATCCATCAGGGCAGTATCATACGGCAGGATATACCTCCCGGCAGCAAGGTGAAGGAAGGCAGGGAGATCGGTATTGTATTGAGCAAAGGACCAAGGGTACAATATGTACCCGATGTAGTGGGACAGTCTATCGACAGGGCTGAATCACTGCTCAACGATAAAGGGATAAGGATCGGCAGGATCATTTATGTGCATTCGGACAAGGCGCCCAAAAATGTCATACTGGCCCAAAGACCCGAAACAAACGAAAGCGGCGGGGATGCTTTCAAGGTTATTGTCAGCCTCGGGGGATATGAGGAAGGGGCTAAGGTAAAGGTTCAGGAGCAGCCCGAGCAGCCGTAAATCAGTTGAAAAAAGCGCGTCACAGCGTCACAGGGGACAGTCCCTATTCTACGACATCGTTGCGCCGGGGACTGTCCCTATTTACGGACGAAGCGAAGCGAAGTCGTAGAATAGGGACTGTCCCCGGCGCAACGATTGCTTGTTGCTTTTATAATTTTCGCCGGAAGCCCGGATAATTTGTTATTATATCCGTCTTCTATGCCCTCGCGGCTGAACTGAGAATAAATGCAAAGGGAGGAAAAGTGATTAAAATTGCTCCATCCGTTTTATCGGCCGACTTCATGAGACTCGGCGCTGAAATCGAGGCTGTAAAGGCATCGGGAGCGGATATGCTCCATCTGGACGTTATGGACGGGCATTTTGTTCCCAACCTCACCATAGGCCCCGCGATTGTCGGGGCGGCAAGAAAAGTTACCACGCTGGCTCTCGATGTGCATTTGATGATAGAGCGGCCGGATGACTTTATAAAGGACTTCGTCAAAGCGGGCGCGGATTATATAACTGTTCACGCAGAGGCCGTCGTGCATCTCCACAGGACTGTCCACCTGATAAAGGAATACGGAGTGAAAGCGGGCGTATCTCTCAACCCGGCTACTCCCCTGTGCATGCTCGATAATATACTGCCCGACCTTGATATGGTGCTGCTCATGTCCGTGAATCCCGGGTTCGGAGGACAGCAGTTCATCCCGTTCGTGCTGGATAAGATAAAGGCGCTGAAGGGCGCCATGGAAAAGGAAGGGCTTGCCATTCCCATCGAGGTTGACGGAGGGGTGAAGTCCGATAACGCACGGGAGATAGCCCTTGCAGGCGCTGATATTCTCGTGATGGGCTCCGCCTTTTTCAATGCGGGAAATTACAACGATCTGATGAAGAGTATCCGGGAATCTTTGAGGGGAGTAAGGGGAGAAGACCAGGAATGAAAGACAGGATTTTTGGATTAATCAAAGAGGCTGAGGACTTAAGGGGAGAGGCACGGTATGTGGAGTCCCTGAAACTTTTCAAAAAAGCCCTGTCTCTCAGCAAGAGGCACAGCGACCTTGACGGTATTCTCGATGCGACGCTGGCCATAGCCGATATATACAGGATGACCGGAGATTTTGACAGCGCCATCAAAAATTACGAAGAGGCGCTGGAGGCATGCGAGGCCCTGGGCAATAAGCTGTCTGCCGCGGATTGCATGGTGGGAATGGGCCTGTCTTTACGGGCTATGGGCATGTGGAAGGAATCCGTGAAGTTTATTTCCGCTGCGCAGAAGACCTACGGCAAAGAGAGCGACAGGAGGGGGGCGGCCTTTTCCCTGTGGGCTGAAGCCGGCGCCCTGAGGGTTGCCGGGGATATCGGAAAGGCCATCGAAAAATTCAAAAGCTCAAAGACTGTTTTCTCTTCAATAAATGATAAGCCGGGCATTGCCTATGCGTTGTGCGGGCTCGGGGGCGCTCACCGGGTTGCGGGGAAATACAAGGAGTCCCTTAAATACTATACTCGGGCGAATAAAATGTTCGCCGGCTTGAAAGATACGTTCGGCGCCGCTTATTCGCACTGCGGGATCGGCAACGCGCACAGGATGGCGAACAATTACCGTGAGGCCATGCGGCATTTTAAAAAGGCCGGGCATCTATACGGCCGGATAGGTGATATAGTCAGCTATTCCTATACCTTATGGAGTATTGCCAATGTCTGCAAGATGGAAGGGGATTTCGCGGGCGCCAGGGCCTCTATCGGCACGGCCCTGAAGAACTTCAAAAAGACAAAGGATCCGAGGGGGATCATATATTGCGATATGACGCTCGGAGAGATCGAATTCATGGAGGGTAAAAGGGCCCGCGCGGAAAAGAAGCTGCTTTCCGCCTTTGGCAGCGCTTCGGATCACGGCTTCAAGCTGGAGCAGTGTCATGCACGGGCGCTTCTCATGCTCGTCAACGGGCCATACGCTGCCGGACGCTTGACGGGATCGGCCGGCCTTGCTTCCTGTTATAAAAAGACAGGGGTTAATTTAAAGGTTGCATCCATTCCGTTTAATATGCCATGAGGGTTCTCAATATACCCAATATCATCACTTTTATCAGGATTCTCATAATACCTGTCTTTGTTACCGCACTCATATACAGAAAGTATAATTACGCCTTGGCTCTTTTCGTTGTTGCAAGTGTTACCGATGCCTTCGACGGGCTCCTGGCCAGGCTTACAAACCAGCAGACAAGGCTGGGAGCTTTCCTCGATCCCCTTGCGGATAAATTTCTGCTTGTAACATCGTTCATCCTTTTCTCGGTCTACGACTGGATACCGAAATGGCTGACCATAACGGTCATCAGCCGTGACCTGATCGTTACACTGGGGTGGCTCCTCCTGTACCTCATCTACCATGTGACGAGGATAGAGCCGTCCCTGTTCGGCAAGGCCGCCATAGCATCACAACTCCTGCTCATCGCCTATACGCTCCTTTCGATCAACCGTGACGGCATCCCGCTGCCTGGCGACTGGATGCTGTGGACAGTCGCAGCACTGACTATTGTCTCGGGGCTTCAATACATTTACAGGGGATTAAAGCATGCAGGTGAAAAGTAACTCCGGGGTTGAAATAGAGAAAATACGGAAGGGCGGTATCGCCGAAAAAGCGGGCCTGCAGCCGGAGGACAAGCTTATCTCCGTGAACGGCCACAAGATCAATGACGCGATAGACCTGATGTTCTACAGCAGCGAGCAGGACCTGAAACTCCTTGTGAGCAGGAACAGGGAAAGGATAACCGTTAATGCGGGACCCGGCTCCGACATAACCGGAGACCTCGGTATCGTGCTGAAACCCTTTAAGATCAGGTCATGCATGAATAACTGCGTGTTCTGTTTCGTATCCCAGCTCCCGAAAGGAATGAGAAAGACCCTGTACCTCAAGGACGACGATTACAGGATGTCCTTTCTTTTCGGGAACTACATTACCATGACCAACCTTACCGCCGTTGAAAAAAAAAGGATCGTTGAGCAGAGGCTCAGCCCGCTCTACATCTCGGTCCATTCCACGAACGCCGCAATCAGGAACAGGATGGTCGGCAATCAGAAGGCTGCGGACATCTTAAAAGAGATCAAATTCCTGGTTGATAACAAAATAAGGCTGCACACGCAGATAGTAATGTGCCCCGGGCATAATGACGGCAGGGAGCTGGAAAGGACCATCGCGGACCTGTACAGGTTCTATCCGTATGTCCTGTCGATTGCCGTAGTCCCTGTCGGACTTACGGCTCACAGGAAAAAGGAAATAAGACCCGTCGGGAAAGAGGAGGCGGCGAATGCTCTCGAGCTCATTCACAAGTTCCAGTCCAGGTTCAAGAGAAAGCACGGGGAGTGCATTGTCTATGGAGCCGATGAGCTGTATATCAAGGCTGAGGCCGAATTCCCTCCGCTGCCGGAATACGGGGAGCTCCCGCAGATAGAGAACGGGGTCGGCATGGTTCCGCAGTTTATCCATCAGGCGAGGAGGGTAAGGGTCCCCAACCCGGTCCAGAGCGCGGATAAAAACAGGAAGAGGAGATTCGTTACCTTCACCGGTGTTTCCTTTTATCCCTACCTGTCGAAATTCATCGGCAAGCTCAAAAAGAGCGGTGTTGATATCGAGGCCGTTGCAGTGGAAAACACATTCTTCGGTGCGAGTGTCTCGGTTGCGGGGCTCCTCACGGGAAGGGACCTGATGAAATCGCTTCCGGAGGCGCTGAAGAAAGATGATATCCTCCTTGTCCCGGACATTGTCATGAGGGAGGGGACTGAGGTCCTTCTGGACGATGTATCAAGGCAGGACATAGAGGAAGTGCTCGGGGTAAAGACGTTCATCGTGGAAGCGACACCAAAGGGAATTGTGGACGCCGTTACGGCGCTGCCTTGAAATAAAATCCTAAATCCTGAGCACCGGATTCTGAACAATATCAAAATCCCCAATTCGAAATTTCACCCGGCTCTTTGTTTTACGGGATCGGATAGAATGACTTCAGATTATTTTGAACGGCAATGGTTTAAGATGTTTTTTCATGTTCGGTTTAGAGAATAAAGAACCGAGGCAGGTAATACATGAGGATTTCCGGGGGGAGTGCAAAGGGGAGGAAGGTCGGGCTGAAGAAGGCCTTTACGAAAAAGGGAGAAGGGAGTGATTTGCGGCCTACCTCTGCAAAGGTGAGAAAAGCGGTCTTTGATATCCTCGGCGCCGGGATAATCGACGCCCGCTTTCTGGATCTCTATGCCGGGACAGGCGCTGTGGGCATCGAGGCCCTGAGCAGAGGGGCCGGAAGAGTCGTTTTTGTCGATGAAAATGTGTTGCGTGTCAAGATAATCAGGGAATTGACTGAAAAGTTCGGTTTTAAAGACAGGGCGGATGTTATCAGAGAAAAGGCCGCTGTCTTTGTGAAAAAAGCCGAATCCGTTTTTGATATTGTTTTTGTTGACCCGCCCTATGCATCGGAGGAACTGCAGGCGATACTCCCCCTGATCGACGGCAGGGAGATCCTGAGCGAAAGCGGAATTGTGATTGCCGAACACCCCTCAAAGATATCTCTGCCTGAGATAATAGGAAGTCTGGAACTGGGAAAGCGCTACAAATACGGCGATACCTCCCTGGGCGTTTATCGGGTGTCTCGGGGACAGTCCCTATTCTACGACTCCGCTCCGCTTCGTCCGTGGTAAACCACCTACTGTTGGTAAATAGGGACAGTCCCCTCGGTGTTGATACTGTCATTGCGAGGGAAGGATTCCCGAAGCAATCTCACGGCAAGATTCTTCGCTTCGCTGCCGAATGACAGACTTATTCCATGTATTTCTGAAACACCACACTACCTCCCCCTTTTCCAAAGGGGGGCGAGGGGGGATTTGCTTCAGAATGAGAATTGCTGGCGAAAAGGAATGTGCTTTGAACTTTATAACGCTTTGCGCTATAATCCTAAGAGCGCTATAACGCTGTAACTCGGCAACACTATTATGAAATTAGCTATCTATCCAGGGACATTCGATCCGGTAACCAACGGCCACCTCGACCTTATCGAAAGGGGGTTGAGGATTTTTGATGAGCTGATCGTCGCTGTCGCCTATAACCCTAAAAAACAGCCGCTCTTCAGCATAGAAGAGAGATTGCACTTGATAAGGGAATCGGTGAAGGGATATAAGAAACTCAGGGTGGAAGAATTTAACGGGCTCCTTGTCGATTATGTAAAATCAAAGAGCGGCATTGTGATCATAAGGGGCCTGCGGGCCGTATCGGACTTCGAATATGAGTTCCAGATGGCGTTGATGAACAGAAGGCTGGCGATGGACATAGAAACTGTCTTCATGATGCCGTCGGAGGAATTCTCCTATCTTACTTCGACAATCGTGAAGGAGATTGCATCTTTCGGGGGCTCGGTGAGCGGGCTTGTACCGCAAACGGTTGAGAAAGTATTAAAGGAAAGATTCGGCAAAGTCCGGAAGTAACCGGGATTTATCGTGCTCCCGGTGATATTCTTTCCGCACCGTTGTCTGCCGTAACGGGGTAAATAGCCCCTCCTGCATTTCTCTGATAGAATTTAAATATGGAAATCACAGGTGTAAAGGTCATTTGATCTTGCCTAAATGCTTTGCCAGCCTTTCAGTCTTTCCGAGCAGGCTTTCTATCTCGTCGAGCCCTTTGTTCCAGAACCCGTTATCCGTTATATCCACGCCGAGCCTCCTGAAGATATTTTTCGGAGAATCGGATAATCCTGCCGATAAAAAGTCCTTGACCTTATCGATGAACAGGGGGGCCTCTTTTACGGATTTCTGCAGGGACTTTGAAATCAAAAGCCCGCCGGCATAAGAATAAACGTAAAAGAAATAACGGATATGGCTCCAGTATATCCACCAGCTTTCAGATCCCGCTGACTGCTCGACGGAATCCCCCATATATGCCGACATGTGTTTCCGGAACAATGCGCCTATTTCCGCTTTCGATAAATAGCCCTTCTGCCTGAATTCGCTGTGGAGCTCCTGCTCGAAACGATAGCACGCCACCTGCCTGAAAATGGTGGAGACATCGTCATTGAGCTTTTTCACCATTATGGCAAGCCTTGTCTCGTCGTCCGCTTTCCTGAGTATCTCCTGGAGCACGAAATCCTCCATGAATGTGCTGGCAACCTCGGCAGTCGACGTAGGGGTTCCGAAATTGAGGGCATTCTGCTTCTTTCTGATGAGCTCATTGTTTACTCCATGCCCGAGCTCATGGGCCAGGGTCAGAACATCATTAAGCCTGTTCGTGTGATTCAGGAGTATGTAGGTCGGCTGGGAAACCAGGCGGTGCGCACAAAAGGCGCCGCTTCCCTTGCCTTTCCCCGGGTATACGTCGAATTGCCCGTTCCCGGTGAATTCCGAGAGAATATCGGAGAATTCACTGTCGAGCTCCCTGAAAACCCTCTCAATAAGTCTTATTGATTCGGTATAGGAATATTTTTTGCCGATGTTCCCGTACTCGACATTTCTTTCATGGTATTTCAGCCTTTTAACCCCCATGAGCGTGGCCTTGAGCGTATAGTACCGGGAGGGTATATCAAACCTGCGGGACACTGATTTCAGGAGCGCATCGACAACCTCGCTGTCGATATCGTCACTGATATGCCTTGAAAGGTCAGGTCTTGAGATCTTGCGAAGCTTGTCATCCGTCTTTTTGTTCGCAAGTATGGAATTCATCTCGGCCTCTGCAACTTCGGAATGCCTGCCCAATATCTTATTGAACGTCTTTGCCGCGGAAGCCCTCACTTTCCTGTCCTTGTTGTCCATGAGACTGATTATCTCCGAGAAGTTTTTAATGCCCTTCTTGCCGTTTTCCGCGATTACCTCTCCTTCCTCTTTTGCCAGGAACCCGGAGGTCATTCTCACCCAATTGGAGTAAGACGTCGGCGCTTTAAGGTTCAGGATCCTCTCCTCAGGCTCACTCAATAAATATTTCGACTCCGCAAATATCCGCGCAAGAAAGTGTTTATAATCCCTCAGCCCCCCATATTCAAGAAACGTATGTTGCCGGTCTTCAGGGATTTTCGCCAGCCGCAGTTGGAAAAACTGGATATCGGTCTGGATTGTGCGGCTGAATTCCTCAATCTTGTTGAACTTGGCCTTGAGTTCAGGGCTGTTCTGGTCCTGCTGGGTGCGGAGCCAGAAATAATACCCCTCATCCCCGCCCTCGGCATAATACCTCAGCCAGACCTCATATTCATCCAGGGCCTGCTTGAGCACGTCGGGATCTTCGAGGTAGTCCTGCCGGTCTTTCCATTTATTGATAAAAGCGTAGCTTTTTTGTTCGATTATCTTTCTTTTTTCATTTATGCGGGGGTCATCGTCACTCTCAAAAAGCCGGGAGAGATCCCACACGGTCTGCTTCGTTCTCGACAGTTGTATCATAGCGATAGCGGCTCCTTATGGTATTGTTGCTAATTAAAAGGCGCATCTTAAATTATAGAGGGGATTTTTTTTCCTTGCGCCGGGGACTGTCCCTATTTACGGACGAAGCGAAGTCGTAGAATAGGGACTGTCCCCTGGGGTTGCAAGTTTGACAGAGTACTAAAGCCCTATTTTTTTGTCCAGTTCCCGTTGGGCTCCTGGATCCACCATCCCTTTTTGGCTGAATCCCGCCTGATCGAAGCGAACTGCCCGGTCGCCTGTGGGATAACCTGTTTGAGGTTTTCCTGGGTTTCAGGCGCCCTGTTAATCCTGATAATGGCCTTTGCCATGCCCCTCATGATAGTCCTTCTGTCTTCGTTCATCATATCGACAAGCTGTTTTTCGGCAGGGCTCAAAGGGCCTTCCCTTACGGCCAGAAGCCCGTCGTTCCCCTCCCCGACTGCGCCTCTGTCCTGTACCTTGTCGATTTCAGGAAGCCGTGCGCCTATCTCTTTATAAGCAGCCACTACGTCGGGCATCTTCTTTACGATTTCGGATATCTTATCGGCAAGTCCCGGTTCCTGGGCATATGCCGGTGTGACCAGTTCGAATCTTATTGAGCTTTCGGGTTTTCCCTCAGGCCGCCCCTGCGGCCGGCTTTCGGGTTTTTTATCCTGTGTATTTTTATCGGCGCCCATCAGTTCTTTTTCAAGGTTCTTATAAGCCTCTTTTACGTCCTTTTCCGGGAAATAGATGTTTACCGTGATAACAGCACACGATGCGACGATAAATAAAAGTGCTGCAGCCAAAAACTTGTGATACTTTTCCATGTACTTTTCCTCCTTGCTATTAACGGTCTTTCTTCGCCCTCTGGGCCGCCTCGGTCATTGTCCACATGAGGTGGTCGATTGCGATCCTGTTATTGTAGGGCGCAACCTTTACAGAAAGATCCTGTATACCTAAAAGGTTCCTGTTCGAAATCTCAAGCTCCCTGAAGATCACAAATCCATCCTGTATATAAAGGCTCATTATCCCTTTGTCAAAGGGCCTGTCCCTCAGATATGCTTTTACGGTAGGGCCTCCGATCTTCCGGAGGAACTCCCTGCTTATCTTTGTCTTCTCGGTTTTAGTGCTGTACGTCCAGAAATCCGCCTTGCCGATGAGCCGGGAAATGCCGCTTCCGGCGCCTTTCAGGTTTGCAATGCCGTCGACTTTCCCCGAAATATATCCCTTTATGGGTTCGATGGCATCGCTGAGCGTTGCCATGCTGAGGTCCTTGACAAGAAATCCGGCCCTGTATGCAAGCCCGCCGGAAATATCGGCAACAGCAGAACCGAAGATCTTCCCCCCGAATATGTTAGCACTAAACCTTTCGATATGCAAAACAGTGCCTGTTTGCCTGACCCGGAGATTTATATTATCCAGCAGCCTGAACCCGTAATTCAAATGCCCGATAGTGATCCTGCTGAACCCGTCCGCAGGCTCGCGGGAGTACTGCTTGATAAGGCTCTCAAATTCAGAGCGTTCAAAAACAGGCAGGCTCGCCGTTTCTTGCCTGCCGGAGGGTTTGCTGTATGCGAGCGGAATAGAACCATTGACCGGGCCTGCGGAGTACTCGCCGTTTTCGCCGGTGAGCATGAGACCTTTTAATACAATATTCCCCTTGACCTCTATCCCCCCGCTGCTGTAGTCAACGAGGGCTTCTGATGACAAAGAGCCGTCGAGTCCGGCATAGAGAAGGGCATCGGGGAAGGAATCCCAGAAGGAATTCCTGATCTCCACCGCCTTTACTTCCGGCAGAATTGCTCTTATCCGTGCGGTTCTGCCCTGTCCGGCGAATTCCCTCACCGTGCCGGAGAGCCTTATCGGGGTGTTTTTGATATCTGCACCGGCTTTAAATTCAAGGTCACTCCCGGTAAATATAATCTGTGCATTGAGCGCCGCATCTTTAAGGACATTCCGCCTGGCATCCGGTTTCCGGACAGAAACGCCTTTCGCATCCAGTGATGCATTGCCGTGCAGGGAGCGGGCTGAATCCAGGGTTCCATCAAAAGAGATGTGTCCGAGCTGTCCCGAAAGCGTGTAGGGCACGTTGAGGAGTCCTGATGCCGCTCTTGAGATGCCGCCGAGATCGGCGTTTTCCGATAAGAGGCTTATTTTTAAAGGGAAGGGGCCGCCTGAAGTTTTGCCGTCTGCGATAAACGCAAGCTTGCCCCCGAGCGCCTCTGCACGGGCAAGAGCAACATGAAATCTTTTATCATCAAAGTTGCCGCTCCCTGATATAGTGCCGGACCCCATTCCCTGAAATAAGAGCCCTTCAGATGAGAAAGCGAATTTTCCCGAAGGCGATTCCCTGCCTGTATTCAGGGTTATATTCAGATTGAGCCCTTTCATTTCCGCCTTTTTCTCCGGATACGCCGCATCTATAGCGCTCATTGCGAGCGAGTACTCCCCTTCTCCCTGGAACATGGCTTTCACCAGGCGGCCGGATAGCTTGAAATCCTTTGTCGCTATACTCAGGGATGATAGGGCAAGTATATTTTTCCTGTAATCAATCGCGGATGCGCCGCCCAACCTGTGAATAGTGTAATTTCCATAGCGCACTTCCTTGAGATCAAAGGCGCTCCTGCCTGTAAAGGCCTTGTCCCTTAAAGTGCCGTTTGCGGTGAAGCGGGCCTGATCCAGAGAGACAGTCCTGTCGTTCCTGATATCTACCGCGGCTGATGAGATGTCGGCAGCAGCGGTCAGATCAATCTTCCCGGAGGCGCTTCGTACATCAACCAGTAATTTCACCCCGGCCGGCTTTTTGAAAGAATATCCTCCTGCCCGCATAATCTGCGCGAATATTTCCGCCCGGGCGGATAGTGCGCCCCTTGATAAGAGTTTTACATCGGCATCAAGAGCGCCAACGGATATATTTTGGGTCCGGACAGCGGCATCACTGAGATGCACAAGTCCTGAAATTTCAGGCATGGCCCTGCCGGACACCCCCTTCAGGTGTATATTATCCGAGGACATTATCCCGCTGATTTTCAAATCCCCCGGGAAGTTAAATGCAGAGAGGTCAAGCTTGTCGATCCTGGCCTGCGCCTCGTAAGCGGGATTTTTGAATATATCCCTGATTGCAGCCGTTAACCTCACAATAGAGGCGCTGCCGGCGTGCAGAGACATCCCGTTGATAAGGACGGAGTTATCGGGCAAGTTGAAAAAAGCATCGGCGCTCAGGCGAATGCCGTCCATGTTTTTTTTCACGAAAGCTGAACCCGGATTTTTGACCAGGATTGCCGATTTAAGATTGAAACCCCTCGCCATATCGCCATCCGCATTTATATCAAAAGCTATTTTCGAGTTGCCGGCGTCAATGGCGGATGTTTTGAGGAAATCTTTAAATGCACTGAGCTTAAAGTCTTCGGAGAAAGCCGAGATATTGAATCTTTTCGACTCGTCTTTCAGGTAGATCCAACCGGCGATCCTTATTTTCGATGTGCCGGAATATACTGCAGTGCTTTCAACCAGGGTTTTTTCATTAGTGACGGAAGACAGGTTCTTCATGTTCAGATTGACCCCGGTAATCCTGTATTTTTCATCTTTGTTGAAACCGAAGCTTCCTGAATTCACGGTGAGCTTGTCCACCTGGTATTTGAGCGTGGATTTCTTCGACAGGAATTGCCTGAGCTTATCCGAAACATTCAATCTGCCGCTACTGTTTTTTATTAAGGTGAGCTCAGGTGAATCGACGAGGATATTCTTAAAATGCAGGCTGCCCTTCAGGAGATAGGATAATTGCATATCGAGCTTGAGTCTCTTTATCCGCAGGAGTTGTCCGGGACCGGAATCCACGGGATTATTGATAACAATGTCGTGCAGGTATATGCCTGCTGTAATGCCGGGGGTGATATCGGCTATGGTGACCTGCTGTCCGATAACTGAGGTCATCTTATCCGATACTGCCGCAAGTAATGTCTTTTTAAGGTTCAGATAGCCCGAATATGCGAGGAAGAGAAACGCGACAGCGACTACTGCCGATATGGCAGAGATTACCGCGCATATTTTTTTATTGCACAGGGCCATAATATCCTTGTACCAGGGTGAAGAAAATGCACTGAAAAAACAATCCCGATCTGTTATTATAAAACATATGGGCGAAAAGAATTTATACCAACCCCTTACTAAAGAAGACAAGATTACCGTAGTGCTTTACAGGACAGGCATTGTTATGTCATCGCTCATTATTTCGGTGATCGCCTTTATTGCGTCCAGCCCGTCATATTACCGGAACAACACGTCAATCGGCCTGAAATTCTCCATATTAATAATACTGCTTTACGCGTCTGTCGGCATGAGCGTGTTTTTTATCCACCTCTATATAAGCAAGTTTCACAGGTTTCTGAAAAAACTGTACTATGTCTCGCTTCTTGCGCTGGCACTGCTTTTTTTTGACGGGAGGGGAGATATCCTGGGTGTTCTTGTGGACAAGCCCTACGGGCTGCTGCTCCTTATCCCCCTGACGGGCTGTCTCGGTTTTATAACGGCAAAAGAGGCATTCTGTTTCAAGTTGATTGAAGGATATCTTATCGCTCTGACTATGCCGCTTTACCTTGCGATGCTGGCAGCGGGGGGCATGACCATGAGGGGCGCCTCATACGGACTCCTTTTCATAGCGGCGATGCTTATCCTGTTTACCTTCAGGAAGGTATTTATGCCTATACATTTCGATATAGGCGATAAATCCGCATATTCATAGATAAGGCAACTCCTTCTTCATCCTTCAACCTTTTACTCTCGTGCCGGTAAATTGACAAAACATTTGCTCAAAAACTATAATTTTCTAATAAGGATTTGAATCTTATAGATTAATAAGCGGGAGGATATATGGCTGAAGGTATTGTTGAGCTTACAAGCGCTGCATGGGACCAGGAGGTTATACAGAGTAGCGGGCTGGTGATGATTGATTTCTGGGCGGTATGGTGCGGCCCCTGCAGGATGATTGCTCCGACAGTTGAGGAACTGGCAAAGGAATACGCCGGGAAAGTGAAAGTCGGAAAGTTGAATACGGATGAAAATCCTGATATCGCAAGCAGGTATAAAATTATGGGGATCCCCACAATTATGTTCTTTAAGGGAGGCGAGAAAGTTGACCAGGTCGTAGGTGCAGTGCCCAAGCCGCAGCTTAAGGCTAAGATAGACGCACTCCTCGGAAGTTAAAACCTATGAGAAGGCTGTTTCGTTTTGTCCTGATACTCTGTCTTGCCATCGTGTGTTTTTCTTGCTCAAAAGGTGAAAAAGGAGCAGCAAGTACAGAAAACTCTGCTGCCCCTTCATTTGTCCTTGCCGATTTGAACAATAATAAGGTAAGCCTCGACACTTATAAGGGTAAGGTTGTTATGCTCGAGTTCTTTGCCTCGTGGTGCCCGCCGTGTCAGATGTCGGCGCCGGATGTAAAATCCATATACGAGAAATACAGGGGCAGAGGATTTGTTGTACTTGCCGTATCTCTTGACGGGGGAGCCGAAGCAAAGGCTGCGGTAAGTTCATTTGTGAAAGAATTCGGCCTTACCTATCCGGCCTTGATGGATGACGGAAAGACAAGCAAGCAGTATGGGGTGATCAGCATTCCTACAAGTTTTATCATTGATAGAAAGGGAAAAATCAGGAACAAACACATCGGCTTGATACCCGATTTTTCAAATACGCTATCAAAGGAAATAGAAGCACTGCTGTAAAACTTCAAGGGGTAGGATGATGTTTGAGTCATTAAGCGACAAGTTAGATTCCATATTTAAAAAACTGAAGGGCAGAGGCCTGCTGAAGGAAGAGGACGTCGATGTTGCCCTCAAGGAAATAAGACTTGCCCTGCTCGAAGCTGATGTAAATTTCAAGGTTGTAAAGGAATTCATTCAGCATATCAGGGATAGGGCGGTGGGGAAAGAGGTTCTGGAGAGCCTTTCTCCAGGACAGCAGGTTGTAAAAATAGTGCACGATGAGCTCCGGGAGCTTTTAGGCGCTACAAATACGCGGATCCAGCTTGCGCCGAACCCCCCGACGGTCATCATGATGATCGGCCTCAACGGTTCGGGTAAAACAACCACCTCCGCCAAGCTCGCGAGGTTTTTCAAAAAGGAAGGGAGGAGGCCGCTGCTCGCTGCAGCAGACCTCCAGAGACCTGCCGCTATCGACCAATTGGTGACGCTCGGCAAGCAGGTAGATGTCCCCGTTTTTCATTCCAAGGAGATAAAAGATCCTGTCCAGCTCTGTGAGAACGCCCTCAAGCAGGCAAAACTCGACGGCAGGGATATCCTGATCCTCGATACCGCGGGAAGGCAGCACATAGATGAAGCGCTCATGGATGAGTTGAAGCGTGTTAAAGCGCAGGTCAATCCAAGGGAGGTATTGCTTGTTGCTGATGCCATGACCGGACAGGATGCGGTCACTATGGCCAGGAGTTTCAACGAGCAGATAGGCATAGACGGCATTATCCTCACGAAGATGGACGGCGATGCACGGGGAGGGGCTGCGCTTTCCATAAGAAATATCACGGACAAGCCCATAAAATTTATCGGCATCGGCGAAAAAATAGATATGCTCGAGCCCTTTTACCCCGACAGGATAGCCTCGAGGATACTGGGCATGGGAGACGTGCTTACCCTGATCGAGCAGGCCCAGCAGTCCTTTGACCAGAAAGAGGCCGAGAAGCTCCGGAAAAGTATACTGGAAGAGAGCTTTACGTTCGAGGACCTGAGGGACCAGTTGAAAAAGATCAGGGGCATGGGATCCCTGGAAAGCCTTCTGAGCATGATCCCCGGCATGAACAAGGCGATGAAGGACGTGAAGGTCGACGATAAGGAATTTGTAAAGATCGAGGCTATAATAAATTCAATGACGCCTGAGGAAAGAAGAAACCATAATATAATCAACGGCAGCAGGAGAAAGAGAATAGCCATCGGGAGCGGCACGACCACAACGGATGTAAACCGGCTTGTAAAGCAGTATCTGGACATGAAAAAGATGATGAAGATGTTCAAAGGTAAAAAGGGCTTCCGGCTTCCGAAGGGGTTGCCGTTCTGATTTTTGCCGGGTCCTTGCATGAATAGTGTTGAATATATTAAACTTTAAAGTTCTTCTCAAAGGGGCTTTGCCCCAAAACTGAATATACAGGATAGTTATTCGGGCAGCTTGAGGGATGATTCCCTCGGAATTTTAGGAGGTGATTACTTGGTTAAAATCAGATTGACAAGGTTGGGGTCTCATAAAAAACCATTTTATAGAATTATAGTGGCTGATTCGAGGGCAAGAAGGGACGGCCCGTTTGTAGAAATCATTGGAACCTATGATCCCAAAAAAGAACCATCTGAAATAAAGGTTGACTTGAACCGGGCAAAGTACTGGGTTGAGCAGGGAGCACAGCCTACAGATACTGTTAAAAAGCTTTTGCAAAAGGCCGGAATGTAACACTGGAATCCCCGAACGGGGCATCGCTAAAACCCATATGGAGGTGGAGAGATGAGGACATTGATCGAGACGATGGCTAAAGCGCTGGTTGATAAGCCTGAGGAGGTAAAGGTCGCCGAGGTTGAAGGTGAAAAAACAACCGTATTCGAGCTCAGGGTATCCCAGAGCGATCTCGGAAAGGTTATAGGCAAGCAGGGGAAAACGGCCCGTGCAATGAGGACCATCCTGGGAGCTGCCGGTACAAAGATTGGCAAGCGATGTGTTCTTGAGATATTAGAATAAGAACGATTCCATAAATAGTATACTGAAAGGGGGCGTTTGGAAGAAACGCCCCTTGCTTTATATATGAGCATAGGTTTTGATATAATTACTATTTTCCCTGGAATGGTCAGTGCCTACATAGGGGAGAGCATTCTGAAAAGAGCTGTTCAGAAGGGATTGCTCGATGTGAAGGTATACAACCTCCGGGACCATGCAACGGACAAACACAGGACCGTTGATGATTATCCATACGGCGGCGGTTCCGGAATGGTTATGAAGATAGAGCCCCTGTACACTGCGGTGCAGGCGATAAAGGCTGACGGCCTGGAGCGCCTCACCGTGATGTTGAGCCCGCAGGGCAGGCGGTATGACCAGGCAGCGGCGGAATCCCTGTCTCAGGAGAAGCGGAGAATTCTTTTCATCTGCGGCAGATATGAGGGAATAGACGAGCGGGTTAAAGAATCGCTTGTTGATGATGAAGTCTCGATAGGTGACTATGTCCTGACTGGTGGAGAGCTGGGGGCTTTGGTTATAATAGATAGTGTCGCCCGGCTGATCCCCGGAGTGCTTGGGGATGAGGAATCAGCAAAGGAGGAATCTTTCACGTGGGGGATTCTTGATTATCCCCACTATACAAGGCCCCCGGAATTTATGGGTATGAGGGTGCCGGAGGTCCTGCTTTCGGGTAACCATAAAGATATAGCGGACTACAGAAGAAAAGAGGCATTGAGGAGGACGCTGCAGAAGAGACCGGACCTCCTCGGGAAGGCCGCATTGAGTAAGAGAGATTATGATATACTAAACGAGCTTTGCTCAAGTAAGACAGGTATTAATGATGCCGAGGAGGAAGGATGAGTTTAATAAAGGCGGTAGAGGAAGGTTTTAGAAGAGAGGTCCCGGTTTTTAACATCGGGGACACGGTCAGGATGCATGTCAAGGTTGTAGAAGGTGATAAAGAAAGGCTCCAGCCTTTTGAGGGCGTTGTGATTTCAAGAAAGGGAAGCGGTGTAAGGGAAACCTTCATCGTGAGGAAGATATCCTTCGGCGTCGGGGTTGAAAGGGTTTTCCCTGTGCACTCCCCGTCAATAGATAAAATAGAAGTCCTTAAGAGGGGCGATGTAAGAAAAGCGAAGTTGTATTATCTCAGGGGAAAGAAGGGAAAGGCCGCAAAGGTTAAAGAGAAGGAGAGGGAAAGGCCGCAGCAGTAATTCAAAATGCAAAAAGAAAAATTAAAAAATGCGGGGTTCCTCAATTTTGAATTTTTCATTTTTTATTTTTAAGACATGGACCCTTATGCATTCGATGAAGCCGTAAGAAAAGATGGTTTCGAGGTCATTACAGGGGTCGATGAGGCAGGCAGGGGACCGCTTGCAGGGCCTGTAGTGGCAGCAGCGGTAATTCTGCCCCGGGAGATTAAAATAGACGGTGTCAGGGATTCGAAGAAAATACCGGAAGGCGAAAGGGAGCAGCTTTTCCGGGAGATTTTGATCAATGCCCTTGATGTAGGCGTCGGTATTGTCGGGGCGGAAGAGATCGATAGAGTCAATATACTGAGAGCCACCATACTGGCGATGCATAATGCAATAACAGGCTTGTCGAAAAAAACTGATATTATCCTTATTGATGCCCTCCGGATCCCATCCATTAAGATAACCCAGAAACCGGTTATCAAAGGTGACGCGAAGAGCGCCTCAATAGCTGCCGCATCAATAATCGCCAAAGTCGTCAGAGATAGAATCATGGTCGAATATCATTCCCTGTATCCGCACTACGGCTTTGACAGGCATAAGGGCTACGGAACCAGGGTGCATCTCGACAGGATCAGGCAGTACGGCCCATGCCCGATACACAGGAAGAGTTTTCAAAAGGTGATGGATGTGGAATTACCGTTTGAGGGAAGTGTCGGTGTCAGTGATTAGTGTCGGGGGGAAATTCCTTTAACTGACACTGACACTAATCACTGACACTGTTGAGGAGGTTTAATGGAAAAAGAGAGAATCGATGAGGCGCTTGAGCTCCTCTGGGTTTTGCACGAGGAGGGACACAGCGATATCAAGAGATTTCAACTAAGCTCCGATGATCCCGAGGTCGGGCTGCTCATCAGCACATTGGCAAAAGACGGGCTCGCAGAGGTAGAAGGCCATACCATGAGATTGACGTCCCGGGGCAAACACCTGGCAAAGGGCCTTATAAGAAGACACAGGCTTGCCGAAAGATTGTTTACCGATGTCTTCGATCTCTCGAAAGATGTAGTTGATGAGGATGCATGCAAGATGGAACATATATTAAGCGAGGAGCTTACCGAAAGCGTATGCACCTTCCTCGGCCATCCACCTGCGTGCCCCCATGGCAAACCGATTCCACGGGGGGAGTGCTGCAAGAAATACAAGGTCGACGTCCAGCCGGTCGTGGTCAGGCTTCCTGATTTCGAAGTCGGAAAGAGGGGTAAGATAGTGTTCATCACCCCGTCGGACGCTTCGAGAATAAGCCGCTTGAGCTCCATCGGCATCATTCCGGGGGCGGTTATAAAACTGATCCAGAGAATGCCGTCGATTGTACTTCAGATAGACGAAACGACTATCGCGATAGATCCTGAGCTGGCAAAAGAGATATTTATCAAGAAAGTGATGTAATATCGGCGCTCCGGGGCAGGTGCTGCAACAGGAACAGGTTCCCCGCAGGGAGCTGCGAAATGTAAAATGGAAAAATCAAAATTGAGGAATTACATAATTTTTCATTTTTCTTTTTGCATTTTGAGTTTTCCAATATGAGCGGTCTTCGCATATCGGTGAAGGGCGTTGTCCAGGGTGTCGGTTTCAGGCCTTTCGTCTACTCCCTCGCGAAAAAGTTCGGCCTCAAGGGCTCTGTGAAAAATACATCGGACGGCGTCGTGATCGAGGCCGAAGGCGATACGCTTGACGGATTTATTGAGGCCCTTCAAACCGATTACCCCCCTCTTGCCAGAATAGATTCGGTAGACATACGGGAGCTCCCCTCATGCGGCCGCAAGGATTTCATAATTATCGACAGCGTTGACAGCGGCAGCTTCACGCTCGTCTCTCCCGATATTTCCATTTGTAATGACTGCCTGAAGGAGCTGTTTGATCCGTCCGGCAGGCGGTATCTTTATCCGTTTATAAATTGTACGAACTGCGGCCCCCGGTATTCCATCACCAAAAGAGTTCCTTATGACCGGCCGAATACGACGATGTCGGAATTCACGATGTGCTCCCGTTGCTCGGAGGAGTATCACAATCCCGAGGACCGCAGGTTTCATGCGCAGCCCAATGCCTGCAGCGAGTGCGGCCCGCACGTGTCGTTGCGCGTTGCACATTCCCCGGTGCGGGACAATAAAGGAATAAGGCATGAGGTCCGTGATGAGCCCACAGGAGGAGAGGCAATAAGGAGGACCATAGAACTTTTGAGGAAAGGCGCTCTTGTCGCCGTTAAAGGGCTCGGCGGGTTTCACCTCTGTTGCGATGCCGCGAATGAGACGGCCGTCAGGAGATTGAGGGAAAGGAAAAGAAGGAATAATAAGCCGTTTGCTCTCATGTCGCCTGACGTTGAAACGATTAGGCGTTTCTGCGAGGTCTCGGAAGATGAGAGAAGAGCGCTCAATGACATGCGCAGGCCGGTAGTGCTCCTGGGAAAGAGGGCAGATACAGCTCTCCCCTTTGAAATTGCGCCGAACAATAAATACCTGGGATTCATGCTGCCCTACACCCCCCTGCATTACCTCCTGTTCCATTATCCTTTGACTCATCACTCATCACCCATCACCCATCACTGCTTTTCCGCCCTGGTTATGACAAGCGGGAACCTCTCGGAGGAGCCGATAGTTGTTGATAACGAGGATGCCTTCATACGGCTTTCCGCTGTTGCCGATGCATTTCTTTTGCACAACAGGGATATTTTCATGAGGGTCGATGACTCGGTGGTCAAAAAAGGCGTTAACAAATTACGGGTAACGAGTAACGAGTTAAAGAGCAAAGACAATTACCCGCCGCTGTTTTTCGTCCGCCGTTCCCGCGGGTTTGCTCCTGAGTCTATCCGGTTGGAAGACGACGGTCCCGATGTTCTGGGCTGCGGGGCTGATATCAAAAACACCTTTACCATTACAAGAGGCCCTTATGCCATCATGAGCCAGCATATCGGTGATATGGAGAATCTTGAGACCCTGAATTTTTTTGAAGAGGCCCTCGGGAACCTCAAACAGGTCTACAGGTCGAACCCCCTCGCCCTCGCCTATGATCTGCATCCTGCCTACCTGTCCTCCCGCTGGGCGCTGGACCTCAGCCGCAAGACAGGGATCGGAAGTTACGGAATACAGCATCATTATGCTCATGCGGCATCCGTCATGGCTGAAAAGGGGATAAAGGACAGGGTTATCGGCATCACCTTTGACGGCGCCGGATACGGCACGGACGGTAATCTGTGGGGAGGCGAGTTCCTTGTGTGCGATCTGCAGGGTTTCATAAGGGCCGCACATTTCAAGTATATTCCGCTGCCGGGCGGCGCGAGCGCCGTAAAGGAATGCTGGAGGACCGCGATCAGTTATATCGCTGATTCCGTTAAGGAGGATAAAATCCGGGGGTATTTTGATTCCACGGGATTCACTGAAAAGTACGGGAGGGATAAAATCGGCAGCATATTAAAAATACTCGACGCCGGGCAGTTCTCCCCGCTTACATCAGGCGCCGGCAGGCTGTTTGATGCGGTCGCCGCGCTTACGGGAATATGTGATAAAAACACTTTCGAGGGCGAAGCCGCCATCGCCCTTGAGAGTATAATCCCCCGCTCCTCCTGCCCGGAGGTGTTTCCCGTCAGAATTTCAGATGGGGAGCCTTTTATCGTAGATTTCTCGCCGATGATCCTGGCCATGCTTGAGAGTATGGAGAATCAGGTGGATAAAGGTCTGATTGCCGCCCGGTTCCACAACACGCTTGCAGAAGTAATAACTGAAGTTGCCGGACGCATCAGCCGCAAATATGGGATTAAACGGATTGTGCTCAGCGGCGGAGTCTTTCAAAACATGTATCTCCTGGAAAATTCTCTGCACAGGCTGCTGTCCTCCGGGTTTGAGGTCCATACCAATGAGAACGTACCCTGTAATGATGCCGGCGTATCTCTCGGCCAGGCATATATTTTAAGGGAAAGACTGAAAACTCTTTAAAAACTCTGCAAGGGCAAATTACAGTAAGCAAGTCATTATGAAATTATAAAAAAAACATTGACAAGAGTCCGGATTTTATCATACATTTTATGCAAACCAGTAAATATCATAAGGGGGGAAACAAATGGAGGGAGATAGTTTATTCGACAAGCTTTCCCGACGAGGCGTGTCGCGCCGGGACTTTATTAAATTCTGCAGCGCCATGGCGGCAACCCTGGCGCTGCCTTCGAGCCTTATTCCCAGGATTGCAGAGGCCCTTGAGAAAAAGCAGAAACCGGTCCTTGTGTGGCTCGAATACCAGGACTGCGCCGGAGATACCGAGGCCCTGCTCAGGGCGAGCAAGCCGACCGTCGGGGAGCTTGTGCTTGACATCCTCTCCGTTGATTACCATGAGACGATCATGGCGCCGGCGGGGACACAGGCTGAGAAATCCCTTACGGACGTTGTGAAGAATCATAAGGGCAAATATATCGCAGTAGTTGAAGGGTCTATCCCCCTGAAAGACGGCGGGGTCTACTGCTGTATCGGAGGGAAGACCGCAAAAGACCTTGCGAAAGAGGTATGCGGCAACGCCCTTGCAACAATTGCTGTCGGGACATGCGCAGCTTATGGGGGCATTCCGGCTGCCAGGCCCAACCCCACCGGGGCGGTGAGCGTCAAGGAAGCGGTTCCGGGCATAACGGTTGTTAACCTGCCCGGCTGTCCTATGAATGTCGAGAACCTGACCGCCACCGTTGTTTATTACCTTACGTTTGGAAGCTTGCCTGCCCTTGATAGGCTCGGCCGTCCGTATTTCGCCCACGGCAAGAGGATACATGACAACTGTGAGAGGCGTTCGCACTTTGATGCCGGTCAATTTGTAAGAAAATGGGGAGACGAGGGGCACAGGCGCGGATGGTGCCTGTATGAGATGGGCTGTAAAGGGCCGGAGGCATATATGAATTGTCCGGTCATTAAATACAATGAGGGCACGAGCTGGCCTGTCCAGGCAGGACACGGCTGCCTCGGATGCGCAACACCGAATTTCTGGGACGTCAATACTCCCTTCTACAGGAGATTGCCCCATGTCCCCGGCTTCGGTGTCGAAACGACAGCGGATAAGATAGGCGTCGGTATTGCTGCTGTTGCGGCAGCCGGTGTTGCGGCCCATGCCGTTGCCCATGCCGTGAGAAAGAAAGAATCAAAAGAAGAGACGGGTACACAGGGAGATAAAAAATAAAGGGGGGAGAGGATATGGCAAAAATAGTGATTGATCCGATCACAAGGATTGAGGGACACCTCAGGATTGAAGCGCAGGTAAACGGCGGGAAGATCACCGATGCATGGTCATCCAGCACCATGTTCAGGGGCATAGAAATCATACTCAGGGACAGGGACCCGAGGGACGCATGGGCATTTACCCAGCGCATATGAGGCGTTTGAACAACGGTTCACGCCACCAGCTCCGTGAGGGCTGTCGAAAACGCATTGGGAATTACCGTTCCTGATAACGCAAGGATCATCAGGAACCTCATAACAGGCATCCAGTATGTGCAGGACCATGTGATACATTTCTATCACCTGCACGCGCTTGACTGGGTGGATATCGTCAGCGCCTTAAAGGCCGATCCGGCGAAAACCGCCTCGCTCGCCCAATCCATTTCGGATTGGCCGAAGTCCTCCGTCTCGTATTTCAAAGGCATTCAGGGCAAAGTAAAGACATTTGTGGACAGCGGTCAGCTCGGTCCGTTCGCAAACGGCTACTGGGGGCACCCTGCGTACAAACTGCCCCCGGAGGCGAACCTCATGGCAGTGGCCCACTACCTTGAAGCCCTGGACTGGCAGAGGGATGTGATAAAGATCCAGGCGCTTCTTGGCGCCAAAAACCCCCACGCACAGACGTATCTTGTTGGCGGCATGTCGATACCGATCGATCCGAACAGCCAGAATGCCCTCAACGCGGGGAGCATTGCCTTTATTGCAGGGCTTTCCGGTAAAGCGCGCGAATTCGTCGAAAAAGTGTATATACCCGACCTGCTTGCCGTTGCGTCTTTCTACAAGGAATGGGCGGCTTACGGCGGCGGGGTGGGCAATTTCCTTTCATACGGCGTATTCGAGAATGATACTGAAACCAATACGGCAAACTGCTGGCTGCCCCGCGGTATTATCAAGAACAAGGATTTGAGCACGGTCCATCCGGTCGATCACACAAAGATCACGGAGTATGTGACCCATTCATGGTATGAGTACAAAGAGGGGGATGCAAAGGCAAAGCACCCGTGGGACGGCGAAACCGACTTCAAATATTCCGGACCCAACCCGCCCTATGAGTTCCTCAATACGGACAAGAAATACAGTTGGCTCAAGGCCCCGAGATATGAAGATATGCCGATGGAGGTAGGTCCCCTTTCCAGAATGCTTGTCGCCTATGCGTCGGGACACAAGCGTGTGAAAGAGGTGGTGGACGGCGTATTGAAAAAGTTAGGCGTCGGCGCTGAAGCCCTGTTTTCAACGCTCGGCCGTGTTGCTGCACGCGGGATCGAGACGCTGGTAACGGCTGAAATGCTGCCGGTATGGCTTGACCAGCTTGCCGCCAATATGAAGAAGGGCGAATTCCGGATACACAACGGGCAGAAATGGGACCCGGGCACATGGCCCAAGGAGGCAAAGGGGTACGGCTTCCATGAGGCCCCCCGCGGCGCCCTCGGCCACTGGATTCAAATCAAGGACGGTAAGATCGCCAATTACCAGTGCGTGGTCCCCAGTACATGGAACGGCTCTCCACGGGATGCGAAAGGGCAGAAGGGTCCGTATGAGGCCGCATTGATCGGAACGCCCGTTGCCGACCCCAACAAGCCGGTGGAAATACTGCGGACGATCCATTCCTTTGACCCGTGCATGGCCTGTGCCGTTCATGTCGTCGACCTCGCGGGCAAGAGGATAACAAAGATAAAGGTCGTCTGAAAGGAGGATGCTGTGCAAAGAAGACTTTATGTCTGGGAATTCCCTGTAAGGCTTACCCACTGGATAACAGTGGTGTGCATAGCCGGCCTCTCCATTACCGGGTTCTATATCGGGAGCCCTTTCATTCATGCGACCTCAGCGGACCAGTATGTTATGGGGTGGATGAGGTTTATTCATTTCGTTGCGGCATATCTTCTTACAGCGAGCGTCCTGGTAAGGACATACTGGTCCTTTGTCGGAAATGAGTATGCGCATATAAGGGAGTTTTTTTATTTCACTCCGCAGAGATTCGTCGACCTGGCAGGTGATCTCAGGTACTACATATTCATGAATAAGAATCAACCCCGTTCTGCGGGGGGGCACTCGGCCCTCGCTTCCATCGTCTACCTCGGCGTGTGGATTCTCTTATTTGTGGAGATCTTTACGGGTTTCGCCCTTTATTCACAAAGCCATTACGGGGGCGCCCTCTGGACGCTCATGGGCGGCTGGCTCCTTTTCCTGTTTTCGGCCCAGACCGTCAGGCTCTATCACCACCTGATCATGTGGGTTATTATATTTTTCATTATCGAGCATGTGTACATTTCCTGGATCACAAGAGAGGAAAGGGGCGGCTTTGTAGACTCCATGATCAGCGGATACAGGATGCTCAAGGAGAGATAAGCGATTGACTGCAGCTCTCATAGGTCTCGGCAATATACTGCTTAAGGACGAGGGGATCGGGGTCCATGTAATAAACGCCGTGGAAAAAAGGTATACCTTTTCTCCGGAGTTGGAGATTATAGACGGCGGGACAATGGGCCTTGATCTCCTGCCCTTCTTTCAGACCCACGACAGGATCGTGCTTGTGGATGCAGTCGATTTCGGTAAGGAGCCCGGCTCTGTAATGATCGTTGAGGACGCTGACATACCGTCTGTGCTCAACCCGAAACTCTCGGTTCACCATATCGGGCTTTCCGATATCCTGCTTGCCGCACAATTGGTTCGCGAACGCCCGATAAAGGTTTCTCTTATAGGGATTCAGCCCGAATCGATGGATGTCGGGCTTGACATGACGGCACGGATAAACGGGAAAATGGAGAAGCTCATCGATCTTGTCATACAAACATTAAAGGAGTGGAATTTTACATGTGCCTTGCAATCCCCTCACGAATCGTTGATTTAAGAGAATTTACCGCTACCGTTGATGTCAGCGGAGCACGCAGGGAAGTGAGCCTGCTGCTCCTGCCGGAAGAGGCGAAGACCGGTGATTATGTGCTTGTCCATGCAGGCTTTGCGATCCAGAAGGTGGACGAGGATGCCGCAATGGACGCCCTCAACCTTTTGAGGGAGATCTCCGAAGCGCTGGAAGCAGAAGAGAACCAGTCCTGCCCGTCCTGATATATCCGCGACTCTTTTCGACATATTCCCTTGCCTGTAGCCGCCTCCTTATGCTAAAGTCATAAACCATTGATTTATTGCGGGGGACTCATGGTTAAAAACGACAGGTGGATAAGAGAAATGGCCCGGAAAGGGATGATCGAGCCTTTCAACGAGAGCCAGAAGCGCGACGGCGTTATCTCATACGGCGTAAGTTCCTACGGTTATGATATGCGCGTCAGCGATGAATTCAAGATTTTTACCAATGTCAATACCACTATTGTCGACCCCAAGGGATTTGACCTCAACAGTTTTGTCGACCATAAAGGAGCTGTGTGCGTCATCCCCCCGAATTCCTTTGTCCTTGCCGGCTCTATCGAGTATTTCAGGATCCCCCGGGATGTGCTCGTAATCTGCCTCGGCAAATCGACCTATGCGCGATGCGGTCTGGTGGTTAATGTTACGCCCCTTGAACCCGAATGGGAGGGCCATGTAACCATAGAGATTTCCAATACGACGCCGCTGCCTGCAAAAATATATGCCGATGAGGGCATTGCCCAACTTATATTTCTGGGGGCCTCGGAAATATGCGAGACCTCATACAAGGACAAAGCGGGCAAATACCAGGCGCAGCGTGGAATAACGCTCCCGAGGTTATGATATGTCATGGAAGGATAAACTCATAATCGCTCTCGACGTTTCAAATGCCGACCGTGCCCTCGATATAGTCGACAGGCTCGGGGATTATGCCGGCGTCTTTAAGGTCGGCTTTGAGCTCTTCGTCAGTGCGGGGCCGTCGGTCGTTGAAAGGATCCGGAACAAGGGCAAAAAAGTCTTCCTTGACCTGAAGTTCCACGACATTCCCAATACTGTCTCAAAAGCAGCGGTTGCCGCAACGCGGCTCGGCGTATACATGTTCAATGCCCATACATCGGGCGGCCTTGAAATGATGGTGCGCTGCAGGGAAGCGGTTGACGAGGTATGCCTCAAAGAAAAACTGGTGAAACCGAAAATCGTTGGGGTTACCGTGCTCACCAGCCTTGAAAACGGAATCTTAAAAAATGAGCTCTGTATCCAGCATGGCGTGAGGGCCCATGTAAAACATCTCGCGCTGCTGGCGCTGAAGGCCGGGCTTGACGGCGTTGTGGCCTCCCCCCACGAGATCGGCATGATCAAGCAAAACTGCGGCAGGGAGTTTCTTGTAGTCACTCCCGGCATCAGGCCGTCATGGGTTCCTCCCGATGACCAGAAAAGGACGGCGACCCCGAAGGACGCGTTGAGGGAAGGAGCCGACTATATCGTGATGGGCAGGGGCATAGTGAAACAGGACGACCCCGTCAAGGCGCTGGAGCTTATCTCCCTGGAGATACTGACGGCCTAGCATTTGTCCTGCCCGTCAGCCGGCCGGAGCGCTGATCGTTCCCTGTCCACCTGTTGAGATTATGCTTGTACAGATAACTTGATCCCTGATAATAGCTTACGGCCTCATCCAGCATGTCCTTGCTATCCGGCAGTTCTTCCACTTTTCCTGTAAATCTGTCGAAGTGATACAGACCGGCCGTTTTTTTGACATCAAGAATTTCAAGCCTGTTATCTTTAATGTACCCGAGTTTTTCATACGTGCTGATAAATGCCCTCCCCTGATCCGGAGATATCCTGAGAATGTCCTTGCCGAAAAAACTGCTCCTGTATGAGAAGTTCAGGAGTCCCAAAACAGTGGGGGCAATGTCTATCTGGCTCGCCAGTTTATCGATCCTCATGGGTTTTATATGCGCCGGTGAATAGATCAGAAGGGGAATCCGGTATTTTTCTACCGGGAGTTTTGTTTTCCCGGCGGAGCTCGCACAATGGTCGGCCACTATTATGAAGATAGTGTCATTGAACCAGGGTTCTTTCTTTGCGTCATTTATAAATTTACCGATGGCATAATCAGTGTATTTGACGGCCCCGTTTCTCCCCGTGTGTGACGGTATATCTATCCTGCCTTCGGGGTATGTATACGGCCTGTGATTCGATGTAGTCATTATGACGGCGAAGAACGGCGTGCTGTTTTTATATGATTTATTGAATACCGCTATGGATTTATTGAACAGGTCCTCATCAGATACGCCCCAGGCGTTTTCGAAGATGGTTTCGCCTTTTGAAAAATCCGTCCTGTCGACTGCAGTGAACCCGTTATGGCTGAAAAAATAATTCATATTATCAAAATACCCGTATCCTCCATAGATGAATTTTGTGTCATACCCCTTTTCCCTCATGATAAAGCCCCAGGAGAACATGTCCTCATTATGCGGGCGCTTTATAACTGATGTGCCCGGTGTCGGCGGTATGGACAAGGTAACGGCCTCAAGCCCTCTTACCGTTCTCGTACCCGTTGCATACATATTTGTAAAGAGAAGGCCCTTTTGTGCCAGGGCATCGAGCTTCGGGGTGAGATGCTCCCCGTTTCCGAATGTGCCCAAAAATTCCGCGCTGAGGCTTTCAACCACTATTACCGCCACATTGAGCCTTTTCTCCTCCCCCGTGTTTTTTATGTTCCTGCTGATATCAAGGGCGTCATTTGTTGCAAAGGCGCTGTTACGTTCTCCTAAAAGCCCTTTCAGTTTCCTGAAGAGCGCACCGGTATCCATAGTGGCGTAGAACTGATCGTAATCGATCTGGTTATGTCTGAAGGCGGCAAACAGGTCGTAAATCCCGTTTCCGGAAAGTTCATTCGCATAGGTGTTGGCGGATATTGCGCTTAATGACAGGTCCACTGAAGCAAGGGGAAGGAAGGGCAGGATAACAAATATGATCCCCTTTTTCACTCTCTGTTTCAGACTGCTCTCTATCTTGAGCAGCCTGTCCAGCCATTTCCTGGAATATAAAAAGAGCATCAGCGACAGGATCGCGATTACGGACAGCAGCATGGTTACCGGATATGACTCTCTGATATTCTTGACCACTTCGGTTGTATATATAAGGTAATCGATTGCGATAAAGTTGAATCGAACATTGAATTCATCGAAGAAGAAATACTCCGCGATCCCAGCGAAGATGAGCAGGTAGATGGTGAAGAAGGCTATAAGGTAAACCACCGGCTTGTGGATTGCGCTCCGGTATATCTTGTCCGGGACGAGTATCAGGTAGAGCACGAAAGGCAATGCAAAATACAGCATAGTGACAGCATCATAAAAAAGGCCGGTACCGTATATCTTGATAAGAAGCCATACCGTGGGGTCCAGCATGGGCAGGGATTTCACAAGGAGAACTGTTCTTATGGCGAAGGATACCGTAAGAAAAAAGGAAAAGAATAAATACACTATGCCGAAGCGGCTTTTAAAAAACAACTGCTTTAAATCCTCTTTAAATCCTCTTGATAAACCGACCGGACGACTTCCCTATAGCATAAACGATCGGCGCTTTTTTTTCTATAGTGAAGGGTTTTGCCGCAATGCACATAATATCGACGCCGGGCCAATCAACGGCCTGTTTGCGTTTTGTGCTGCCTGCCCGTTGCTTTTGAATGATGATTATTTCATAATAGCTTTGTCGTTATGGTTCTGTTGTAACAGGCTATAAGCGCTGCATTTTCGGCATAGAGGCGTTGAGTAACGTGAATATAAATAAAGAAAGCTTTCTGGAAGCGGTAAAAGCAGGGGGCGCTGTGCCCCCCCTCTACAACGAAATTCCTTACGGTGGGCCTTGTGATGCTTATGAGGCGCTGCGCAGGTCGCGGCAGCCCTTGCACAACAGCATTCTCCTTGAGAGTGTCAAGGGCTCTTGCAAGATAGCCCGCTATTCATTTATTGTCCTCGAACCGTACCTTGTCCTTATCGCTAAAAACGGTGAATTGAATATTTACTCTCCCGCAGCCGGAAGGAGCTCGGTCTCGTGCAGGCCGCCCCTTGAGCGGCTCAGAGAGCTTGTGACAGCCTATCCGCAGAAACCCGACCCTGAACTGCCTCCCTTTCAGGGCGGCGCCGTCGGACTGCTGAGCTATGATTTCCTCAGGTATATTGAGCGTATCCCCAACAAGGCGGTCGATGACCTTTGCCTCCCCGATGCACACTTCCTGATGGCGGACAGGGTGGTCGCTTTCGACCATCTGCAGAGGAAGGCCTGGGCAATCGTTGCCCCAGGGGTCCGGGCTACTGAACTGGGCTACGGAAATATCCCGGATATAGACTGGGACAGCGCGTATGGAGAAGCGGAGGAAACGCTGCGAATAATAAGTGACGAGTTGCTCGTTACCCGTCACCCGTTACTGCCTTCAGACCCGTCACTTGTCACCCGTCACTCGTCACTGAATTACGAGATGTCCGGGGAACAGTATATGGATATCGTCAGGCGGGCGAAGAAATACATAGCAGCCGGGGATATTTTTCAGGCCAATCTGTCACAGAGGATTTCCGCTGATATCGGCGACAGTAATCCGTGGGACATCTATAAAGTGCTGAGAAAGATCAACCCCTCACCCTTTGCGGCCTACGTCGATTTCGGCAATTATCATATTGTCAGCTCATCTCCGGAAAGACTGGTGAAGGTGGCGGACAATGTTATAGAGACGAGGCCGATTGCAGGGACCAGGCCACGGGGGGCGGACCTGAAAGGGGATGCGCTGATGAGGGCCGAATTGCTGCTGAACGGGAAGGAAAGGGCGGAGCATATAATGCTTATAGACCTTGAACGGAACGATATAGGAAGGGTGTCCGAATACGGCAGCGTGGCTGTCGATGAACTGATGATCACCGAGGACTACTCGCATGTCATACATATAGTATCGAATGTAAGGGGCATCAGCAGGAAAGATAAAACCTGTTTTGATGTGATAAAGGCGACATTCCCCGGGGGGACGATAACCGGGGTTCCGAAAGTCAGGTGCATGGAGATAATCGACGAGCTTGAGCCTGTTGCGAGAGGACCTTACACGGGCTCGCTCGGGTATATCGGGTATTCGGGAAACATGGATCTGAATATCATCATCAGGACATTCGTCATAAAGGACGGTCGCGCGTATGTTCAGGCAGGGGCGGGCATTGTCGCCGATTCCGATCCCGGGCGGGAATACTATGAAACTTTGAAAAAAGCGGAGGCGCTGATAAGAACGCTGGAGGCCGTTGACCCGGGGACGACCCTGGGGACTGTCCCTATTTACCAACAGTAGGTGGTTTACCACGGACGAAGCAGCAGCGGAGTCGTAGAATAGGGACTGTCCCCAGGGTCACGGCGCAGATAGGTTTATAATCTCCTCTCCAGTTGTGTATAGTATAGGTACTGTAAAAATTCCATTTGCCGGTATATATATTCAAGGGTAAAGGCGGTTCGGGAGACGATGCCCGTAGAGGAAGGATATAAATGAAAGTGCATTTCTCGCAAAAGCTGGGGACAAGGCTGTTCATATACCCGGTATTGATTCTGCTGGGCATGTTTGCCGCAGGCGTTGTCGCCTTTTACTATTCCAGTCCGCTTTATTTTCTCAGGGATTTTTACAAACAGTATCTCGCCCACCTCTCATCGGAAAAAAAGCTTTCTGTCGATACGTGGTTCGAATACCACAGGAGGCATATAGAGAACATTTCGAAGAACCAGGTCATCAGGGATAACCTGGTGGTGCTGGGCAGCGCCCCCGCCGCTTCCGGCAAGCCCGACAGGAAGATCATCAGCAGGGTAAGCAAAGAGGTGCAGATGCAGACCTCCAGGCTGCTTGAGGATATGGCCTTCTCATCAAATAGCCGGATGCTGGCCCTTTTATCAAAGGACGGCAGGATTATCTCGAGCAGCCAGAAAGATCTTGCGGGAGAGGATTGGTCAGACCGGCCCCTTATCAAAGACATGGCCGCAGCCTCAAAACCCGGGACCATCATAGGTTTTTACAATAACGGGAATACCGGCAGCGGCATAGTCTTCCTGACCCCGATTTTGGACTCAGGTGATAATATGACGGCCATCGTGTATTCAGTCGTTGATATAAATAAACTGGCAAGCCTCTTAAAGATAGAGAACAACCTCTACAGGACGGAGAAAGTAGAGCTGATAGACAGGGACGGTAATCTTATATTGACAAAGAACGGAATTCCCGGAAAGAACCTCAGGTATAACCTGCCGAAGGATAATAAGGAGAATTCCGTCAGGTTAAGGGACAGTCTGTTTTTTTATGTGCTGAACCTTGATTATGCGCCGTTCCGGCTGATCGCTACCGTAGAGGAGCCGGAGGTCGCGAGGCCGTTTGCCATGCTGATTATCCTCTTTGCATCATTCGCCGGCCTCCTGCTGTTCCTTATGATAGTTCAGAGCGCGTATCTCGCACCGCGGCTTATCACGAGACCGTTGTCGAGGCTTGCTCATGCGGCAAAAGCGGCGGCAGCGGGCGATCTCAATGCTGACCTGGGAAAGGATTATACGGGTGAAATACTGCAGATGAAGGCGGCATTTGAGGCTGTTATTGAGGAAATGAAGGCACGGGAGGACGCTTTGAAGGCTATCGTCAAGTCCGGGACACAGGAATTGAACCCGGTGTTTTATGACAGCATATCGCCTGCTTTGAAAGTACCCTTGAGCTCAATAATCGCCGGGGCCGAGGCGATTGCCGGAAATGGGTCCGCCCTCCCGGAGGCCGACAGAAAGATTCTTTATGACCTGATAGGTTCTGCAAAAGGTCTTGCATCGCTGCTGGACGACCTGCTCGATCTTTCACGACTCGAGGACGGGACATTTGCCGTTGCATCCGAAGAATTCAACGCGTGCGAGCTTTTGCAGGAGGTCGAACGTTACACACGGGACCTTATAGGCCCGAGGGAGATAGAACTGATTGTCGATTGTCACGATGCGTTCATCAGCAAGCCCGTCTTCAGTGACAGGCTCCGTCTCAAACAGATATTGATAAAACTGGCAGACAACGCCGTGGAGTCCACCGATGCCGGAACGGTAACGATACTGGTATCGGCGGCATTGAGGAACGGTATTGAATATATCGAGTTGTCTGTGGCCGATACAGGATGCGGCTTTGAGCGAGAGGCGCTGGAGCGGCTATTTGAAGACTATTCATCCTCGCCCGCCTCTCCGGGGCTCATCCTGTCAAAAAGGCTGGCAGAGGCCCTTGGCGGCGGTATCGAAGTTGAGAGCGAGGCTGGCAAGGGATCGGTTTTTACCGTTGCGATTCCGATAAAAGCCATGATTTATTAAACGCTTATCACCATCCCCGGCATTGTGTCCAGGTTGAAGATTACGCCGGATTCTGTTAAAATGAAAAGTTCGGAAAATTTGTTCCTTCATAAAGTTTTCATGATCGCCGGATATAATTCTTATGAAGAAACCGTATGAATTGCCGCAAATTTGGGATGGTTCATTGTACCCTTCCGGCTGTTTGCGGAGGGACAATAAAAAGGTGGAGGTAAGAAGTAACCAGTGAGCGATAATAAGGGTTGAAGATTACGCCGGATTCTGTTAAAATGAAAAGTTCGGAAAATTTGTTCCTTCATAAAGTTTTCATGATCGCCGGATATAATTCTTATGAAGAAACCGTATGAATTGCCGCAAATTTGGGATGGTTCATTGTACCCTTCCGGCTGTTTGCGGAGGGACAATAAAAAGGTGGAGGTAAGAAGTAACCAGTGAGCGATAATAAGAGGAATCAGAGTATAGTGGACAGGATATGGAACTTTTTCTCGTCCATTACCCTTGCCGTTGTTGTTTTTACCGTCATATCCCTCACATCCATTGTAGGGACGATTATAGAGCAGCAGGCCGAGCCTGAAAGGAGCATTAAGCTGCTTTCGAAAATGTTCGGCGATGCCGCGCCAGGCGTGTATAAAGTGCTCGATGCACTCGGTTTTACCAATATGTACCACTCATGGTGGTTTTTTGCTCTCCTGTTCATTTTTGCGGCCAACCTTGTCATCTGTTCTCTTGACAGGCTGCCGAAGATATGGAAGCTTGTAAAGGAACCGATAAAGCCCCTCAATCCGGAACAATTCAACGTGATGCCGATCAAAAGGGAAGCGCAGTTGAAGGCCGGGCCCGATGAAGTGAAGGGGACGGTAGAAGCCGCCTTGAAAAAGATCGGTTACAGGCCGCTTACCCGGCGGGAAGACGGAAGTATACAGATTTATGCGGAGAAGGGCAGGCACAGCAGGCTCGGTGTATATATAGTGCACTTCAGTATCCTTGTGATACTCATAGGCGCTGTGATCGGCATGCTGTTCGGCTTCAACGGAAGCCTGAACCTGCTGGAAGGCACCACCTCCTCTGCTGCCTACCAGGGGAACGGTACGGCTTATCCCCTTGGTTTTGAAATAAGGTGTGATGACTTCGAAGTCTCTTTCTACGATAATTCTGATGCCCCGAAGGCGTATAAAAGCTGGCTTACGATCATAGACAACGGGAAAGAGGTCATTAAAAAAGAGATAGACGTTAATAACCCTCTAAAATACAAAGGTATCACTTTTTACCAGGCAAGCTATGGTTTCTCGCCGAACAAGGACTCTTTGTTCAGGTTTGCGGTAATGTCCAATGCCGGTGTCGTACAGAATATCCAGATTAAATTCGGTGAATCGTTCGAAATTCCCGGTACAAAAATCGTGGGCAAGGTTGCCGGTTTCAGCCCCGCGCTCGGGCAGGATGAGACGGGAAGATTATTCACCTATGCGGAGATGATGAATAATCCCGCCGCACTTGTGGAGTTCACCGAGGGCGGCAAACTGAAATACAAGCAGTGGATATTGAAAAGATACCCCCAGACCTGGAAGGTACAGGACGGCACTGTTGAATTCAAGGACCTCTGGGGCGCCCAGTATACAGGATTGCAGGTAAGAAAGGACCCCGGGGTCTGGATCGTATACCTCGGCTCCATTCTTATGGCGCTCGGGCTCTTCGCTGCATTCTTCATGAGCCATTCACGGGTATGGATAAAGCTCAGCGATGAAAAGAAAACGGCAAAGGTTTCCGTTGCCGCATCCACAAACAAGAATAAGATATCTTTTGAACAGAAGATAGATAAATTTATAAAGACAGTAACGGGTTAAGAGTAACAAGTAACATGAAAGACAGTAACGAGTCGGCAGTAGCAAGTAAAGAGTCAAAAGATAAAGACCCGTTACTTGTCGCTCGTCACTTGTCATTAAATGAAGTTACTCGTTACTATAGGCTTGTTACCGGTTTTAAGGAGGTCTTCACATGGATAGTTCCCAGCTTTATGGTATAGCGAGCATTGCATACATACTTGCAATGGTGGCCTATATATCATACCTTGCATTTAAAAATTCGACGCTCGGGGTTATAGCTACAACAATAACAGCCGTCGGCTTTGTATCACATACGCTTGCCTTTTTTCTGAGATGGAAGGAGTTTTACGATATAGAACAGATGGGCATCCTCAGGGCCACCCCATTGACCAACCTGTATGAGTCGCTGATCTTCTTTGTCTGGTGTCTGATACTGGGGTATCTCATCATCGAATGGAAATACAAGAACCGCTCCTTTGGCGCATTCGTTACCCCGATTGCAGGCATGGCGCTGGCATTTATCGATATATCCGGCATGTCGAAGGGTATACAGCCGCTGGTGCCCGCCCTCCAGAGCAACTGGCTTCTGGCGCATGTGACCATGAGCTTCCTGTCATATGCAGCCTTTGCCATATCGTTCGCCACTGCCCTGATGTATCTTATTGTGACGACCGACGATAAAAAGAGCGGCGCTTACATATTCTGGACCGTAGCGCTGGGCACGTTCATGTCTGTTCTCATAGCCATGGGGCTGGACTTTCTTACCTTCAAGATCGCGGTAAAGACGCCGGAGGCTTTCATACAGAGCTACCTGTTCAAGGCCTCATACAGAAGCAGCTCGGGTGCCGTAGTCCTCATCAGCTATATAGCATCGGCCGTATTCATATTCCTGATCTGGAAGTACGGTTTTATCCTCAAGAAGATGATCACTTCTTTTTCCATATCAGAGGATATGCTCGACGACCTGACCTATAAGAATATCGCTATCGGATTCCCGATATTCACCCTGGGCGGCCTCATATTCGGCGCTATATGGGCGGATCAGGCATGGGGTAAATACTGGTCATGGGACCCGAAAGAGACCTGGTCGCTGATAACGTGGTTTGTCTATGCTTTTTACCTCCATGCGCGTTTCCTGAGGGGCTGGAGGGGCTCAAAAATAGCTATGGTGGCGGTAATCGGGTTTGTATGCACGGTATTTACCTACCTCGGGGTCAACCTCCTTCTGAGCGGATTGCATTCTTACGGGGGACAATAAGACAGTAACGAGTAACATGAAAGACAGTAACGAGTTGCCAGTAACGAGTAACGAGTCAAAAAATAATAAGGAATCCGAAGACTTGCCACTCGTTACCCGTCACTCGTTACTGATCCTCGGTATTGATACCTCATGCGACGATACGTCGGCTTCTGTTGTGGCTGATGGAGAAAAGATACTCTCGAATATCGTATCTTCACAGTCCGACATCCATAAAAAATACGGCGGCATAGTCCCAGAGCTCGCATCCAGAAGGCATATCGAGATGATATGGCCTGTTGTCGAAGAAGCGCTGGCCGCCGCCGGTCTCTCCCTGCACGATATGCAGGCGATTGCGGTTTGCCACGGGCCTGGTTTGATAGGCTCTTTGCTTGTGGGATGCGGTTTTGCCAAGGCCGCCGGATATGCCCGGAACATTCCCACCATTGCCGTTAACCACCTTGAGGGTCATATATTTTCCACATTCCTCGAATCTAAGAGGCCGGGATTTCCTTTTTTGTCGCTTATAGTTTCGGGCGGACATACAAGCCTGTATATGATAAACGGATTCGGGCAGTACGATGAGCTCGGCAGGACAAGGGATGACGCTGCCGGAGAGGCATATGACAAGGTATCAAAATTACTGGGGCTCGGTTATCCGGGAGGGCCGGTCATAGACAGATTGTCCGGTGAGGGGGACCCGAAGGCATTCGATTTCCCGCGTGCTTATATTCCTGAATCATTCGATTTCAGTTTCAGCGGGCTCAAAACAGCGGTAAAACTGACAATCGAAAAGAACCCCCGGTTCACCGGCGATCAATCGTCTTTGAGGGATATTGCCGCATCCTTTCAGTCGGCGGTCGTCGATGTGTTGGTAAGGAAGGTAGAGTGGGCCATAATTAAAAAAGGGATCAGGCGTGTTGTACTCTCCGGCGGCGTTTCCGCAAACAGTGAACTGAGAAGGCGCATGCGCGAAATGGCGGACGAGCGGGAGGTCGAGCTGTTTCTGCCTTCGACTGAGCTCTGTACGGACAATGCAGCGATGATAGCCGCCGCAGGCTATTATCATTTCATTGCCGGCGATATCGCAGGGCTCGATTTGAATCCTAAGGCTTACCTGCCGTTGCGATAAGTCATCAGTTGACAGTTCTTTGCCTGACGAGCATCGTGATCAAGTATTTTCCAGACAAGTTTTGCCCCATTGGAGATATCTCTTTGTAGCCAAGAGAGGCATGCCAGGCCAGGAGGCGGTAATTAGTGCGGTCTTCAGGGCCCCATATATATTTATATTCCTTGTTCCCGCGGAGGAAATCGAATTCCCGCAGTCCCTCGCTGATAGCCTCCTCTGCATTCAGAATGTATATTGATGCAAAGAAGCTGCGTGATGCACAGGCAACTGTCATTAGACGGTTTATCGAGGCAAGGGGGCCGGCATGAGTCCGACAGATAGAGAAATCATCAGGAGGAAGCTTGCCGTGATAGTGGAAAATATCAATACCCTTATGCCTATACGGAAGATGACGATAGGAGCAGATGCCCATGGCTTTCGCTGCCAGTTCGCACAGGCATTATTTGCTGCATCGCCCGCAATACCCCAAAATTTCGAGGTTGTGGCGGATGCCGGTAAAGCTTTCCTTTTGGCAGAGCTCGCTCTGGAGCATCTCGAGCGTGGGTGAAAAGAACTCTATTACTTTGCCGCATTTCATGCAGATCATGTGGTCATGATGCTGTTTTCCGAGGACCTTTTCGTAATGGGCATGCTTGTCTATCCTCTCGACCTCCTCGATCAGCCCGCACTCAAGCAGAAGGGGAATCGTCCTGTAGACAGATGCCCTTGAAACCTTAGATCCTTTTGTTTTCATCCTGATAAAGAGCTCTTCGGGATCAAAGTGTCCCTCGGTGGTGAGGATCTCATCGAGGATATCATCCCTCTTTTTCGTCAGCTTCAGCCCTTTAGTCGCTACGTATTCCTTGAATTTCTGTCTCTCCATAATCCACCTCCTCACATTAGTCTTTACAGGCTGACATTAAAATACCTCAAAATCCAGTTCAGTGTTCCGCCGAACAAAAAGGCGGTAGGAAATACAATTGCCGTAACAAGCAGGGCGGTCCTGATCCCGCGCTCCTTTATGATCATGAAGAAATTGGCAAGGCACGGGATGAAGAGCGTTATGGTTATCAAGCTTACTATCGACTGCACGGGCGTAAGCAGCCCATCCTGGGCCATCTTGAACAAGCCCGCGGCCCCGTAATCCCTCCTGAGAAAGCCGAGGATGAAGGTCCCGGTAGTTTTTGCGGGGAGGTCGAGGAAATTGACAATCAGGGGTGAGCCTGCCTTTTCAAGGAGTATAATGAGATTCAGTTTGTGGAGGAGAAACAGAATGAGTGTGCCGAGGATAAACAGCGGCACCGCCTCTTTAAGATACCATTCTATCCTCCCGACCGTCTTTATGGCTATATTGGTCATGTTCGGCATCCTGATGGGCGGTATTTCAAGAAAGAATTCGGTCCTCTCTCCCTTAACGACCCTTGAGGCGAGGAAGCCCGAGGCAAACAGCACCACGAGCACGCTTCCGATCCAGATTATCGTTGCTTTCAGCGAAAGGGAACCGAGTATGCCGAGGATCACGCCGAGCTGCGCGGAGCACGGTATGGCAAGCGCGAGCAGAAAGGTCGTGATTATCCGGTCTCTTTTGGTTTCGAGGATCCTCGATGTCATAACCGCCATGGTACCGCACCCGAGGCCGAGTATCATCGGCAGCACAGCTTTGCCGTTCAACCCCATGATATTGAATACCCGGTTGCTCATAATGGCGAGCCTGGGAAGGTAGCCGCTGTCTTCGAGGAGCGCGAAGGCGATGAAGAACGTAGCGGTAATGGGGAGTATAATGGCTATGGCATACGTTATCGCCACGGTGATAAGCCCGTATTCTCCCACCAACAGTTCCTGCACAATGGGGATGGGAATGAGGAGCTTGATCACCTTTGCGGCCATGGGATTGAGGTAGCCGTTGAAGATGGTATTCTCCACAAAATCGACAAGGACTTTTGCACCGAATACCCCTACGAACTGATATATCCCGTACAGGATCGCCAGCAGCACCGGCACGCCGTAGAGCGGGTGCATGCTGATCCTGCCGAGGAAGTTCAGCATTTGTCCGCCTTCCGGCTTTGCCCTCTTCAGTACCTTGCCCGTTATTTCCTCCGCTGCTTCGATCCTCGTTTTATTTATGTGGTATCCGATGGATTCCCTGAATTTGAGCTTGCATTCATCCCGCAGCCCTTCAATCTCCGAGAGGGCCTCTTCGTTGACATTCGCTTTCAGCCAATCCCTGAGACTCTCATCCTCGGAAAGTATCATTACCGAGAGGGACCGCTTTGAGATATTCGTGGAGGGTAAAAGGCCCGAAATCTTTTCGATATAATCTTCGACGAGCGGATGATATTTTATATGCAGCAACGACTGTTTGGGTAAAAGGATGGCCTCACGGAGCTCCTTCAGCCCCTTTCTCTGCGGGGCTATGGTGCTTATCACCGGAATGCCCAGTAAGGCTTTGAGCGTCCCTGTATCGATGGTTATTCCCCGGTCCATTGCCTCATCGATCATATTCAGATCAAGGACTGAGGGAATGCCCATCTCCGAAAGCTGGAGGGTTATAAGGAGGGTCCTTTTGAGGTTCTTTGCGTCGCCTACCTGCACTACTGACGAAGGCGCTTCGGTCAGGAGAATATCCCTCGTCACCTTTTCATCCTCGCTCATCGGTATGAGGCTGTTGACTCCCGGAGTGTCTATGAGCAGCAATCTTCTGCCGTCAAGGGATACATTCCCCTGCGTTACCTCCACCGTAGTGCCGGGGTAATTGGATACCGTTACATACTTGCCTGTCAAAAGGCCGAAAATCACGCTTTTCCCCACATTGGGATTGCCGATAAGCGCAACTTTTTCGAGATTGCCGGCCTGCTTTTTTTCTTTTACTGCATGTCCTGTCAAGGGAACCTCCCGTTTGTGCTCTCAAATAAATATAGAATTAATCTCAATTACAGTTCTATTTTAAAGGAAGGTAGGTTTATTTTCAAGCTTATTGCCTGATTAAGGGTGGAAAAAGTGAAAATAAGCCTTGACAAAAAGGTATGTAGTGCATTAAATTGAGACATAGTCGCATTAAAAGCGTTTTGGTGATAAGGGATCTGACTGCATGCACAGGCACATCTGGAATACGGCTGAGGAAAGGCAGAAGTTCCCGCGACGCTTAATATGGTCTGACAGGAGAATTTTGAGAGGGCTGAAAGAAGTCCTGACACATGATTTACTGATGATGAAGAGTGGTTGTTAACCTGTAAAAACAAAAGCACGTTTATTTTTTTTGAATTTCACATGAGAAAGAGTCTCAATTAAATAAAAATGAGGTGGCAACAATGTGCATTGCAATAATCGGCGGCATGGACAGGCTCGGAAAGCACTATATGAGCGAAGCCGAAAGGTTCGGTATTGACCTAAAGGTGTTTACAAAGTCCGAATCCGGCATCGCATCGAAGGTAAAAAACATGGATGCGCTGGTGATTTTCACCAATAAAGTATCTCACCGCGTAAGGAAGGAGGTCATGAACGTAGCAAAAGCAAGGCATATTCCTGTCTTGATGTACCACTCATGCGGTATTTGTACCTTGAGGGACTGTCTCAATTGCATAAGTAACAAAGGGGAGGATAAGCATTAGAAATGAAGAAAACGGCTTTTGTTTTGGGATTCCTGTTGCTCGCAACTGTTTCTGCTGAAGCAGACCAGAGGGATTATGTGTGGACCTATCAGTACCTGACCTTGCCAAAAGGCGGGACCGAGGTCGAATACTACTTTACTCAAAAGACCAAAGATGCTTCTCAGCCGGGGAAGACCGACTATGAACATCAGCTTGAATTTGAATATGGTGTCACGGACAGATGGGATGTTGCCCTCTATCAGGTTTTCGGGAAAAAAGACCGGGAATCGCTCGATTATTCAGGGTATAAGCTCCGGACAAGGTATCGTTTCGGAGAGAGGGGACAATATCCCGTTGATACGCTGCTTTACCTTGAATATAAAGCGAAGGTCGACAAAAAGGACGCCGTCGAAGGGAAGCTGGTCATTGCCAAGGACATCGGCAAATTCAACATGGCATACAACCAGATAATGGACCTCGAGCTCGGCAGGGGCGGCGAAGTCGAGCACGAGTATGCAGCCGGAATAAGTTATCAAATCCACCATGCTCTGAGGATAGGAGTGGAAGGAGCAGGCAGCTATACCGGGAGAGAGCATGCCGTCGGCCCCACTGTTTCATGGGTAGCCGGCCGCTTCTGGACATCACTGGGGGTGGCATTCGGTCTCAATCGAAGGACTGACGACAGGCAGGTAAGGTTTATTGTAGGTGTTCCTTTTTGAGGGATGAGCAGAGGCTGCTGGCACAACTATAGATATTGAAAGGGGTAGTACATGGAGAAGGCGGTTTTTGCAGTAATGGTTTTGTGTCTCTCCGTTTTCTCTTTTAGCTGGACTCCGGTATCGGCTGAGGAGACAAAAAAGATCCAGGATAATTCGTTTTTGATTGAAGAGGCATATAATCAAGAACCCGGGGTAATCCAGCACATTCAAACGTTTCAGTATTACAAAAAATCCAAAACATGGGTGTACACCTTCACCCAGGAATGGCCTGTGCCGAAGCAGACGCACCAGCTTTCCTATACGATCCCCGTGCTTCATGTCCACGGTGATACCTCGGAGACGGGAATAGGCGATATCATGCTCAACTATCGCTATCAGCTTGTTCTGAAAGATAGGCTCGCAGTTGCACCGCGTTTCTCTTTGATACTGCCGACTGGAGACTACAAAAAGGGGCTCGGTACGGACGCGCTGGGATACCAGGTGAATCTTCCTGTCAGTGTAGAGTTATCCGACAAATGGGTCAGCCACTGGAACGCGGGGGTTACCTATACACCTAACAGCAAAGAATCAGGCGGAGCAAAGGCAGATACATTCGGATACAACCTGGGGGGCAGCCTCATCTGGCTTGCATCGGAAAACTTCAACATTCTTACCGAAGCAGTCTGGAATTCCGCTCAAATTGTCCAATCTGATGGGACGAAAAAGAAGGGAGAAAGCTTTTTCATCAATCCGGGGATGCGTTTTGCCGTTAACCATAAATCAGGACTGCAAGTCGTTCCCGGGATAGGATTCCCTATCGGCATAGGGTCTTCGAACAGGGAGTACGGGGTGTTTCTTTATCTCTCTTTCGAACATCCCCTATTTTGACGCATATTGAGATATAAGGGGAAGGAGGTTTGTCATGGGATTTACGGATACTGTATGGATGCTACTTATAATCAGCGGCGTTGCATACCTGCTCTACCGCTCCCTATGGAAGAAAAAGGGGCACTGCCAGGGCTGCGCATCGACGGAATGCCGGAAAAAATGATATAAGGCAGTCCTCACGGCGGCTCGCGTAATTTCAGGTATATGCGAACGGCCCGGATATATGCGGTTGCAGAGGTTTTGCTGCTTCCGGTCTTAAGCAGTAACTTGAATCTTATTGATTACATCTTGTATTCTTTTTTAATATGGTTCTCGGGAAGCAGGAGGATATTATTTGTTCAAAGGTGCGGGCGGGAATACCGTGTACGCTGCTTTCACTTATATGTATCCTGTTCCTCGCCGCTGCCCATGCCGGCGCAGAGGATGCCTCAAGGGTGCTGTCAAAAAAGATACCCCGGAAGAATTCCCCGGAGAAAGAGACAGTAGCTACCATCCGGATAGGCAAGCATACCGACCGTACCAGGATTGTTTTTGAGACTGCAGAAAGTTATGTGGAAAGGGCCTCCGTCATTGTAACAGGGGATAATGCCATAAAGATCGATTTTCAATCTCCGGTTATTTTCAGGGTTCCCTGGAAAGGGTCTCAGAAGGGCGCTTCAAAGGGCGATGATAAAGAGCTTTCGAAAAGCAAGACGCCTGTGGATATCGGCGACGGGGTGCGGATTGCCCCCGGCGAGACCGGTTGCATAATGACCATAGATAATCTGGATGACATCAATGTCTCGAAGTTATTCTCACCGCCACGGCTCGTCATTGACGTATATATCAGCAAGACGCCTTCCAATATTTCAGCGGAGAAAAACGTCAGCGGCGCTGTGCAGGAAACCCTCCCGGTCCCCCCCGATATATCCGACATCAAAATCGAGTCCTTTATGATAGATGCCGGGCATGGAGGGTATGACAGCGGAATTCGTTCCAATAATAAAGCGGAAAAGGACATCGCTCTCCTGTTTGCGAAAGACCTTGCCAATACCCTGAGCAGAAAGGGCAAGAAGGTGTTTCTGACCCGTAAAGGGGACCAGGTGATGTCTCTCAAAGAGAGGATTAAAGTGGCAAACCGGAAATCCCCCGGGATATTCCTCAGTATCCATATTTCATCTGCGAATGAGCTCACCGTATACAGTGCACGGAAAAGAGCGGTAAAGGTTTCCGATACATCCGGGAAGGCCCCATCTGAAAAAGGTTTTTCCGGAGCAGCAGGCGGAGATGCCTCGGAAAATCTTGCTCATGCCGTAGCACAATATGTAAAGAGCGAATTTAAAATGAACGTTAAGTATGAAAAGCTGCCCCTGCAGGTCATATCTTCCGTCAACGCACCCGCCGTTTTAATAGAGCTGCCGAATCCTGAAAAGTTCAATTACGATGGAAAGGCACGGGAGAGACTGGTAACCGCCATTTTAAAGGGGATAGCCTATTCCTCCTCGATGAACTAAGGTACAGGGAGCGCCGCGGGCAAGACCCCATTAATGAAGGACAAAAAATATATACTGGTTGCGCTTGCAGCCCTCCTTATTGCCGGAGCAGCCGGATGGCTGATTGCACAGTATTACTTATCTCCCCCGGTGCAAACCGGTCAGCCGCTGATCGAAATGAAAGAGGGCGCACAGGAGAGCTACAAGGCTTCCAGCGGAAGCGATGACGACATCGTTCCGGTAAAAATATTTTACCCGTCCGAAAACGGGACATCCGTGCAGGAAAAGAAGATCCATGGCAGTCCCCTGCCGGTAAAAATGGCCGAAGCCGTTGTTGCCGAATACCTTAAGGGCTTAAAAGAAGGGCTCAGGGATACAAAGCTGCTCGGGGTATACAGGGACAGGGGCAATATTTTTTACATTGACCTCTCCGATGAATTCAGGAGGAATTTCTCGGGGGATGCCGGACAGGAATTTTACCTTTTAAAATCCCTGTTTGAGACTGTTACCGCCAATATCGCCGGGACGGAAGATGTGAAAGTGCTGATAGAGGGTAAAGAGATAGAGAGCATCGGCGGCCATATCAGCAGCTTTTATCCCCTGAAAGAGACGGTGAAGGAAGACAGCCAGCAGACTGCTGCAGGCGGGCGATAACAGGGTTGTTTCCCCGATCCCGAAATAGACAATAATGAGCACGAGCGAAAACCCCATAGGTATTTTCGATTCCGGAATAGGCGGTCTTACGGTTCTGAAAGAGGTGAGCAGGATGCTGCCCCATGAACGTATCGTCTATCTCGGGGATACGGCAAGGGTCCCGTACGGTATCAGGTCGCCTGAAACGGTTACACGGTATTCTTTCGAATGCACTGGATTTCTAATGCGGCAGAACATAAAACTGCTCGTTGTGGCCTGCAATACGGTGTCGGCCATAAGCCTCCGGCAGATACAGGAAAGCGTTTCCATCCCCGTGATAGGGGTTATTGAGCCCGGCGCCCGGGCTGCGGTGAGTTCCACAAAAAGCGGAAAGATAGGTATAATAGGAACGGAAGCAACGATTCGAAGCAGCGCATATGTGAGGGCTATAAAGGCGCTGGACAAGGACATCGAGGTCTTTGGACTGCCGTGCCCGCTCTTTGTCCCGCTCGTCGAAGAGGGGTGGACGGATGGCGTTATAGCCCGGCTGGTTGCAGAGAAATACCTTAAGGATATTGCGGACAAGGGAGCTGATACGCTCGTCCTCGGATGTACCCACTATCCTCTTTTAAAGAATGTAATTCAAGATGTGCTGAGCGCGGTATGCCTGATCGACTCAGCAGTCGAGACGGCAAAGGTCGTAAGAGAGATGCTTGCAGGCACGGGAATGCCGGTGAACGCCGGCTCGCACCGGGCAGGAAAGTTTTACGTCACCGACTCACCTGAAAAGTTCGTTGCGGTTGGCGAGAGATTTCTGGAGCGGCCGATCGAGGATATAGAAAAGATTGAACTATCGTAATGCGTGATCCGTAATGCGTGATGGGTGAAGACTTTTTTAGGAATTATTTGCTCATTACGCATCACGCATTACGTGTTACGGTAGTTAGAGTGGAGGAATGGATGAGACCTGACGGGCGAAGGAATGACGAATTGAGGAAGGTAAAGATAACGAGGAAATTTATCCCCACGGCTGAGGGTTCCGTATTGATTGAGATCGGTAATACAAAGGTCATATGCACCGCATCCATAGAAGAGAGGGTCCCTCCCTTTTTAAGGGACACGAAAAAGGGATGGGTAACGGCAGAATACGGGATGCTCCCGAGATCGACCCCCACCAGGATGATGAGGGAGTCAACTGCGGGCCGGATAGGCGGGAGGACCCAGGAGATCCAGAGGCTGATCGGCAGGTCGCTGAGGGCGGTGGTTGATCTTGCGCTTCTGGGTGAGCGGACTATATGGATCGATTGCGATGTCATACAGGCCGATGGGGGGACGCGGACCGCTTCCATTACAGGGGCATTCGTCGCTTTTGCAGATGCGGTAACTTATGCGCTTAAGAACAAACTGATAGATAAAAATCCTATAAAGGACAATCTGGCGGCCATAAGCGTAGGGCTTGTGAATAATGAGCCGCGCCTCGATCTTTGCTACGCGGAAGATTCCGCCGCAGAGGTCGATATGAATGTTGTCATGACCGGAAATGGTAAAATAGTGGAAATACAGGGCACCGCGGAGACCGAGCCGTTTTCGAAAGATATGCTCAACGCCCTCATGTCCCTGGCGGAAAAGGGTGTCGGCGAACTGACCGGAATCCAAAAATCGATAGTTTAAGCAGAATTTATGGTAAAATAAAAAAATGCAGGGAAAAGGTATGTATAAGAGCTTATTTGTATGGTTGCTTATCGGCATGGTAATGATCCTTCTCTTCAACCTGTTCAATGTTCCTCCCAAGACAGAGAAGGAAATAATTTTCTCGGATTTTATCTCAAAGGTCGAGGCCGGAGATGTGGATGAAGTTACCATCAAGGAAAACCACATCACCGGAAGATTGAAAGACGGCAGCAAGTTCAGGACGTATTCTGCGGAATATCCCGAGCTTGTCTCTGATCTGAGGAGCAAGAATGTGAAGATAACCGCCAGGCCGCCTGACCAGAACCCCTGGTATATAAACTTTTTCTTCTCCTGGGGCCCGATCATCTTCCTTGTTCTGGTCTGGATTGTCTTTATGAGGCAGATGCAGATGGGGGGCAACAAGGCCATGTCTTTCGGGAAAGCGAAGGCAAAACTGGTCTCCGATAAAGCGGTAAAGATCACTTTTGCTGATGTTGCGGGCGTTGAGGAGGCAAAGGCGGAGGTCGAGGAAATAATCGAATTCCTCAAGGACCCTCAAAAGTTCTCAAAGCTCGGCGGAAAGATCCCCAAGGGGGTGCTCCTGGTCGGACCTCCCGGAACAGGCAAAACCCTGCTCGCAAAGGCGATAGCGGGCGAGGCGGGAGTGCCGTTTTTCTCGATTTCGGGCTCAGATTTTGTCGAAATGTTCGTCGGCGTCGGCGCATCGAGGGTGAGAGATCTTTTTGAGCAGTCCAAGAAGAGCGCGCCGTGCATAATCTTTATAGATGAAATTGATGCTGTCGGAAGGCACAGGGGAGCGGGTCTCGGGGGCGGGCACGATGAGAGGGAACAGACCCTGAACCAGCTCCTCGTCGAGATGGACGGATTTGAAGGCAACGAGGGCGTGATAATTATCGCTGCGACCAACAGACCGGATGTGCTTGACCCGGCCCTTTTAAGGCCCGGAAGGTTTGACCGCCAGATCGTTGTGCTGATCCCTGATGTAAAGGGGAGGCTTGAGATACTCAAGGTACATACCAAGAACATTCCCATTTCCGAGAATGTCGATCTTGAGAAGATCGCCAGGGGAACACCCGGATTTTCGGGCGCCGACCTTGCGAACCTGGTGAATGAGGCGGCGCTTATCGCCGCCAGGAAGTCCAAAGACAAGGTGGACATGCATGATTTCGAGTTTGCCAAGGACAAAGTATTGATGGGCGTGGAGAGGCGCAGCATGGTCATAAGCGATGCTGAAAAGAAGAATACCGCTTATCACGAAGCGGGCCATGCCCTTGTAGCGAAGCTGACCCCCGGCACCGATCCGATACACAAGGTGAGCATTATCCCCCGCGGCAGGGCGCTCGGCGTAACGCAGCAGCTTCCGATAGACGACCGGTACACGTACTCAAGGGATTATCTTGAAAAGACCCTGAACGTGCTGCTGGGCGGCAGGGCGGCTGAGGAGCTTGCCCTGAACCATATGACTACCGGCGCCGGGAACGACATCGAAAGGGCCACGGAGCTTGCGCGAAAGATGGTCACCGAATGGGGTATGAGCGAAAAGCTCGGCCCGCTTACCTTCGGAAAGAAGGACGAACAGATATTCCTGGGTCGCGAGATAGCAAGACACAAGGATTACAGCGAAAAGACCGCAGAGGATATCGATGACGAGATAAGGATGATTGTTACCAGGGCTTATGAGAATGCGAAAAGAATTTTAAAGGAAAACTACAACCTTCTCGATGCCCTTGCTCAGGCCCTCCTCGAAAGAGAGACCGTCGACGGTCAGGAAATAGACAAGCTTCTCGAGGACGTGGCGGCTGCCGGTGCATGATTCCTGAGAGATAATTTCCCCTATTTTCCCTCTATTTTCTGAGGCGGATGGAATTCAACTCATGAAGGTCGAATGGTCAAATTTCTGCCTGGATTTCGATAAAAGAACTTACCTCATGGGGGTGCTCAATATCACCCCCGATTCTTTTTCGGACGGGGGTCTTTTTTTTGATCGGGAGAAGGCTGTCGGACATGCCTTGAAGCTTGTCGAAGACGGCGCCGATATTCTGGACATTGGCGGTGAGTCCACAAGGCCGGGTTCGGAAACGGTCTCTGTCGAAGAGGAGATACGGCGTACCGTACCGGTAATCGAGGCTGTCTCCAAAAAAATAAACGTCCCTATTTCTATCGATACCTACAAAGCCGAGGTTGCACGGCGTGCCCTTGATGCGGGCGCATCCATCATAAATGATATAAGCGGCCTGAGATTCGATCGTGAGCTGCCGAAGGTCGCTGCCGAGTATAAGGCGCCTCTTATTGTTATGCACATCAAGGGAAGGCCGAAGGATATGCAGCAGAATCCCGTATATGAAGCGCTTATTCCCGAAGTTATGGATTATCTGAGGATCAGCGTTCAGCTTGCCGTGAAATTCGGTATCCCCGATGATAGGATCATCATTGACCCCGGCATCGGTTTTGGAAAGACCTTTAATCACAACCTGGAGATCATAAGGAATCTCAGGGAATTCACTCTCATGGGGAAGCCTGTTGCCGTAGGGGTATCGAGAAAGGCATTTATAGGCAAGGTCCTTGGCGGGGCCCCGGCTTCAGACAGGCTGGAAGGCACTGCAGCGGCTGTTGCGATCTCGATCTTTAACGGCGCGCATATCATACGTGTGCATGACGTCAAAGAGATGGCAAGGGTGGCAAAGGTGGCGGATGCGATAATAAAAGGGTTCAAAATTACCTCCTCAGATGGAACGGAACGCTTGTCGATACCACTCCCCTCTTGAAGAGCAGGATACCTTTGATGAAGAGCGCCGTCTGGTTGTGAAGCAGGTGGTGCCACCACCGTGAGGGCACAAACTCGGGAAGTATAACGGTAATGACCCCTTCCGGATATTTGTTGCGGACCTCGTCTATGTAATCGATGAGCGGCTCTATTACGGAGCGGTACGGAGAATCGAGGATGATGAGCGGGACGCCCATGCAGAGTCTGTCCCACTTGGTCTTTATCTTCTCTGTCTCCACGGGATCGAGACAGACATATACGGCAACAACATCGTTGGAAAGCGCCTTTGCATATTTAATGGCATTGATCACGGCCTGTTGTATTCCCGACACGGGAATAACCACCGAGTGGTGCATATATTCCTTTGCCGCGGGTTCGCATGCAGTAACCGAGAGTTGTTCGGCGATGGCTATGTAGTGCTGGTGCACCTTCCGGGTCAGCCAGACCAGTACGGGAATGGCGATAAGGACCATCCACGCGCCGTGAGAGAATTTTTCGGTCGCGATTACGACGAGAACGATTGCTGTCGTGATCGTACCGATGCCGTTTATCATCATCCCTTTGAGCCACCCTTTGCCTTTATAGGTAAGCCAATGCCTTACCATTCCGGCCTGGGAGAGGGTAAAGGCGGTGAAGACACCGACAGCATAAAGAGGAATAAGGGCGTGGGTATCGCCGCTGAACATCACAATCAGCAGTGCCGAGAGAAATCCGAGTATGAGGATACCGTTTGAAAACACGAGCTTATCCCCGCGGTTGCTTAACTGCCGTGGCAGATAGCGGTCGGCTGCCATGATCGAAGAAAGCCTCGGGAAATCGGCGAACGAGGTGTTAGCGGCAAGGATAAGTATCAGGGATGTCGAAAACTGGATTGTGTAGTAAATGGGGCCTTTTGAAAATATAATCCTTGCAAGCTGTGAGAGTACGGTCTCATTTTCTTTCGGCAGTATCCCGAAGTGGTCTGCAAAAACGGCTATGCCGATGGTGAGCACGCCGAGTATTACCGCCATCCATACGAGGGTTATGCCGGCATTCTTTGCTTCCGGCGCCTTGAATGCCCTTACCCCGTTTGACACTGCCTCTATTCCGGTGAGGGTCGCGCAGCCTGAGGCGAATGCCTTCAAAATAATGAACAGCGACAGCATGTTTGTGGTCGATGTTTTGTATTCAAAGAAGACCGGATGAGACGGGGAAAAGGATTTTGTGAACCCCACCGCTATAAGAAGGAGCAGGCCCCCTACGAAGAGATATACAGGAATCGAAAAGACCCTCCCCGACTCTCTTACGCCGCGCAGATTGATTACCATGACAAGTATTATGGCGAGAAGGCACATAGTGACCGTATGGCTCACGAGTCCCGGGAACGCCGATGTGATCGCCGCTATGCCGGCGGAGATACTGACTGTAACGGTGAGGACATAATCGATGAGCAGTGCGGCGCCGGCGACAAGCCCGGGGTATGTGCCGAGGTTTTCTTTTGCAACGATGTATGCTCCGCCCCCTGAGGGGTAAGCATGGATGGTCTGGAAATATGACGTGGCAACGATTGCAATAAGAATGACAATGCTGATGGCGATAGGCACGGAATAATGCATGAATGCGGTCCCCCCCGCAGCGAGCGCGAGGAGTATTTCCTCAGGTCCGTAAGCCACGGAGGAGAGGGCGTCCGATGAGAATACTGCAAGACCCATGGTTTTTGTGAGACGCTCGTGTTTTTCCTTTACAGTTTCGATAGGGCTGCCGATGAGAATACGTTTGAGCGACATGACTTCCTCCCCAGGAGGGCACGACGGAGGAGAAAATAAAAAACCGCCGGCACTGCAGCGGTTCCGTTTCTCTGCCTGTTGCCCTTCCATATGCCTACGAGGTTAGCTGTCGGGCTCGGGCCTGGAAGTGCCCTATCCTTGAGATCAAGGAATACGCCCCATAATCTGGGTCCCCCGCATCCATTCTCACCCTATGGTTGGGAATGGATCTCGGCTGCTATGTAATTCATACTTTAATACGAGCAGGAGGAATTGTCAACAGAATTTGACATTGTTGATCAGCGGTTTGCGAAATCGAAGTCGTCCATTCTCCTTGCCAGTTCTTTCCAGCCGCATGACTGGAGAACGCGGACCTGGGTATTAATAAGCTTGCTCTTGATTGCACGCGCCTTGGCTGCCTCACCGGTGATGCCGTGGAAGGGCAACATGATCGAAAAGGCCCGGTCGGTGTAGCTTTGCAAGGGAGTCAGCACCTCATTCCTCCTGGTGTAGAAAGGGTCCTCTCCTTCCGCGCATGGTTTGCCGAAAACATTGAACTGCCTGCACGCCATTGGACGGAGGGGGTGGATGGAGCAGGCGCCTTCTATCAGAAAGGGGCAGGCTGCACCTTTCTCATGATTCAAAAGCCGCTGCTTCAGGATTCCGCGCACGGGCTGTGCTGTTTTTTCCACAATAAACCAGTAGATGCCGACCAGCTCCAGGGGATAAACCGGGATATCTTTATGCGTGTGGCAACAATTGCCGCATCCTTTTCCGCAGGAAAGCCTTGTCCTGAATTTTTCCTCGTGCTTGCGTATGGCGGCATCAATTCCCTCATCGACCGTGGCGTATGCATCGAGGAGCATCGGGAGCCAGGGGAGCTTCGGCTCATCGTCCGGGAAATGGAGGCGTGGTTCAGACACTATGGATATCCCTTTCTTCGGAAAACAATTTTCCGATTCCAAAGTGCTATTTTAAATCCCGTGCGGCAGATTAATCCAGTATTCTCCCTGCTGCAATGTTGTAAAATAATTCATGAGGTATTATCTTTCCGGCACATGCGTCCTGAAATGGCTCGAATTGCCCGCTGTCTACGACATTGATAAAGACGAGCTCTACGAGCTTGATGGAGAGGCCTTCGGACTCTTGAGAAGATGTGCGGAGCCCGGGGGGTGCGCAGCAGGACCAGAGGACAGGGAGTTTATAGATTACTGCCTTTCCGAAGGGATACTGACTTCAGAAGTTTCTTCTGTTAAAAGACCTCCCCTGTCGAGGTCCCCTGTCCCCTCCCTCAGATATCTTGAGCTCCAGATTACGGACAGGTGCAATCTGAAATGCAGGCACTGTTATATAGATCAACCGGAACATAACGAGCTTTCCATCCGGGAAATAGAAAAAATCTTGAACGAATTTGAAGAGCTGCAGGGGCTCCGTCTTTTGATAACCGGAGGCGAACCGCTTGCCCATAGCCGTTTCGAGGAGGTTAATGCTTTGTTGCCCGGATATCGCTTCAGGAAGATACTGTTCACAAACGGCCTGTTATTGAACAGGAAGCGCCTGGAAGCGCTCACTATGGATGAGATCCAGTTCAGCGTTGACGGCCTCGATCACGGCCACGATGCGCTCAGGGGAAAAGGCACCTGGAGAATGGTGATGCGGAAAATAGAGGAATCGCTTGCAGCGGGCATTGCCGTATCCGTAGCCACCATGGTCCACAGGGAGAACCTCGATGAGTTCGGGGAAATGGAAGCCCTGTTTAAAAAGATCGGTATCAGGGATTGGACCGTGGATGTGCCGTGCATTACCGGGCATCTGAAGGATAACCCGCTTTTTCAGGTGCGGCCTGATGAAGCGGGGGGCTACCTGAACTACGGGTTCGGCGGCGGCCTTCACGGGGGGGGCGAAGGATATGCCTGCGGCCTTCACCTGTCATCCGTACTTGCGAACGGCGATATATGCAAATGCGCCTTTTATGCGCAATCGCCTGCAGGCACTATTAAAGACGGGTTGAGGAATTGCCGGGCGAATATAAGGCCGGTGAGGCTGGATGAACTGGAGTGCGCCGGATTGTCATGCCGGGTCATAGACTCATGCAGGGGGGGATGCAGGTTCAGGGCAGAGCGTGCCCCGAAAGGATCTTGTGCGGAAGGCGCCGGAAATATCCTGGGGAGAGATATTTACAAATGCTACGGGTATGGTATAATGGAGTTACCCGGGCATGAAGCTCAGGATTAGCCCCTGGAAAGGGAGGTGTTGGGAATGGTCATAAAAAAGGTTTCGAAGAAAGCAGCAACCACCTGCAAGTGCAAAGGTTCTTGCTAAACTTTTAATCTGTATTCTTACCAATAACGTGTGGAGGGGGCCCATCAGGGCCCCCGTTTGTTTTCCTTTATATTTAAATGTTCCTTGTGCGATAATATAAGATGCCATTGAGAATTACAGCATACTGTATCCTTACCTGTCTCCTTGCCGCTTCATGTATAACCCCTCATAAGCAGGTTGCCGGTATTCAAGAACAGGGCAGGGATGAACTGTCTCCCAATGCCGGGAGTGCATATCTTGAGTATATGCTCGGCTACGAGCTTGAGCGCGAAGGCAAATGGGAAGATGCCCTGAACCGTTACCTTAACGCCCTCACGCTTGATCCGACCTCGCTTTATCTGAAGACACAGGTGAGCGCCATGCTTGTCAGATTGGGGAAGGCGCCCGAGGCCCTGTCAAACCTGGAAGAGATTATAAAGGCCGATCCGGATTACGTGCCTGCCCTCATGCTGCTCGGCGACCTGTATAACAATCAGAAGAGAGTGGATGATGCCATAAGAATATACGGGCATATCCTGAGAATAGATCCCGGCAGGGATGAAGCCAGAATGGCCCTGGGCGTCTTTTACTCATCGAAGGGTGAGCTTCAGAAGTCCCGGGACGTCTTCGATGATGTTTTGAAAAAGGATCCTGACAATATAATGGCGCTTTATTATCTGGGCACTATCAACATTGAAACGAAGAATTATGACAAGGCCGAAAGCCTGTTTAAAAGGATCATAGAGCTCCGCCCGTCCTTTGACGCCTCCTATCTCAGCATAGGGCTTGTCGATGAGCTGAAAGGCGACTCCAAAGGCGCTGAAGAATATTACCGGAAAACCCTTGCAATAAACCCTCACAACTTATTTGCAAAAGAAAAAATCATACAACTGTACCTCGCGGAGAAGTCTTACGACAAGGCGATCAAGGAGCTCGAATCGGTTCTGGAGAGTTCGCCTGACAATATCGATATACGCGCACGGATCGGTCTTCTGTACCTTCAGGAAAGGCAGTATGATAAAGCCCTTTCCGAATTCAAAACAGCGCTTGAGACAAAACCGGATGATATCGCCTTGAGGTATTATGCGGTCCTTGCGCTGGAAGAGCTGAACAGATATGGTGAGGCTATAGAAGAATTGAAAAAGATACTGTCCCATGATCCCAAAAATATAAACGCGTTTCTAACCCTGGCGCTTATCTATTCAAAACAGAACCTTTACGCGGATGCCGCCAGGATATACGAGGAAGTGTTGAGTTTTGAAAAAGGCAAGCCCGAGATTTACAGCTATCTCGGGGATATGTATATACAGATCAAGGATTTCAAGAAGGCTGAACGTGTCTTAGGAGAAGGGCTCAGACTGTTCGGCAATAATGCCGATTTAACCTTCGCTATGGCCATCCTCTATGATAAAGCGGGCAGACCCGAAGACATGGAGTCATATCTCAGACAGACTATCAAGCTCAATCCGAAGCATGTTGACGCTTTGAATTATCTCGGCTACAGCTTTGCTGAAAAAGGTGTACACCTCCAGGAGGCGCTGTCCCTGATCAAAAGGGCCCTGGAACTAAAGCCCGACAGCGGATACATAATGGACAGCCTCGGCTGGGTGTACTACAAGCTCGGCAGATTGAAAGAGGCATTGGAAACCCTTCGCAAGGCCGTGAAATTAACCAGGGATGACCCTGTGCTCCACGAGCACCTCGGCGATGTCTATGCGGCGCTCGGAGAGCCCGGGAACGCTGTTGACGCCTGGAGCGAGGCGCTCAAGTCCCATGAGAAAGAGGAAGGATTGAAAGCGAGGGTGGAGGGAAAGATTAAAAATTTAAAAGTTGAAGTGCAGAACAAATGAAGCCCGCGCTTCGATTTTTTAAATTTTCATGTTCACGTTAAAAGCGCCGGCCAAAATAAACTGGTCGCTTTATGTCCTGAATAAAAGGGCCGACGGCTACCACAATATACTTTCCCTGATGCACTGTATAGGGCTTTATGATACCCTTGCTTTTGAGCAGGCCGATTCCATCGAACTTGTTTCGGATATGGACATCCCGGAAGAGCAGAATCTTGTTCTCAAAGCTGCCGGGATGCTCCGGAACTACGCAGGGGTAAAAGAGGGGGCCCGGATTGCCCTCAAAAAGGATATCCCTTCCGGGGCGGGACTCGGGGGAGGGAGCAGCGATGCCGCATGCGCCCTGACGGGGTTGAACAGACTCTGGGGTCTTGGACTGGGCAACAATGAGTTGAGCTCGATCGGAAGCAGGCTCGGATCCGATGTCCCTTTTTTCTTTCACTGCCCCCTGGCTGTTGCTGAAGGAAGAGGGGAGGCGCTCACTCCCCTGGCGGTTGATAACCCTTATACCTTGCTGCTGGTGAAACCCGCGGTATCAATATCGACTCAATGGGCCTACGGGAAAATAAAGGCGAGCCGTGGGGCAGCGGAGGAATTGACAAAATCTGTTAATAATATTAATAATATCCAGTTCATTTATGGAGCCCTTAAAGCGGGTAATATCTTCAGTCTTAAGTCTTTAATCCATAATGACTTTGAAAATGCCGTAACGGAAGAGTATCCCGTGATCGGCAGTTTAAAAGAAAATTTGCTGGAATGCGGGGCGGTGCTCTCTGCCATGAGCGGAAGCGGCTCGGTTGTTTTCGGTCTCTTTGAGGACAGGGGCAAGGCATTGAGCGCCTCCGGACATTTTTCTTTGTACTTCAACAGAGTAGTAGAGACACTAACGACAGTAACGAGCCAAAGATAAGAAGGAGTCCGAAAACTCGTTACTGGTTTTATGGGGCGTCGACAAGCGGCAAGTCAGCAGATTTTGGATCTGCCATTCCCAGGTTCGAATCCTGGCGCCCCAGTATAATGTGATACAGCAGCATATAGTTGGATAGCAGAAAGCATCTGAAATGCAGTGTACTTATTACTAAATTGTTTGGAGGATTGAAGATGTCCGACCGCATCAAACTCATTACCGGAAATGCAAACAGGCCGCTTGCCATAAAAGTGAGTGAGCATTATGGCGTTCCCCTGACGGATACCGTGGTGGAGAAATTCAGCGACGGCGAGATCGCGGTACAGATCAACGAGAATATAAGAGGATGCGACATCTTCGTTATACAGCCGACATGCACACCGGTGAACCATAATATCATGGAGTTATTGCTCATTATCGATGCTCTGAAAAGGGCGTCCGCGAGACGGATAACGGCGGTTATCCCCTATTACGGCTATGCGAGACAGGACAGGAAAGTGCAGCCCAGGGTCCCGATATCGTCAAAGCTCGTGGCTGATTTGCTCACGGCAGCCGGAACGAACAGGATACTGACCATCGATTTGCACGCTGCCCAGATACAGGGTTTTTTCGATATTCCCGTCGACCACCTGTATGCCGCTCCTGTCCTGCTCGAATATATAAAGAAGTGCAAATACGAGAATCTGGTCATCGTGTCGCCTGATGCAGGCGGTGTTGAAAGGGCCCGCGCCTTTGCAAAGCGGTTGAATGCCTCACTTGCCATAATCGACAAAAGGCGTGAGGCCGCAAATATCTCGAAGGTTATGAATGTTATCGGTGATGTGAAGGGGAAAGACACGATTATTCTTGACGACATGATGGATACCGCAGGCACCACAACACAGGCTGCGCAGGCGCTCAGGGAAAACGGCGCATGGAGAGTATTTGCCGCATGTACCCACGCGGTGTTGTCGGGCCCGGCGATCGAGAGGATAAATAATTCGGTCCTGGAGGAGGTCATCGCCACCGATACCATTCCTCTTGACGACAAGCTCGGCGAATGCAAAAAGCTGAAGGTATTAAGTGTATCCAGGCTTCTGGCGGAGGCCATCAAGAGAATACATGAGGAGTCTTCGGTAAGCTCGCTATTTGTATAAATGCGATAACGAAATAGAGAAGGAGGAAAAATATGGAAAGGGTAACCCTTGGTGTAGAGAAGAGAGAGAGAGTAGGTAAAGGCGGAGCTCGGTCTTTAAGGAGAGAGGGAGGGATCCCCGCTGTCCTTTATAAAGGAGGCAATTCCACGCCTGTAAAGCTTTCCGGGAAAGAGCTTTCGTATTTCATCAGCAAGACAGCCGGTGAGCAGGTGATAGTGGATCTGAAGTTCGACGATGGCACGAAACAGGCTATCGTGAAGGACTATCAGGTCGACCCGATGACAGGCGATTTGATACATGTGGATTTCCAGGAGATTTCCGCAACGGAAGAGATAAAAGTAACGGTGCATGTGGCTATAAGAGGCGAGGCCATCGGCGTCAAGAGGGATAAGGGAATCCTGCAGTACGGTATCAGGGAGGTTGAGATAGAATGTCTTCCTGACAAGATCCCGGGCCATTTTGATGTCGACGTAAGCAATCTGGGCATCGGCCATTCAATTCATGTCAGGGACCTGAAAATAGGGGACGGCATTCGCGTCCTTACCGACCTTGACGAGGTCCTTGCCGGTGTAATCAGCGTCAAAGAGGAAGTAGTGGCTGCCCCTGAGGCTGCGCCCGAAGTCGCCGAGCCCGAAGTTATCAAGAAAGGCAAGAAAACCGAAGAGGAGACAAAGTAGCGTTTATCGCGTTATAGAGTTATAGCGTTACAGCGCAAACCGGTATTTATCGCAGTTCTGTGTGCAAACGCTATAACGCTATGAACGCTTTACGCTGTAACGCTTGTTATGCGCATCATTGTCGGTTTAGGCAATCCGGGCAGCAAGTACTCGAAAACCCGCCATAATATCGGTTTCAGAGTTGTCGACCAGTTGTCAGAAACGCACAATATATCTTTGGAAGAAAAGGACGTCTTTATCATGGGCAGAGGAACTGTCGATGGACAGGAGGTCGTTCTTCTCAAGCCCCTCACCTTTATGAACAGGAGCGGGACTGCGGTTAAAAAGGCGCTTAAGAAGTTAAACGTCCAGGCCGATGGCCCGGGGGATTCCCTGATCGTCATACACGACGACCTTGATGTGGATGCAGGTATAATAAAGATAAGAAGAAACGGTTCCTCGGGAGGGCATAAGGGAATCGAATCGGTAATACAGGAAACAGGCACAAGGGAATTTATCCGTGTCAAGGTGGGAATAGGCCGCGACAGAGATATTCCCGCTGATAAGTACGTACTCGGCACTTTCAGGACTTCGGAAAAAAAACTGATAAAAGATGCTATAATCAATGCAGCCGATGCGATCTTTACCATCATTACAGAAGGAGTCGATAAGGCGATGAACAAATATAACCGATCGGCCCGGGCAGGCAGCGCTCCCGGATAGGCATATAGTGAAAAATGGATATTTCTGTCAGAAATGTAGCTGATAAGGAAGTAAAAACCGGCGCATTGCTACTCCCGCTTTTTGAGAATAATCCTGCAGCCTTTTATTCAGACCTGGATTACCTGATCGGCGGTATGATCAAGAGAGTAATCGACTCGAAAGAGTTCACAGGAAAGCACAAGCAGCTCACCCTTCTTCATGTACGCACTATAAACACCGGAAGGATTTTGCTCGTGGGGCTCGGCAAACAATCCGAGATCTCGGCTGAAAGGATCAGGCAGTCGGGCGGCAAGGCGTTTTCATATCTGAGAGACCTCGGCATTTCGAGTGTCGCCGTATCGTCCGGGGCATTTACATTTAAAGAGCCGCCCAAAACTTCGCAATCTCCGCTGAACGGGGCATTTTACTTTCTGGAAGGCGGTCTTTTGGGTCTGTACAGGTTTGAAAAGTACAGGAAGCCGGAAAACGGCAAAGAAATAAAGACGGTGACCGTCCTCGGCAGAGAGGGGGATATTCCCTTGAAAAAGCTTCAGACAACGGTTTCCGCGGCATATTTGGCAAGGGACCTTGTCAATACACCCTCGAATAAAATGACACCTGCCGCTCTCAGCGATGTTGCCCGCTCCATTGCCGGCAGAAAAGTGAAAGTCAAGGTGCTGGAGCGCAAGGACATTGAAAGAGAGGGTATGGACGCATACGTATCTGTATCCAGGGGATCCGGCGAGTCTTTGAAATTCATCATTATGGAGTATAAGGGTGGAAAAGGGGCCCCGTTTGTCCTTGTAGGGAAGTCCATTACGTTTGACAGCGGCGGCATATCGCTCAAGCCCTCAGAGGGAATGGAGAAGATGAAATATGATATGGCCGGAGGGGCTGCGGTCCTTGCCGTCATAGATGCCGTTGCCGGGTTGGGTCTTCCCCTGAACCTAGTGGGCATACTCCCGGCTGCGGAGAATCTCCCCGGCGGCACTGCATCGAAGCCGGGCGACGTTGTCGGTACCATAGCTGACAAGACCGTGGAGATAATAAGTACGGATGCAGAGGGCCGGCTTACACTTGCAGACTCTCTGGGATATGCCATAAAATACTATAAGCCGAAGGGTCTGATCGATATCGCAACGCTGACAGGCGCCTGTTCCATTGCGCTCGGCGCTGAGGCAATAGCTATGATGGGGACCGGTACGGAACTTATGGAAAGGTTGAAAAAAGCCTCTGAAGAAACCTATGAGAGGGTCTGGCAGATGCCCCTCTACGATGAATACAGGGAATACATAAGAAGTGATGTGGCGGATTTGAAAAATGCAGGGGGCAGGGGCGGCTCGCTGGTGACGGCAGGGTACTTTCTCAGGGAGTTTTCAGGTGATACCCCGTGGGTTCACCTCGATATAGCGGGGACCGCATGGAACGATAAGGACAAACCGTACCAGCCGAAAGGCGCCTCGGGCATCGGGGTCAGGCTGATACTCAGCTTTCTGGAAGGGCTTTGCTCTTCCGGAAACGGATGAGAAATGTTCCGCGATAGTCCGGATAACAACAAAATAAAGGAATTCTGATATGTTTTTCTTTTCATTCTTAATCGGCTTGATACTTGTCCCCTCTTTTGCCTATGCGTGGGGGCCCCTTACCCATATATATCTCGGCAACGAGCTCTTTACCTATGCGCCTTTGATTCCCGCCGGCATAGCAGCCCTCCTTAAGAAATACAAACAGGATTTCCTCTACGGAAATCTCATGGCCGATATGATACTCGGGAAAAAATATCTGCCCGATGATAAGAGCTCGCACAACTGGGACGTTGCGATGAACCTCCTGGAACAGGCAAAGAAAGGTCCTGAAAAGGCTTTTGCTTACGGCTATTTAAGCCACCTGGCCGCGGATACCGTTGCGCATGAAACATTGACCGGGAACAAGCTGGATATGGAGCATACGTGGATAGAGCTTAAAGCCGACAGCATGATAAACAAGGTTTACTGGCTGCAGTCCGTGACCATCAGCAAGACAGTCCAGAGGAGGAACGACAGTTTTCTCGAAGGCTCTCTCGACAGCTATATTTTCTCCTTTAACACGAACAAAAGAATATACAAAGGAATAGTTTTCCTGTCCTTTCTGAACAAGAAACGGACCAGGGGAGTCGACAGTGAATACATTTACAAGCTTCACGGTAAATCCCTGACAAGAATGATCGACCTGCTTAAGAACGGCAAGGATTCCTCTGTACTGGAGAAAAGCCCCCTCTAAAAGACAGTGATGAGCAACGGTAAAGACAGTAACAAGTTATCAGTAACAAGTAACGAGTCAAAGAATAAGAATGAATCCGAAAACTCGTTACCCGTTACCCGTCACTCATCACGGTTTTTCCATGTTCGATAAAAGTTACCTTTTGCCCTCCGAAGCGCTGGAGCGTATTCTCGAGGTTATACCTGAACGCTTCCCGCCGGTCGAGAGGCTGAGGATAGAGGAATGTTATGGACGCATTCAGGCCTCGGATATCATTTCAACCGAAGACCTTCCCGCTTTTTCGCGTTCTACTGTAGACGGATTCGCCGTGAGCTCCTCAGATACATTCGGCGCAAAAGAGACTTCACCGGCATATAGTGCACTCGCCGGAGAGGTGCTGATGGGCGCAGCCCCTGATTTCATTATCAGGAAGGGGGAGTCAGCGCGAATCCCGACAGGGGGCATGCTCCCTGAAGGCGCCGATTCGGTGGTCATGCTTGAGCATGCCCAGGTTATTTCCAATGACATGATAGAAGTACTGAGACCTGTTGCGCCCAATGAGAATGTGATCCGGCAGGGGGAGGATATTAAAAAGGGCGAGACTGTTCTGGTAAGGGGGCACAGGCTGAGGGCCCAGGATATCGGCGCACTCGCAGGCATCGGCGTAACGGAGATCGATGTTTATAAAAAAATCCTGGTTGCCATAGTATCTACGGGCGATGAGGTGCTCCCTGCAGGCGGCCCTTTGCTTCCGGGTCAGGTGCGGGATATCAATTCGTATACGCTCAGCGGCTTTATCTTCGACTGCGGCGGCATACCGGTGAAAAAAGGAATATTCAAGGACGATTACGCGGTTATCAAGCAGGCACTCCAGGGGGCCCTGGAGGATTCCGATATGGTCCTGATAAGCGGCGGCACTTCCGCAGGAACCAAGGATATGGCTGCAGAGATAATAAACGCTGTCGGGCGGCCCGGTGTGCTTTTCCACGGCGTGTCCCTGAAGCCGGGCAAACCGATGATCGGAGGTGTTGCAGGCGCTAAGCCGGTTTTAGGCCTTCCGGGGCATCCCGCTGCCGTGGCTATCTGCTTCGATCTTTTTATCAGACCCCTTCTCGAGCGGTTGAGCGGACTCAGGACACGGAAATACTTCTTCAAAACAGTACAGGCGCGAATGGCGAAGAGCATCGCTTCGGCAGCAGGCAGAGAGGACCATATCAGGGTTTATCTCGAGGAGAGAGATGGGGAGCTGCTTGCCACTCCTGTCCTGGGCAAATCAGGGTTGATAACCACTCTTGTAAAGGCCGACGGTGTTGTTGCCATACCGCAGGGGAAGCTCGGGCTGAACGCGGACGAAAAAGTAAGCGTTAGGCTGTTTTAAAAGCTATGGAAGAGAAACAGGATAAAAAAACCGGTTTCGGCATTACCGGCATGCGGGCCTGGGATATGCTGCTGCTTGAGCGGTACGGTCCCCGCTATTATTGTGTGAACAAAACCTGCGCTTTATGCGCACTCGGGCCATGCAATCTTGAGCAGGGGCGCAAAGGGGCATGCGGCCAGGACCAGGAGGTGTTTGCCGCCCGTGAGGCCCTGCTCATGTCTGTCACCGGCGCATCCGCCCATGCAGCCCATGCAGATGACATTGTGCGCAGGGCTATTGCGGAAAAGGGGCCTGAATTCCCTTTGGACCTCGGCGAATGGGTACATATCCGGATGCCCCTAACCAGGATTGTAACCGGTTTGAATCCGCACTGCCTTGCGGATATCCTGCAGGTCCTCGAATATATAAACTCCCGGATCGTAAGGCTTATCGCTGCTGCTCATTTCGGCGGCGAGTCTCATCTCCTTGACCTTGAGAGCAAAACAATGCATGCCGGTACCATGGATATTCTTGCCATGGAAGTCGCCGATGTCGCGCAGATTTCCGTGTATAACTTTCCGCGCGGCGAATCTCACGCGCCGTTAAAGCGTATCGGGATCGAAGATTCGTCGGACAGACCTTTTATCCTTTGTGTCGGACATAATGCAGAAGTCGGATACCGGCTGGTACAAAAGGCTGATCGCGAAGGACTCTCCTCTTCGGTGGCTATTGCGGGTCTTTGCTGCACTGCCCACGATATGGTCCGCGGATGTGCCGGAAAGGATAACGGGGAATCAACCGGCAACGGGCCTATGATCGCAGGCAATATGCGTGACCAGTTCCGCTTCATCAGGTCAGGCCGTGCGGATGTGGTGATCATAGATCAGCAGTGTATTCGTTTGGATATTGTACGGGAGGTCCTTCTTACCGGGGCATACCTCATCGCGACGAGCGACCAGACCTGTGCAGGGTTGCCTGATGAAACTGCATGCGATACGGAGATGCTTGTGAGCAGACTCTCCGAACAGCAGGTGCGGGCTGTGTATATTTCCGATCCCGATAAGGCGGCCCGCCTTGCCCTGGCTCTGGCATTGCGGAAAGGACGTGAGACAAAGCCGTCCGCAAGGCCCTCTGTGGCGAGTGAAGAGGGAACGGATCTGGCACAGCGCTGGCAGGCTGCCGCCCGCTGTGTGAGTTGCGGGCTCTGCAGCGAGCATTGCCCGATCTCTCTTCCTGTAGCGGAGGTCCTCTCCTCTGCAGGCGAAGCGGTACGGAAGGCTTCTGAAGGGGGGAAGTCCTCAGATATTGCTTCCCTTGCAGATGCCCTCGGAGAACACGGGAACCGTTGCCTTGGCTGCGGGCGCTGTAATACCGCTTGCCCGCAGAATATCCCTGTAATGGACCTGCTTAAGAATGATGCTCAAAAGGAATTCCCTTCAGGGTGGATACGGATCGGGAGAGGAGCAATCGATGATTATGAAATCAAAAGCACCGGCCCATCCCTGGTGCTCGGAGATATTCCGGGGGTGGTCGCGTTCCTGACCTGCCCCGAATACCCCGACGGAAGAGGCTCGGCAGCATGGATGGCCCGGATTCTCGCCGAGCGTAAATATATTGTGCTGGCGGCGGGCTGCGCGGCAATGGATCTCGGACTCGGGGAGGATTCGCTCTACCGGCGCTTCCCGGGAGATTTTGATATGGGCGGCATCGTGAATACCGGTTCGTGTGTATCGTCTGCCCATGCGCTCGGCGCCCTGGTAAAGGTTGCGGCCATCTTCCTGCACAGGAAACTCGACGGGAATTATGCGGAGATCGCCGATTATATTCTCAACCGCATCGGCGCGGTCGGGCTCCTGTGGGGCGGGATAACCCCTAAAAGTTTTTCCGCTTCTGCAGGCGCCAACAGGCTGGGAGTGCCGGTGATTTACGGTCCGCAGGGGAGGATGTTCCGCAGGACGCTTGAGGGGAGCGCCGCTGTTTCCGGTGTAATTGATGCGCGCAGCGGCCGGGAGGTGAATACGGGACGTGCGCCCGTCCACCTTTCCGTAATCGCCGGGACAAAGGAGGAGGCCCTGATTCAGACAGCCAGGCTCTGCCTCCGTCCAAACGACACCACCTGGGGTCGCCAGATAAAATTGCGCAATTACATCGAACTGTCGGAGCTTTTTTCAGGAACGGCTCCCACGGACCTTATCCACCATGTAAGGGTGCCCGAGGACATTCCGGAAGAGCGCCGAGAATCGACAATGGAACTTATCAGGGCAGCAGGATGGGAACCCTCGTTCATTCCTGATCCGACCCTGTTGAGAGAGCTGGTAAGAGAGGGATATGAAACCTGCCGACCCTGATGTCATCATCCGGAGTGAAGCCGCTTACCGGGACGCGTCCGTAGTACGGGATCTGGTGAATGCAATCGAAAAGGGGCTGACCCCTGGACGCACGCTGAAGATCATGCATGTCTGCGGATCCCATGAGCATGCAGTGCAGCAGTGGGGGCTCCGCAGTCTTATCCCGAAACAGGTGGAGATCTTCGCCGGCCCGGGCTGTCCGGTATGCGTATGCCCGTCTTTCGAGATCGGGGAAGCGCTGACGATTGCGCGTAAGGGTGCAATAATGACAACGTACGGTGATATGCTCCGTGTGCCCACACCGTACGGCTCGCTTCTGGACGCAAAGGCCGAAGGAGCCGATGTGCGCCTTGTCTATAGCCTTATCGATGCAGTCCGTCTGGCAAAGGAAAATCCCGGCCGCGAGGTTGTTTTCTTTTCCATAGGATTCGAAACCACCGCGGCGCCTGTTGCCGCGCTTGTTGTACGGGGGGGACTGCCTGACAATTTTTCTCTTTTGACTTCCCATCGCCTTACCCCGCCTGCTATGGAGCTTCTCCTCGGTATCGGCGATGTGCATATCGACGGTTTTATAGCCCCGGGACACGTTTCGGTTATACTCGGTGCAAATGCGTGGGATATCTTCCCCCGGGCGTATCATATGCCGGTAGTCGTAGCCGGTTTTGAACCGGGAGAGGTGCTGCTGGGACTGCTGATGCTGGCGCGCCAGATCAGGGAGGGGAAGGCCATTCTCGGGAACGCCTATCCGAAGGTGGTTTGTCCTGAAGGCAATAGCGTTGCGCGGGAGGCGATGAGAACCGCTTTTGATTGCGTACCGGCATGGTGGAGGGGAGTAGGGCGTGTACCCCGGTCAGGTCTGGTGCTGAAACCTCAATTCAGTTCCCTGGATGCGAGGGAGAGGTTCGGTTTCTGCATTCAGCCGGAGCGGAATGAACTGCCTCCGGGCTGCTCCTGCCATCTTGTGATGCTCGGCAAAATCTATCCTTCCCAGTGTCCCCTCTTTGAGAAGAAGTGTACTCCCGCGACCCCCTACGGCCCCTGTATGGTCTCGCAGGAGGGTACCTGCCTCATCTGGAGTAAATTCGGGAAGCCTTTTTAGCGTCCGACGCGTCCAATGACTTTTCTTTTCCCCCTTTGCTATACTTTTCCCGGGTGAAACATGAAACAATCCAGGAATCCGGTTGACGTGCAATGAGTAGAATTTTATCTGATAGTATGGAATGATTCCATAACTATAGGATTTGTTCCATATCAAAAACAAAATCTTCCCGAAAAAAAGCAACAAAAACAGGAGCAAAACTGCCCGGATGAGATGGCATTCCACTTGCTTTCATATTAAGAAAGCAGGAGGTGCGCTGTGAACGAATTAACGATAATCCCGGACGAGATCATCACATCAAAGAAGAATCGTGGCATGTTCGTGTCCGGCATTGCCGCACTCTATGCGCTGGTTTTTCTTGTGCTCTATCGCACAGTAGGGGAGCATATAGTTGCTTTGACCGCGGTCCCGATAGCCGCTGCGGGTGTGAGCATGGGGCTGCGCGCCGGCATGCTTGCCTGGTTTATAAGCATACCGCTGAATATGGTGCTGTTTTACATAGTCGGGGAGCCCGGCTGGGAGATAATTACGCACAGGTGGCCGGGCGTTTTGGTCGGCATGGCTACCGGTGCGGGATTCGGCTGGGTGAGTGAAATCACGAAAAAGGTGAAAGGTCAAGCCCTGGAGCTTGAGCGCGAGAGGGAAATTCTCGCCCAGCAGATTCAGGTGCGCCGGGAGATCGAGGAAGAATTGAGGAGTCGCCGTCTCGATCTCGAGAAAGCCGTGCTCGAGGCCCAACTCCGCCAATCACAAAAGATGGAGGCCGTAGGGCAGCTTGCCGGCGGGATTGCCCATGATTTTAACAACATTCTCACCGCAATAATAAGCCTGGGGAAACTTCTCGAAATGAGGCTCGACAGGAGCAGCACGCTGCATATGTACGCAAGCCAGATCATTGTCTCGGCGGGGAAGGCTGCTCGGCTAACCCGGAGTCTTCTGGCATTCAGCAGGAAGCAGATTATAGATTCAAGGCCGGTCAGGATCAACGGGGTGATCAAGGGGCTGGAAAGGCTTGTGCTGAGAGTGATGAGCGAGGACATCGAGTCCAAGATCACCTGCTCGGATGAGGATTTGATGGTAATGGCAGACCCTGTTCAAATAGAGCAGGTGCTTTTAAATCTTGCATCAAATGCGAAGGACGCGATGCCCGACGGCGGGACTTTGTACATCAGCACCGGGCGTTTCGATATGGACGAGGACTATACCAGGAGGCATGGTTTCGGAGCACCGGGGAGCTATGCGGTTATTTCCGTATCCGATACGGGCACGGGGATGGACGAAAGAGTGCGGTCAAAGATATTTGAACCGTTTTTCACGACCAAGGAACTGGGCAGGGGTACAGGTCTCGGCCTTGCGATTGTATACGGAATTGTCAAACAGCATAACGGCTACATCAATGTGTACAGCGAGCCGGACAATGGCACGACATTCAGGATCTATCTGCCGGCGATCAATACTGGTGACGAAGAGGTCTCTCCTGTGCCGCCGGTATAGAAGCGCTCTTTATCAGCGGGTATACGGATGAGGTCGTCAATAAAAAAGGCATACATGACACAGCGTTGAATTTCATCTCAAAACCTGTTTCCCCCGAGGGACTCCTGAGGGCAATAAGGAGAGTCCTCGATAAGTAAACGGCTCTCCGTACTGCATCGTCTTTACGCTGTGCAATGCTAAATCCGGACTATTCTGTAGCTGTACGTTATTTTTGCCACGCCCTCAAGGGTCGCCTTTACCGAGCAGTACTTTTCCATGGATAAGTCTATGGCCTTTTTTACAGCCTCTTCAGATATGTTCTTGCCGCTGACTATATATTCTATCTCGATATCGGTAAATTTCTTGGGATGTGTATCGGCCTTTTCCCCCTTTATATTCACTTCTACTCCTGTTACCTGTTCTCTCTTCTTTTGAAGGATCGAGGCCACATCCATGCCGCTGCATCCGCCGAGACCTACCAGGAGCAGTTCCGTCGGCCTCATTCCCGTATTCCCGCCGCCTACTTCGGTATCGGCGTCCATTACAATGGCATGACCTGTTTCTGATTCTCCGACAAACTGAAGACCGCCAACCCATTTTACTTTAGCTTGCATAATATTCCTCCTTGAATCGCCCTTACGGATTCGTAAGCTGCAGTCTCTGTATTCCGGTGGCCCTGCCGCTTTTCTCGTCTATTTCTATGACTACGGCAGAGAGTATTCCTGTTCCGCCGGCCACATCATATTTCCTCGGCATCTGATAAAGAAATTTCTCTATGATCTCTTCCTTTTCTATCCCGATGACTGAGACCTGGGGGCCTGTCATGCCGGCATCTGTAATATAAGCCGTCCCACGCGGCAGTATCTTTTCATCGGAGGTCTGGACATGGGTGTGGGTTCCGATGATTGCGCTTACGCTGCCGTCCATATAATAACCGAAAGCTACTTTCTCGGATGTTGCTTCAGCATGAAAGTCGATGAATATTATTTTAGTTGTCTCCCTGAGCTTTTCCACCTCGCTCTTGCTGATCCTGAACGGACAATCGAGGAGGGCATTCAGGAATACCCTGCCGGAGACATTCATGACAGCTACTTTCTCTTTAGAGGGGGTTGTATATATGAGGCTGCCGAAACCCGGGGCGCCCGGGGGATAGTTGATAGGTCTTAGTATTCTGTTCTCTTTTGCCAGATAGGGAACTGCTTCCTTTTTATCCCATACGTGATTGCCTGTGGTGATGACATGAATCCCGGCGCTGAAGAGTTCCAAGGCCGTTTTTTCCGTTATGCCGAAGCCGCTTGCCACATTCTCCCCATTGGCAACGACCAAATCTATCTTATATCTGTTGGTGAGATTGGGAAGAAGCGCATTGACTGCCTGTCTCCCGACCTTGCCGACTATATCGCCGATGAACAGTATTTTCATAATTATAAGGCCGGAGGCAATAGGCTATCGGCTATAAGTATTCCGTTCATTGCCCATTGCCTATCGCCTATTGCCTCATTTCGCATAATCTACATACCGCGCCTCACGGATGACCGTTACTTTGATCTGGCCGGGATAGGTCATTTCCGCCTCGATCTTTCTGGCAAGCTCTTTGGATACTATTGCGCACATATCGTCATTCACATTTTCAGGCTTTACGATTATCCTTATCTCCCTGCCTGCCTGAATTGCATAGCATTTTTCCACGCCGCCAAAGGACATGGCCAGCTCTTCGAGCTTTTCAAGGCGTTTTAAATAATTCTCTATACTCTCTCTCCTTACCCCCGGACGCGCAGCGGAAAGGGCATCGCCGGCGGCAACAAGGGCGGATTCGACACAGATAAAATCGGTCTCTCCATGGTGGGCCAGTATGGCATTTAACACTTTGTCGTTTTCACCGTATTTTTTTGCAAGCGCGGCCCCGATATCCTGATGGGAGCCTTCCATTTCATGGTCCATGGCTTTACCGATGTCGTGCAGCAAACCGGCGCGTTTTGCCAGTTTAATATCAACGCCCAGTTCACCCGCCATCATTCCGGCAAAATACGCGACTTCTTTCGAGTGCTGGAGTATATTCTGTCCGTAGGAGGACCTGTACCTCAATCTCCCCGTGAATCGTATAAGTTCGGGATGCATACCTGAGATCCCAAGGTCGAATACGGCCCTTTCCCCCTCTTCCCTTATGGTTACATCTATCTCTTTCTTGACTTTTTCAACTAATTCCTCAATTCTTGCCGGATGTATTCTACCGTCTGAGATGAGCCGTTCAAGCGCCAGCCTTGCCACCTCGCGCCTTACGGGGTCATGGCCGGATAATGTTACCAGTTCGGGGGTATCATCGATAATCAGGTCTACGCCGGTAGCGGCCTCAAATGCCCTGATATTTCTCCCCTCCCTGCCGATGATCCTGCCTTTCATCTCATCATTCGGGAGGCTTACTGCGGATACCGTAGCATCAACAACATAGTCGCTGGCATAGCGCTGCACTGCAAAGCTGATAATCTCTTTCGCCTTTTTTTCAGCGGCTTCCCGTGCCTCGTCTTCGATCTTTTTTGCCAGTTTTGCCGATTCGAATTTGGCTTCTTCCTCTATTCTCCTGAAAAGCTCTCTCCTGGCCTCATCAGAGCTGATTCCCGACATCTTTTCCAGTAACTGGGTTTGATCTTTGATGAGCTGGGCATACTGGTTTTCCTTTTCAGCCAGGACGCGCTCTCTGGCGCCGTACTCTCTCTCTTTCCTGTTGAATTCGTGATCCCTTCTTTCGAGCTGGTCCATTTTCTTTTCAAGCTGTTCCTCTTTCTGCCTTAACCTTTTGTCTAACTGGTTAAGTTCCCGCGTCCTCTCACGAATCTCCTTCTCGGCCTCGACTTTCGCCTGGTAAGCAAGGTCCTTTGCGGAAATAGCAGCATCTTTCTTTAATGCCTCCACCTCACGCTTTGCATCCTCCAATAAGCGTTCTCTTTCCCTGTCAATGGCTTCCCTTTCTGATTTCAGAGTGTTTTTATAAATCTTGAGGAAGAGCAGTCCGCTTGTGATTCCAACAGCTATTGCAATGAGAACATAGATTATGGTGCTGTCCATGGGTAAATCCCCCTCCTTAATAAAGCGTTAGGTAAACAAGTATCAAATCACTCAACAGGTGAAAAACTGCACAACCAAATTGTTTAATGATTTAACAACTCATTTACTCAGTGCTACCGGTGACATGGATAGGGCAATTTAAGGGAAAAGTCAGGATATGGGCAGGAGCAGGACAGAAACACCATACATGCTGCGTGTACACATCAATAGACGACCATATAAACCATGTATGTTATAAGTGTAATGAAACACTTTTTTCAATTCCTGAACTCCTTTATTATATTAGTTAATTGCAACTATCCAGTCACCGTAATTAGCAATTACCACCAGAGAGTAACATGAGGCAATTTTATTCTGCGCTGGCAATTACTAATATAATTTATAGTAAGCCCACCCTGCCGTGTAGGTGAAAATTAGATCTCTATTCTAATTAAAGTGGGTGCCTAGAAAGTAACTTAGGCTCTCTCCGCCGGGGAGATATGCACACCGTATACTCTACATTGGCTCCCTAAAGATCTAATTTGCGAGATCAACATTCCCCCCTAACCACTGACAGGGCAGGTAAACTCTCTTAAAAATATTAAAACAGAAAATGAGGGATATAAGCAACTAAAATCTTAAATGAGGCAGCCTCAAGTTACTTAAAGTTGCACATTCAAAACATCCTGTAACAAAGGCGCTATCTTTTTAAGGAGAATGCGCCCATAGTATGCCGGCAGCCCTTTCGAGCAATGAACGGGATAGCATGAGGTTCAGCCTGGATTGCACCAGTTGTTCCCGTGCTGTTGAAAGAAGGCTCTCGGCCTGTACGAGGGAAAGTATGTCCGCCTTTCCGACCTTGTACTCACCGAGCGCCTGCGAGTAGTTGTACTCAGCCTGCTTCAACTGCTGCTGTGCGACATTAATCTGATCGGAGGCGGTTATGAAATCCTCATACGTCTTATGGACGTTAAGGAGGACCTGTCTTTTGATGTCGTTTAAGCTCTCGGAAGAGACCTCTCTTTCGAGCTTCGAAGACCTGTATCTGAAGAACTTCCCCAGTTCAAAGATGTTCCAGGTGGCGGTCACTCCGATGGCTTTTTCTTCTGGGGAGACGGTGGCGAAGCCGATACCGCCTGCGGCTGCCCCGTTTGCCGTGCCTATACCGGGTGTTCCGCCTCCTGTTTTTGTGTATGATGCTGCTGCGGAGACGACCGGGTAGAATGTGCTGAGCGCCGATTTTTTATTGTTTTCAGCTATTTTTAATGAATTTTCAGCTTGTTTTATTTCAGGCCGCTGCAGCGCTGCGTCATACAGGCTGTTTTTGTCAGGCAGTTTCGTATCCGTATCAAGCGAGCCCTGGATATCGTACCGGCTGTCAAGGGAATTCCCGATAAGGGAATTGAGGTCGGAAAACGCCTTTCTCAGATTCCCCTCTGACTGCACCAGGTTGAAGCGGGCCTGTTCGAGCCTTACCGAGGCCTGCAAGACATCCGACAATTTCGCAACCCCGAGCTTGTAGCGGCCTCCCGCTATTTCATAATCTTTCCGGGCATCCTGGAGCTGGACCCCCCTCTGAGTCAGGCTCTCTTTTTGCGCAAGAACAGTATAAAACGCGCTTTTTACATTGTATTCGAGATCAATAAGATTTTTTCTGAGATATTCCCTGTCACTGCCGAGATTAAGATAAGCTATGTTCCTGTTGGCCCGCCTCTTTCCCCCGTCGAACAGGGTATACGAAAGGTTCAGTGCGTAGTTCCTTGAGCTGAATTCCCCCATCGAGGTGTAAAACCTCTGTTGAGTTGTTGAGGCCTCGAGGCTGGGCAGGTACGGTCCGAGCGTGGCTTTGTAAAGGGCTTCCGTTGATTTTACCCTTATGAGGGAGGCCCTGTACGATGGAAGATTTCCCTTTGCACGCGCCAGGGCCTCGGCAAGGGTTAGTGAAAAGGAGAGATCGGGTACTATGGTTATGAAAAGACATATCGATAGAGCTAAAAATTTTCTGTACACTGTCCCGGCCCGTTTCCGCTGCTCTGTTTTTAAAGGAAAAAGCCACCTGCCGGAATCGAACCGGCGACCTACTGATTACGAATCATACTGAATTTTAGGGTTTAAATGCAATATTTGTGCGTAAGTTGTTGATATTGTTAAGCCGTTCAAAAGCATGAAATATACAAGCATTTTACAATGCAGCTTGATATATCGCCATTTGTCTGCATGTGACGGTAGGATAACAGTCGAATAACGGTCGAACAGAATCACGAGATTTCCTTAGGAAAATTCAGGCGGGCAAACACGCCGAATAGTCTACATTGTCAATAATTGCAACAAGCTCCCTTGTGAGCGGGATTTCTTTCATCCCTGTCCGCTTTCGAATTTCTTCATGGCTTCCCGCTTGTGTTCGTCCATTAGATGCGCATAACGCATGGTGAGCTTAATGTCGCTATGTCCTAATATATCTTTCAAGGTGACAAGGTCCCCGGTTCTGCGCAAAAACCAACTGGCGAAAGTATGCCGGAGGTCGTGGAAGCGGAGGTTGGATATCCCTGCCCTTTTGCAGATGTTTTTGAAGGATCTGTGTGTGTCTATCCTGATGGGTTTGCCGGGATTGAGGGGGGATGGAAAGACCCACATGGAGGAGACGTTGTTGCCCTTGGTTTTGCGCTCATCGTCCTGTTGGGCGAAGTATGATTTGAATTCCTTTATCAGGTCTTCGGTCATAGGAATGTGGACTTTCTTTCCGCCTTTGACTGTGCGGGTGATGATGCCGGTATCGAAGTTGATGTCTGACCGTTGCATGTGGAATACTCCTTTTTTCCGGAGGCCGGTATTGAGAGCGATGAGGACCTTCAGGCGCTGTTCTTTGCTTTCACAGGCGGCAATGAGGCTTTTTTGTTCTGCTTCGGTGAGGAAGCGGGTGCGGGCTTCGTTTTCGGGGAGGAGGTCTATTTCGGCATGGAGTTCATAGAGCTTGCAGAGCTTGGCGATGCGCTTGAGGGTGGCGAGTTCGCGGTTTATGGTGCTGTTGGTTACGTCTTCGTCCTGGCGGTCTGCGATGTAGTCGTTGACGATGTCGATGTCTTCTTCTATTTGGTTAAGGGTGTATTTGTTCAGGCCGTGCTCTTCGAGCCGTTTGAGGCTGTTTTTGTACATGGTGACGGTATCGACAGCGAGGCCGGGATAGGTGCCTTCGAGTTTCTTTTTACCGTCGGCCCAGGTGATGTCTTTTTTCTTCATGTCGAAAAAGCGCTTTTCCCGGATGGCTGCTTTCTTTTTGCCGAGGGCGGCTTCTGCTTCGCGCCGTTGAGGGGCAACGGCCTCGATGTATTTTTTGCCCTGGAGCTGGTAAGATATGTAGTAATTCGGAAGGCAACGCATATCAGCGCCGCATCTGGGACATTTTTCCTCAACTGGTTTACTGACATTGTGCTTGTACTTACATTTATCACACTTGGAAATTCTAAAGATTGCCATATCTGCCTCCTCGTTTGGTGAGTTTGAGTTTTTTGACCTGGGTGGAGATGTCTACTCCTGCTGCCCGGGCAATGAGGTCGAGGTTGTCGGCAATGTTATTGATCGCAGTGGGGCTCTTTTTGATGATGATATTTACAGCTTCGAGGATGGAGGTTTCTGTAGGGGAGAGGGTATGTTCAGGGGTGTCTCCGATGAGTGGGTGGAATGTGGTGTCTCCGGAGTCTTTGAGGATTTTCCGGATTTCGTTATTATGGAATCCGAGGTGTTTGCAGATGACCATGAGCGGAGCAGCTCCGATTGTGTTATCCGGATGTACCCTATCTTCATAAATGGCGAGCCTGCAGGTTTCACGGGAGATGGGACAGCCGGTGCGCCGGCGGAAGTCCGGGATGTCATTAAACTTTTCTTCGAGCTTTTTGAGTAAGGGGTTGATTGCCATATTTTTGCCTCCTGATATGGTTTGATACATCATAATATGATGTTTTGTGCCTGAATGTCAACAATATAAATGTAAATCGCCTGCCAATGAACTGCACCAAGGGCCAAAAAAAAGGGATTGCTCCCCTTCTATTTTACGTTGCTTCCCTGACTGTTGGGATCTACGGTGCCGCTTTTCCCGGTGTAGGGATTTGTGTTGCCTTTAGTGCTGTAGTTGTCTAGCTTCGTATTATTTGGACTTGTTCTACGGTGTGGCTGCACATAGGTTCCGTTTTTCTTTGTGTATCCCCGGACATGTGTGCTTCCGCTTCCTTTGCCGCGGGCGTATGCGTCATGGGACAGCGATAATGAGGCGGTAAAGATGACTGCTGTAAGGATCAAGAATAGTGCTTTCATTGATTACCTCCAGATTTGAATTTTTTATTGAGGTCCTTGGGAAGATTGTCTTTCATTTTCTTCCACTTTTGCCAAAGGGGTATCCCAATAGCGCATACCAAAAAAAGAGAAAGTACATCCGAAAGAAAACGTATTCCAGCAATTGTATTTTCATCAGGGTCATTTAAGCTAAAAAAAATAGACAAAGCACACAAAAAAGCCATTCCACTAAAAAACTTTCCTGGATTGCTCCATATCCATAACCAAATTTTGTAAAAAATCATATTATTTTCTGCTTAAGATATTGAATGCCATGCCGATAGTATGGAAAATAAAAAATCCCAAGAGCCATATGCCTATTAGTTTCCAGTCCTGTCCTTTGGGACGTGTTTTGAAAAAGTAGGCAGGTGTGATAAGTGGCAATATTAAAATGCCAACTGACCACCAACGAGAAGCTTTGTTCCGAGGGGCGTCAAAGAAAACCCAAAACGAAACAAGGGCTCCATAAAGAATGTACATCTGCCCTTTATCCATCATGAGACTCCCTCATGTGCCTCCTATAGTAATTTGATTAACTCTAAAACCTTTTTACGAATACCGCACGGGTCACATAAACATAGGCTCGTGAGCCGTACTATCTGAGACTTTATATTGTTGAAATCCAGTGCTGCATCACATTCGCTACAGGCGAAAAGGTTAAGCTGTCTTGCGTCTGCCTTTCTTCGTTCTGCCTTCCTCCTTTCTCTCTGCCTGCGATCCGGAAAGGGGAGGAGATTGAAAGTCGCTTTGTTCTCGGGTGAGTGCATCAATAATCCCTTCAATCCGACCCGCTTCTTCGGGATGTCGTGCCAAATAGACCTCGATTTTCTCGGATATCTGATGGGCCTTGCCTCTTAGAGTAGGAGCGCATTCCTGTTCTCCGTAGAAATAAGAGGGCAGGACGCCAAAGTATTCGGCAAGTTTGTTGAGATTCTTCCCTCGGGGCTCATCTATTCCTTGTCTCCAGTTGCGAACTGTCTTTTGAGATATATTTAAGTGTTTGGCAAGGGAATAGTTGGTCGTCCCGGTCTTTGTTATTAAATTATTTAATTTATCTGAAAATTTCATAAGTATTGAATTGTCTGTCATTTTGTAGGAAAACATCAATACGGGAGGAAGGGTATTGACAAAGGGAGGAAGCTCCCGTATAATGTCGCTTAATACACCGTAAAGTATTTTGATGTGTCTTTATATGTTTTTTGTCTTGCATGTCTTACGTTTAACGCTTTAAACGCTTTAAAAGAATTACCGGAATCAGATGCTTGAAAAGAGCAATCTGAAAAGCTATATGGTAGCAAGTATTTTACAGGCCAAACAAAAGGTGAACAACGACAAAGGAGGGGAGGTTTTGTCATGAGGGAGATATAGGGTGAGTGCGTGGAGGGTTTCCTTTGGAGCCAAGGAGAAAAAGTTATCCGCGACGCTTCGGGCTTTTTATCTTGGTTCGCATAGTATGTCGGGCCTGATAAAGCGACTTATCAGGAAGTCCGGCAGGGGCCATGCTACCAAACTCCAAAGGGGCACGTCCTCCACGCACTTAAATATAGCACAGCTTAAGCGGCGGGATATAACTTAATTTGTGAGGATAGGAGGTGGTGTCATGGGTGATCTGGTGAAGGTTTTGGACAGGGAAGTGGAGAGGGTGGAGTACAAGGGGCAGGCTGTTGTGACGCTGAGGCAGGTGGATGAGCTGCATGAGAGGCCTGAGGGGACGGCAAAGCGGAATTTCAATGCGAACAAGCACAGGTTTCAGCCCGGGGAGGATTACTGGGAGGTCCCGTATGAGGAGTGGAAAGAGGTCTTAGCTGTACGAAATTCGTACGGCTCAAAAGAGCAGCATAACAAAATGCTCTTCCTTTCTCTCTCCGGGTATCTGCTGTTGGTGAAGTCTTTTAGCGATGATCGGTCGTGGAAGGTGCAGAAGCGGTTGGTGGATGCGTATTTCACGCTGAGGAAGTCAGAGGCGGCCGGTATCGCTATTGATGGCGAGGTATCGGTGAGTAAGAAGCGGTATATAGAGCTGTTGGAGGCGGAGAACGGTTTTCTGAGGCGGGGGCCATCAGCCGGGAACACTGCATATCCTCAGGGCCTTGAGGGGCTAAAGGTGAAATTTGGGAAGCCTCTGACAAAGGTTGCAAACCTGAGGCATACGGTGCTGTATCGCAAGATGATCGAACGGTATCCGACTCTTGCGCATTTTAGAAAGGAAACGGGTATACCGGTGAGCAGGGAGGTGTTGAGACAGGCTATTTACCTGGGGGATCCAGTGACGCCAAGGATACTGTATTTGATCTTAAAGAACCTGGAGTTTGATAAGGAGGAAATAAAGGAAATACTCAGGGAGGCTGGTGCGAAGCGGTTCATTAAGGATTTCCTTGAATAAGGGGGTTTTTGTCATGACGGAAATTCAGGAAATAAAAGAGCATCTGAGGCCCATCAATATAGCCTCCGTATCTTTTGGCAAAGATTCGACTGCCACTCTGCAGCTTGTCCTTGAAGCCATGAAAGGGACAGGCACAAAGCTCTATATCGTCACTTCGGACACAAAGATGGAAATCCCTTTCTATGAGGACTATCTAAACCGACAGCGCGAGAAGGTCCAAAGATACATTTCAGAGAATGGCATCAACGCTGAGATGGTAATGGTTTATCCAGAACCTCATCTGGCACTGAAGAAATATAAAGAAGTCTATTGCAGCATGTCGAACAATACCGCATATCGCTCCCGGATCAGAAGAAATGGAGAGGAAGGCGCAGGGCCATTCCTCGTAACTATTAGGGAGGATCTCTACAGGGACTTGAAAAAGCTCGAAGCCAGGACAGGCTGGCAGCTTATTACGCCGGACGAGGAAGCGCAAATATTTAAGCATTGGGAAGAGGATCGGGATATTCATAATGTTGCCTGCAACGACTGGCCGATATTGTTTCCAGTGGAAACTGAGAGATAAGGAGGACTGTAAATGGAGTCGTGGGAAGCGTTGAAGAGGGTTATCGGGCCGTATACGGAGCAGTTTGCGAAGCGGCTGAGGTTGTCTCCGGGGTATCTGTATAAGATGCAGAGGCCCGCTGGGGAGTTTAACGAGACGGGGGAGCCGAATGTGATCGATAAGGTGGAGGAGTATATCGATTATGCGCTGTCCCTGGGCCGCCCGACTGAGGATGCGCTGGCGCCGGTGAGGTATCTGGAGGAGCGGTACGGGATTGTGGGGATATTGCTGCCGAAAGCAGCGCCTGGGGATGCGGTGACTTCTCAGACGCTAAAAACGGTGAAGGAATTTGGGGAGCTGTGCGCGGATATCGGGAGAGCGCAGGACGTAGGGTCTCCAGGTGGCGGGGAGATCACCCGGAAAGAGTATGAGAAGATCCACAGGGACGGCTGGGAAGCCATCAGGGCAATTGCTTTATTAATTGAGGATGCGCGCGTAAGGGAGGGATAGGGATGAATGTGGAGTTTCAGAACAGCATGACGAAGATGCCAGTAACAGAGGATATTGTTGTGAATGGTGAAAAGATCGGGGAAATAGAGCCATGGCAAGACAGATTTCATTCAAAGATTCATCTTCCAGGCTACCTATGTCTGATTCAGGGATTCGGATTTTCAAAAGAAGAGGCGATACAGAATGCGATAAGAAGCGGACGACTTAGTGGCGTGGAACTTTTATCAGAGATCAATGCCCTGGAAGATAAGCTCTTAGGCAAGGGAAAGGAGGATTGATATGCCGCAGAGGTTGAAGTGTATATCGTTGTGCTACCGAGTGGGGCAATGCATGTTGTCGGATGCAGGGGCATCTATGTGCAAGGGGCCGTATCTGAATTTTGACCAGCACATGGAGGCGGTGAGAGGAATGATGGCTAAGGAGAAGGTTTCGTTTATTGCGCGGCTGTCTGAGAAGAAGCGGCATTTGAATGAGACGGTGTAAAGGAGGTGATGAGAATGGCGTATGTGGGGCCGGCAGAGGAGCATTTGGCAGGGCTGATTAGCAAGGTGATAGAGGATTCTCAGAGCTGTGAGGGGCCTTTTCAGTTTGCTGCGCAGGTGGGGAAGATGCAGGGCAGTTTTCTATCCATACGGGATGAGCTGAAGAAAGGGCTGTCTATTGAAGAAATCGCTTTGGAAAGGGGGTGTGTGACCAGTGGGTGAGGCAATAGCAAAGGAAGATAAGCGCATTACGGTGAACATTAAAACTGCAGCGCGGCTCTTTGATGTGAAGGAGCAGCATTTGCGGATGATGTGTCTGCTGGGGAAGATTCCGGGAGCAAAGAGGCTCGGGAAGTACTGGTTTATTCCCTATGAGGAGCTGGAAAAAACTTTTATGAATAAAAAGGAGGATGGCGATGGCAGGAAATAAGCAGCCGGGGTGTGAGGTGATCTGCAGGGCGGTGACTTGCATCCACAATGATGGACAGTTGTGTGCGGTGTTTACCATGGATGAGCCGCTGGTATTAGGGGTAGTGGGCCTGTGTGAGAAGTATGATGAGGGTCTTTCACCGCTCACTGCAACAGGAAAGAGGCCATGAAGACGGCTAAGCGGCGTGGATGGGGTGAAGATGAGGCCCCTCGGTCTGAGGGTGGCGGGAAATACGTTGGGGGATGGCCGACGATACTATTTATTGCATGTCTCGGCCTGATGTTTTGTTATGTGGCTGCGCTGATGCTTATGGAGGTGCCGGGTTGCCTGAGGGAGATTGTGAGGGTGATGACAACTAAATAAGGGGGGAGTTATGAAGGTAGAATTTAAAACTAAGGATATTGGGGTGGAAACAGACGAACATGTCATTGTCAACGGCAGTATGCACGGTGAGAAGTATTGGGATCGGGCATGGAGTTTGGTGGACGGCTGTACTCCAGTGAGTGAGGCGTGTGATAACTGCTGGCTGGCGGCGATGGAGCTTCGTTTCAACAAATGTTCCGGACTGCTACAGGTAATTGATGGTGTAAGGCAGCCGAGATTTAGCGGACATATAATATGTCGTGAGGACAGGCTTGATATCCCGCTGAAGACCAGGAAACCAACCGTATGGGCGATATGGAGTGATTTGTTTCATGAGAAAGTGCCTTTTAAGTTTATTGACGCAGTCTTTACGGTTATGAAATTACAGCCTCATCATACTTTTCTTGCTTTAACGAAAAGAACATTTCGGGCACAACATTATATCTTCGGTGATAAAACGCCTGACAATATATACATCGGCACTACAGTTGAAAATCAGGAGCAGGCCGACAGGCGGATACCTCATTTGCTCCAGGTGCCGGGCAATAAGTTCCTGAGCATAGAGCCTTGTTTATCGGAAATAGACTTGACGCCATATCTCATTAGTGATAAACTACAAGAAAAAAACGAGCGGGGTATTTATCATGAAAGAGAACGAAACGGTATTTATGTGTCAGGTTGCGATGGGTGTGTTTTCAATAGACGATCAGGGGAGGATTTGGAGACACAAACGATTGTCGGGGAGTCGGAGTGGGAACAAATCAATAGAACATTCCTTGCAAACCTCGAGAAGAGCGGAAACGTCGGAATCACAGAACCATCTGCGAGTGATGTTCACCTACGAAGGGAAGCGTCATGCGATCTACGCACACCGTGCCGTTTGGATGTACCTAAATGCGCGGGAAATACCGGAAGGCATGGCGATAAACCACAAGGACGGGAACCCGAAGAACAACCATCCTGGAAATTTGGAATTGACCACGAGACAGGAGAACACCCTGCATGCTGGACAGGTGTTGAAAGTTTTGGGGAAGAAAGAACAGCGTGGGGAGAAGAACACGAGCGCGAAGCTGAAGGCAGAAGATGTCATTGTAATTCGATCAATGTGGGACAAGAAACAAATGACACAGGGAGCGATGGCAAAATATTTCGGCGTGTCTCAAGTTACAATCAACGAAATCTGCCTAAGAAAAACCTGGAAGCATCTTCCATAAATGCCGTAATCCTCGGCGGCGAGAGCGGCCACGGAGCAAGGCCTATGCATCCTGATTGGGTGCGCTCAGTCCGCGATCAGTGCCAAGCGGCGGGGGTGCCGTTCTTTTTCAAACAATGGGGGGACTGGGTGACGCTTGACAATATGCCTTTCCTCACTTTTCGACATCCTCCGAAAACTGCCAAATTTAAGGGAATTTTTAAGCGAGTCGGCAAGAAAGCCGCAGGCCGCATCCTGGATGGCCGGACACACGATGAATTGCCGTGGGGGCAAAAAATATGAAAGAATACCCTATTTTATTCAGCGGCCCGATGGTAAGGGCTATTCTGGAGGGGAGGAAGACGCAGACGAGGCGTATAAGAGGCCTCGAACAGATCAATAAAAATCCCAATATCTGGACATTTACAGGGTTTAAATCTGATTTGGGCTATCCTGCATCTCGCGGTTTATGGGCCGGATTTACGACAGCAGAAAGCAACACAGATGTATACATTAAATCCCCCTATGGAAGTCCGGGCGGTCGTCTCTGGGTGCGGGAAACTTGGAGAGAGACAGGGAGTGGACAACGGGCAGATGGGAATATCCCCACCTATAAAGTTCCAGTAATTTATGCCGCCGATGTTCTTTATAATGACGGCTCTTATCGACCTTCAATCCACATGCCCCGTTGGGCCTCAAGAATCACACTTGAGATCGTCAGCGTAAGGGTGGAGCGGTTGCAGGAGATCACAAGGGAAGGTGTTGTAAGCGAAGGGATTGGTTTCCATATTAGCAACCTCGGAGCGCGCAATTCCAGCCCCACGAGACTTTATGAAGCATTCCCCGATAGAGAGGGCGGATACACAAATGCGAAAGAAGCATTCGAAGCGCTTTGGGATTCCATCAATAGAAAAAAATATCCGTGGGAGACAAATCCCTGGGTATGGATGATCGAGTTCAAGAGATCCTATCGCTAAATGAAGCGAGGGTATACACGGGCATACAGGTGTGAGCTGGACAGCGAGGTGTGGAAGATGCCGCCGCTATATCATCGGGTGTGGTATTGGCTGCGGCAACGGGCGAATTGGGAGCTGAAGCTACATCCTACGCCGAGGGGGATCGGTATTTATGTGTCTCCGGGTATGGTGATAACGAGCCTGCAGCAAATTGCGGAGGGAGTTGCACACTCGGAATGGGGCAAGTTGATTATCCCAAACAAGAAGTCGATTGTCTCGGTATTGAAGTGGCTTTCGACCAACGCTATGATAACAGTGGAAAGTAACGCTTATGGAACGGTTATTTTTATTGTTAATTATAATAAATTTAACCATGATGAGGGTGAGAAAGTAACGGCTAAAAAGGCTCCTGCTGCAAAGCCTAAGGGTAAGGGCGCTGATGATGTGAGCCCGGAGGCGCTGAGGCTGGCAAAGCTGTTGGCTGATAAGGTCCTCTTGAACAATCCAAAAAACCGGGAACTGTCGGCGGGGAATATCACAGGCACCCTGGGGCGATGGGCTGGGGATATTGATAAGATATTGAGGCTGGACAGACAGGATTATGAGGCCGTGGGACGGGTGATTATCTGGTGCCAGGAGGATAAGTTCTGGTCAACGGTTATTCTATCGGGGAAAACTTTGCGGGATAAGTGGGACAAGCTGTATGTGGGGATGAAAAAGAGTCCGCCGAAGGAGTCTGTACCGCCTCCGGCAGGGGTGGAAGGCGATATGTTTAAGGCTATGCAGGAGATGGAGAGGAGATATAATCGGTGACAGATATTTTTGTACCGCCGCAAAGTATAGAGGCTGAGCAGTCGGTACTCGGGGTTTTCATAATGGAAAGTAAATGCTTCGGTAAGGTGTTTTTGGAGCCGGAGGATTTTTATAGAGAGCAGCACAGGACGATTTTTCGGGCGATGCAGGAGCTGCATAGAAAACATGAAACAATAGATATCGTGACGCTGTCAGACCACCTGAAGGGGCGGCGAGAGATGGAGAAGGCAGGCGGGCTATCCTATCTGTCTGAACTGGCTCAGTCTGTTATGACCAGCGCGGGAGTGGAGAAGCATGCCAAGATTGTCCGCGAGAAGTCGATACGGCGGCGGGTGATGGTTGCGGCGCGGCAGCTGACGGCTGATGCATTGACGAATGAGGAAGCAACGCTGGAGGAACTGTATAGTAAGTACAAGATCATTCTCACGGAGTTGTCGAGGTGCGGTGATAATGGTCAGACAATGAAGATGATCGAGGTGGCGCGGAGGGTTTCGGCCTACATCGATAAGCGATACAATAACAGGCATGAGATTTCAGGTATTGATACTGGATATAAGGCGCTGAATCTGTTTCTGGATGGATGGCAACCGGGAAGTTTTTACGTTATCGGGGCGCGTCCAGGACATGGGAAAACGGCGCTTGTATTGGATAGCGCGCAAAAAAGCGGTGTGCCGGTCGGCATGATCAGCATCGAGATGGATGAGTTGCAGTTGGGAGTGAGAGTGGCAGCAACGCAGTCGAGAGTTCCGCTGACCCGGCTGCTCAAAGGGTTTCTGGATAAGTCGGATTGGCCGAATATCAACCGCGCCCTGGCTCGCATGGCTGAGATGCCTATTACGCTGGATTTCATGTCACGGAATGCGCTGGATATTGAGCGGAAGGCGGCCAAAATGGTTGACGATGATGGTATTCAGCTTCTGATCGTCGATTACATGCAGCTGGTGGTAGGCTCGGAAAAGAAGTGGAACAAGAAGCGCGAGGAAGAGGTAGGCGAGGTTTCACGGCTCCTGAAGCACCTGGCGAAGCTGCACAGGATTCCGGTGATCGGGATATCGTCGCTGAATAGAGAGGTGGAGGGCAGGGCGGACAAGCGGCCAATGCTGAAGGACCTGAGAGAATCGGGACAGATAGAGTATGACGCTGATGTGGTGATCCTGCTCTTTCGCTCGAAGGAGCGCAAGGACAGGGCAGAGCTGATACTGGAGAAGGTGAGGAATGGTCCTACGGGAGTTGTGCATCTCGGATTTGATGGGGAGCACATGACGTATTACGACCTGGACAACCTGGAGGGGAGGCAGGGCAGCGAGTGACAATTGCACTGCGACTGCCGAGAGGGACGGCCTGTGATTTCTGGATTATTTTAAAAAGGAAAAGTAAGGGGGTCGTGCGCATGTGTGATGGAGAGGAAAAAAGGATTTAAAAGGTGTCCAGACCGGCTTACGCAGGGGATAAAGGGTTGCGCACATGGGGCGGGTATGATCTTGCTCATGGAGAGGATGGGGCTGTTTTTGTCCCTTTTTGCAGGGATAACGGTCACATAAGCGGTCACATATCGCTGCCTGCTGTTCACAAGTTGCTGACGTTTCACGGTAATTATTTTGCTGTCCATCTGATGGTCAATCAGATGTGCTACTAAAAATAGGCCAGGATGATCGTCTTGGTTACTCTCATATATCCCGCATCGTCAGCGGTATCGATGTATGCAGCCCTCATCATTCCCGGCGAGTATCGATAGATATGTCGCATTATGCCCCCAAAAAAGCCGGGGCGAGGAGACAGACCCCCACCCCCTCCCCATGCCTCGTGCCCTTGGAGTCCCCCTACCGGTTTCTATGAGGTACGCGATGTTGATTCTCTTTTTCAGAAAAAAATTTTCCTGCCGCCCGTGTGCGAGCGCCCTTTTTTCTGCCGCGATGCAGCACCGCCGTTTTTATCGGTGAAGTGCTGCATCGGCACTTTGAGCGAGCCTGCCGGAACTCTCGTTATTTTTGACGATTCCGGCCGCTTTTGGACTCAAAAAATCGCCGCTTGCGACTGTTCTATTTTTGTATACAACAGGTAACGCTTAGGGAACAGTTTTTATTGTGTGTATTCAATGGTTTACTTGAGGTAGATGCATGAGAAAGTAACGGGAACGGTCTACTACTAAATAATTATAATAATCTTTAGTCTTTAAAGACTTTGTCTTTAAAGACGTTTTCTTTAGCCGTTTCCGGCGGAATTATTTTCTTGACATCTCTACAGGGATTTTTTTAGTATCTATGCAAGTCACGGGCAAGCTCAAAACTTTGTAAATGCCTGCGAGAGGAGAAAGCGCCATGGGCGGGCCGGGAAGCGGAAGGGGATCAGACTCAGAAGTCGAAGTGACTGTCTGCGATGTGCTCATGAATGACAAGCAGTTCAAGGAGCACATCAGCACCAAGGCTATCGAGGCCTTTAATGCCAGCTATAATTTTCTCCTGGATGTGGTGAAGGGAGCGATCTCGGACACCTACATCAACCAAAAAGGCATAATCATGTCCCGCGATATTCCCATCTCAGACCGCGTGAAAGCCGCCAAGGTACTGAAAGAGTGGACTCTCGATAAGGTTGTTTCTGATAAGCGTGAGCTTGGAGATGGACAGCCGCAACTGCCGTGGAACCACAAGGAAGACTTGGAAGCAATCGCAGTTGAAATCGAAGCTGCCAAGGAAGCAGAAAAGAAGGCCAAGGATTCCGGGAAACTGGTGCCTATCTCGGCAGTAGGAGGCTCAGGAGTCTAATGGCAAAGCAGGTTACGGTAGAAACCGATTCCCAATTCCGGCAAATGATGAAAGAGTTCTGGGATGATCGTGTCGGTTTTGTGAAGCATATCATCGGAGCAACTCCCACGGACCAGCAGGCCCGCGGGCTGCACCTGCACGATGAACATGACTTTGTGGCTGAAAAGGCAGGCCATGGTACAGGAAAAAGTACAAGAGGGTCCTGGCTGATTTTGCATTACATGTCTTGCCGTCCTAATCCGAAGATTATCGGCACTGCCCCTACAAAGCACCAGTTGAGCGATGTTCTCTGGGCAGAGCTTTCAAAGTGGCATAAACAAATGAAACCTTTTCTCCGGAACCGCTTCAAGTGGATGAAGGAGAAATTTTTCCATGTCGATGACCCTGAAAACTGGGTGGCATATGCACGTACTGCCACGAAAGAAAATCCCGAGGCCTTGCAGGGCATTCACGGCCTCTATGTGCTGCAGTTGATCGAAGAGGCCTCCGGTGTGCCTGATGAAGTGTTCGAAGTGCTTGAGGGCGCCCACGGAATGAAGGAGACCAAGCAATACATGTACGGGAACCCCACCAGGCTTCAGGGCCGGTTTTATGATGCATTCAACAAAGACCGGCAGTTTTTTGAAACCTTCACTTCCTCCTGCCTGGATTCTCCCATTGCGCCGGCCAGATATATCCAGCGCATGGAGAAAAAGTACGGCAAGGATTCAAACATGTGGCGTGTCCGTGTCGTGGGGGATTTCCCACTGCGCGACGGAGATTCATACATTCCTTTTGATTTTGCTTTCTCGGCCCTGAACCGGGACATCGTCCCTCAGAAGGATTTTGCAAAGGTTTTCGGCTGCGATATCGCCCGGTTCGGTGACGACGAAACCGTTATCGCCATTCGGCAAGGTGATGAATTCCATCCCTATCATGTTCTGCGGAACAAGGGGACCATGGAAGTTGCCAATTACATTGCCATGCTCGCAAACAAGGAAAAGCCGATGGCGATTTTTGTTGATGTTATAGGCATCGGCTGTTTTGACGAAGAAACGGAGATATTAACTAAAAAAGGATGGCAGAAATTCAGCAAACTTGAAAAAAGCATTCCTGTCTTGACGATGAATCCCGAAACTTTTGAAGCTGAATATGTTGTGCCGGATAAGTATTTTGCTTTCGCCTACGAAGGCGAGATGTATTCCTTTGAGGGACAAACGACAAGTTTTTGCATAACGCCGAATCATAATCTTTTTTTTAAAGGCGTTAAATGCAAGTCATGGAACATTGAGCAGGTGCAAAATATCAAGATAAACCAGATACAGATACCTCGTCGGTTCGCGTGGAAAGGTCAAGAGACGGAGTATTTTATTCTTCCTGAAATTACTAAATTGCGCCCATCACTCCTAAAAGGGACCAATAAAGCAGAAACAGGTAATCATGAGGTGAGGGAATATACTGAGGCTGACCGCTGCATTAAGATGGATGTATGGCTTGAATTTCTCGGATGGTTTTTTAGCGAGGGGTATAGCTACGAGAGGAATAAGTCATATTTTGTCGGTATAACGCAAAAAACGGAAACTAAAAAGCCGATGATAAGAGAGATGCTTGACAACCTCGGATTTTATTACAGAGAGAAAATATCAAAATCCTACGAGTCGCAGTTTGAGATAGCTTCCAAACAGCTTTATGAGCATGTTAAGCAATTTGGACAAAAGGCAACCATAAAAAGAATTCCTGAGTATGTGAAGCAATTATCTTCGAGGCAGATAAGGCTTTTTCTTGATGCATATATGCTCGGCGATGGCGGTGTCCATAAGGGGATGAAGAATTACAGGACGTCTTCAAAACTGATGGCAGATGATTTACAAGAGCTTGTACTGAAAGCAGGCGGATATGCGTCTATAAGCTGCAGGAAGGTTAATGGAACAGAGTTTTTCATTGTTGACCATGTTGCCCGAAGAACAGCGGATACTTATGTAGTTCAGGAGTGGATTAGACCAGTTGATATTCAATTGAAAACAAGGGAATTAAAGAAAGTTCACTACAAAGGAACTGTTTATTGCGTTGAAGTAAACCCGTATCACCTGATCTATGTGAGGCGCAACGGCAAATGCATGTGGAGCGGAAACAGCGGCGTCTACGACCGCCTTGAGGAGCTTGGTTTTCCTGTCATTGCCGTTAATGTTGCCGAATCTCCGGCAATTGATGGGCACCGTTTCAAGAGACTCCGCGATGAACTGTGGGGCCTTACCCGGGATTGGCTTGAAATGAGGCGCGGCAGGCTTTGGGATAACGAGGATCAGGACTTAGTCGGTCAGCTTACTACTCCGAGATATCGGGTTGTGGCAGGCGGAAAAATTATTGTCGAGACCAAGGATGAGCTGAAGAAAAGAGGGGTTGCATCACCGAATATTGCTGATGCTCACATCATGACCTTTGCACAGCCTGTTTCCAGGTATCAGAAAGAGGCTGATGAGTTTCTGAGTGAAGGGCATGACGATGGATCAGAGGCGTTTGCAGGAGCTTTGGATGCTGAGGCGGGGTATGTCTTGCTCATCGGTTTGAGTTTTATCTGGCACCTGCTCCTGGGAGGGTTTTATGGGGCCGTGTAGATTGGAGGAGGGACATTGAAAAAGAGCTTGATTTTAACGGTGGGTTTGCCGAGGTCCGGAAAGAGCACCTGGGCGCGGCAGCAGGGTTTCCCCGTTGTGAGCCCTGATGCTATCAGGCTTGCCCTGCATGGGAAAAGATTCCTTGCCTCTGAGGAGCCTGCGGTTTGGAAGATGGCATGCCTGATGGTTGATGCGCTTTTTAAGGCAGGAAACGAAACCGTGATTGTTGATGCAACAAACATCACCGAGAAGCGTAGGGCTGCATGGAAAGAGCGCTTCGGGCCTGAGTCTGCTTTGGCCGGAGATGTCTTTTTGCATGTTGTCACAACGCCCCCTGATGAATGCATTCGCAGGGCACAGGAAGAGCAGGATGCCGAGATCATTCCTGTTATTGAGAGAATGGCCCAGGAATGGGACCTTGATAAACCTTGGGAGGAAAGTAATGGCTGCTAAGCGCACATACATAGACACAGGCTTTAAGGGAGATGCGCAGGGACTGACAAAGGCTATGGCGTGGAAGGATTGTCCTGAATGCCATGGAAAAGGCCACATTGGGCGCGACACGATCACTGACACTTTTACCCTCTGCCCTAAAAAGGGCTGCATAAAGCTGGTGTCCCTCCTGACACCTGAGGAACTGAAACAACTCCCCGGAATGGATGGGGTTATATCAATCGACAAGGATGTACCGGAGATCACGTTATGAACATACAGGCAGCGCCGACGTTAGAGGAGAGACAAAAGCTTCGCGCTGAAGTGGGGCAGACAGCTCTTTCAGCCTATGTGACAGATATTTTTCAATCTTTCAAAACTGCCCGTATCCCTTTTGAGGAGATATGGGAAGAGTGCTGGTATAACTATTTGGGCCAGTACCAACCGCATCTTGTCTGGAAGAGAAAGACGGAAGGCAAAAAGCGCAGGAGCCGCATCTTTATCAAGATGACCTCTTTGAAGTGCAACACGGCTCATTCAAAGATCATAGACCTGTACTCAGGCAAGGGAGGAGTACCTTTTGATGCCACTCCGGTGAATGCCGAGGAGTTGGGCCTTGATGCCGATACAGCCAAGGACCTTGCAGAGAAACGCAAGCAGAGGCTGAAAAATCATTTCCGCAAGATCGAACTTGAAGAGCGGTTTGACACCGGCCTTCTGGAACTTGCCATATTGGGAACCGCTGTGCTGAAAGGGCCGATTGTGGAGACCAGGAAGGTCCCGAGGGTGAAGAGGCGTACAATCAGCGGTATTCCGGTAGACCAGATCAACCCTGATGTAAATCCCTACGAGATTTATTACACCTATGAGTCTCTGCCTGTCTACGACCATATTCCCCTGTGGGAATACTACGTTGATGTGAATGCCAAGAGCAATGCCGACTCAATCGGAGAGATTCACTTCCAGCGGCTTCTGCCTGCACAGTTCAGACGTTTCGCCTACCAGGGCGGATACATCAAGGACAATGTGAGGGAAGCTGCCCGAAGGGCAACGGCCAATGATCCTGACGACAAGCGGTACATCCAGCTTGCCGACAACTACATGGGATCGCAGGGCGAAAAGGATATTCGGGTAAGTGTCCTTGAATACCAGGGCCTTGTGCCGGTCTCGCTGCTCAAAGACGCCGGTGTGGATGTCCCTGCCGATGTGGACGAAGAGGACAGCATCGAGGCAATCGTGGTGCTTGCATCTGACGGCATTGTGATCAAGGCCTGTGTGAACCCCGGCAAGAGGCAGTTCAAGGTATGCCCCTATAAAAAGAGGCCGCACAGCATCTACGGCCAGGGAGTTGCCGAGGCAATGCGGGACAGCCAGAAGATGATCAATTCCGGCGCCAGACTGTTCATCGACAATAAGGCGCTCTCCGGAAACGGCATGGTTGGAATCAACCTCGACCGCATCAATACCAAGCGTACCAAAGACCTTGAGGTATATCCGGGCAAGACGTGGTATGTGAAGGGCAATTTCAGTCCTCAAGACGCTATCGGTTCGGTGAGCTTCCCGGATATCACTATGGGACTGCTCCAACTGATAGAACTCTTCGAGCGGTTTGCCGATGAGGAAACCAATATCCCGAAGTATACCCATGGCGAGCAGAATTCTTTCCTGAACAAGACTGCCGCCGGCATGTCCATGCTCATGACTCAGGCGAATATCAACATCAAGACAGTCACGAAAAACATTGATGACTACTGGATAGAGCCCATTGTCGAGGACACGGACGCATGGTTCAGTGAGTTTGCTGATGACAGTATCGGAAAGCTTCCCATGCTGATGAAGGCCACGGGAACAGACAGCCTGGTTGCCAAAGAGATCAAGATGGAAAATTATATGAAATTTCTCCAGATCACTTCTAATCCGCAAGATGCGATATTCATGGACCGGGTAAAGATGATGAAAGCCATTGCCCGGCTCCTTGAGACTGAGGACGTGATGCGCACAGATCAGGAAATCAAAGGCATCGTTGATGAGATGTCTGCACAGGCCAGGATGCCGAAGAACCTGAGGGAAATTGTGTCAATAGATAAGCTCTATCCTCAACTTAGCCGGAACGAGCAAGTGCAGGTACTGAAGGAACTTGGGATAGAGCCTGATATGAACATACAGAGTATGCCTGGTCCTCTTACCAACGGTGGCAGCACCTCCCTGTCGCCTACGGACCGGGCAGCAGGAGGGCCGGTCACGGGGGGCCGGCCCTCCCTTGAATCTCAAGGCGCGACGGTGATGGCATGAGCCGGATAAGCGGATTGACAGACTCCCTATCGTTTCAGGTTTTCATGGGCAGGGTTCAAGAAAAGCGTGAAGAGTGGGAGAGGATTTTAAGAGACAGCCTTGACCGGGAGATGATTTTCAGGGCACAAGGGGCTGTGGTTTCTCTGGAATTCGTGGAGGGCCTGATTGAGGCTATGGAGGCTGAAGAGGAGATGGAAAAAAGGCAGGAAAAGGCCGAGGCTGAGGATTCAGAAGATGTTTACTGACAGATTACCCATGTGTTGCATGGGCCTGTTATTTATACAAACAAGTTTTGTGGGACTACCTGTTGCTACAGGACCCATGATGGAGGACGGTAATGGCTGATTTGAAGGAAGGGCAGGATGTTCAGGACCAGGACAAGCAGGGCGCTGAAAACTCTTTATCAAAAGAGGACCAGGAGTACGATGCCGCATGGGATGAGGCTGGGAAAGGTGACAAGGACGCCGTAACAGCGGGACTACCGGAGCACAGTGAGGGTGTGAAGGACCCGGAGAAGACGGCAGAGCCGGTAAGCAAGACCTATGGCAGTGTTGAGGCCATGGAAAAGGCGGTGAAGGATTCACAGGCAGCGGTAACAAGGCTTGCGCAGGAAAAGTCGGAACTGCAAAAGAAACTGGATGCTCATGAAAGAGGCACTGCAACGGAGAAGGAAGTTGCTGAAGCAAAGCAGGCGGTCAGGGATGCCGAAGACGCTCTTTCAGGGCTCGATACGGTCAAAGAGGCTGTCTATGCTGATTACCCTGAGCTTAAAGGAGTACTGGACCCTATTATCGAACAGAACCGGACCCTTGCTAAAGAGGTGAAGGCTCTGCGGGTCGATAAAGAGGCAGAGGCAGAGCAGGGGAAAGTCAATGCCCTGCGTGATCACTTCAACGCAAAGGTAAAACCCGAAGTCCTGAAAGTCCATGCTGATTTCGACGACATTCTTACGGTGCCTACAGGAGACGGAAAGAGGGCTGCCAATGAGGAGTATTTCAAATGGGCAGAAGACCAGCGGCCATCGTTGAGGACTGCTGCACTGGAATCAAACGATCCTCAGGACATTATTTGGGCCGTATCAGAATTCAAGAAGTTCAAAGGCACTCCTGCGGCGCGGGAGATACAAAACAAAGAGGAAAAAGACAAACAAAATAAGCTGACCAATGCGCAGACCCTCAGGGGCGGAAGCACAGGCTTCCCTGTCTCAAAAGGCAAGAAAGGCGATCCTGATGATTACGATTCCGCATGGGATGAAGCCGGCGCGAAACTCAAAGAGCAGGGTGTGGCGTAAGGCAGTAAAGGAGAATGGAGATGTATAGCATATTCAGCAAAAAAAATATTTTAAATCTTGTGGTGCTCCTCGCAGCGTTATGCGTGGGGAAGTTCTGTCACGTCGATCCTCTTATAGCTATCGGGCTCTTTGCAGGCCTGACAGCCTTTTCGGACATTTCGCCTCGTACAACGGCCTACGCTGACAGGAGGCTGCTTGAAAGGGCAAAGATCAACAATCTTCTCGATCAGTTCGGGCAGGTGCGCGTGCTGCCCAAGAAGGCTTCACAGACGATCATATTCAGGCGGTATAACAAGCTCGACTCTACTCCTATTGTTCTTCAGGAGGGCGTGACCCCTACGGGAAAAAACGCCACAAAAACGGATGTAACTGCTGTGGTGAAGCAGTATGGAGACTGGGTAGGGTATTCGGATGTGATTGAAGATACGCTTGAGGACCCTGTACTTCAGGAATTCACCGATATGCTCGGAGACCAGGCATCGGAGATGTATGACAAGGTATATGCCGGTGTGCTCAAGGCTGGAACCAATGTCATTTACGGAAACGGAGCTGCAAGGACCGATGTAAACACGGTCATCGGGGATGCGGAGCTGCAGAGCGCAATCAGGGTGCTTGAAAGGCAGGAAGCAAAGCCTATCCGGGGCATTGTGAAGGCCGGTCCCAATATCGGCACAAACCCGATTCCACCGGCATTTATCGCCGTCTGCCATAGTGACCTGAGGAAAGATCTCGAAGCGCTTGCCGGCTGGACTCCTGTGCATAAATATGCAAGCTCTGAAGGCCTTATAAACGGCGAGGCCGGATCTGCAGGGCAGTTCAGGTTTGTTTTTGACAATAACCTGGCACCCTGGGCCGATGGCGGTGGCGCCAAGGGCGGCACGATCTCTACGACAGGCGTCAGTTCTGATGTTTACCCGGTGCTGGTTTTTGGTAAGGACGCATACGGCACGGTGCCTCTTGCAGGTAAGAAGGCGGTTTCTACGGTTGTCAATAATCCGAAGTCTATAACCGGGGATGAGCTTGCCCAGCGCGGCTCTATCGGCTGGAAGGGCTGGACAACTGCGGTGATCCTCAATGACCTCTGGATGGTGAGGATAGAAGTCGCGGCAACGGCACTGTAGTAACGGGAGGGTGTATGCCCTCCTAACTGAAAACTTATAGGAGAAACTGATGGGCAAACAATTCGATTCCAATAACTTGGTAACTGGCAGTGTGACGGGCACGGGCGCGGCGATCAATGTGTCAGTTGGTTTCATTCCGCGCAAGGTGAAGGTCTACAATCCAAATGATGCAGGGGCACTATTCCCGATCATCGAGTGGGTCAAGGGTATGGCTGCCGGGAATGGCTTCAAGTATATCAAGATAGTCGATAGCGGCGCGACAGGTGGTGTATCAAGCACCTATATAGCTGCAAACGGCATCAGTGAGTATGCAGGAAATTCCAGTTACGCGCAGGGTTTTACCATTGGCGCGGATGCCGACATGAATGTGGTCGGAGAAGACATTATCTTTGAGGCGTGGCGTTAGTAATCAGAATGCGGGGGTTTTGTCCCCCGCATTTATAAAAAAAGGAGGCTTTGAAATGGCAGAGACAAAAAACAAAATCATAGACGATTCCGGTAAGCAGACCGGTTTGACGGTAACAGAGCAGGAGGGTACTCCGAGCGATGAGGTGACGGAGCTCCGGCACAGGGTAGCGGTGCTCGAAAGGGCCGTAGCTACGGGAGCAATGCAGCCTGCTGCTCCGGTTTCCGTTACGGATACCATGGGTGCTGACGGCTTTATCAACGATACCCGGGATGCTCTGAAAAAACAGAAGCATTATAAAATCAGTATCCCCTCAACGGAGACGCAGAAAGATCCTATACATGTGGCAATCAACGGGTATGCCTACAATATTCCACGGGACAGTGAAGTGTCTCTGCCGGAATCGGTTATCGAGGTGCTTAAGAACGCAAAATACACGACCTATTCCCTTAAAAAGAGGGGAGAGGGCGAAGAGGGCAATGAATTAGTGGGTCAGGACGTGCAGAGGTTCCCGTTTCAGTCAGTGGGCAATTAAGTGTACGCGATTAAATATAACGGCATCGAAGGTCTTGCAGGTCTGAAGGCCAGGGTGCAGCGCAAGGCTGATGGCAAGTGGTGGGATGCTGTGGCAGTGGTATGGGCTGCTGCAGCATCGGCAAATTGTGACCTGGCGCTTGCTGAAACAGGCGGAACGCCGGGTGAGTATACTGCAAATCCTGCATTCAATCCTTCCTCCGGCGGCATCTATGTAATATCGGTTTATGACGGCCTGAGTAATCTGATGCTGTTGACGGATGACGTATACCGGCCTGAGTCAATGACCGCTTTTCAGATCATTAATGCTGTTCAGAGGGAGCTGAGATTGCCTCTGTCTGCCTCTATCAATGAGGCCCATGCTCAACTGATACTCTCATTTATCAACAAGGTAATGCTCGATATTATTGGTGAAGACATCTCATGGGATGCGCTTAAGGTGAGTTGCAGTTTCAGGACCGTGGAGGGAATCCGTTTTTATACAATTCGACCGGTGAACACGGTGAGTGTGGATGTGGTCAAACGGTTACAGATCGGCAATGATGAGCCTCTGGATAAAAAGGGAGACGACAGTTTCAGGGAGTTTCAGCGGGTTCATACAACTGCGGCGCAGCCGCTTGTGTACCGCATCTATGCTCGTGCCGGAGGATCGCTGGTTATAGAGGTATGTCCTACTCCTGACAAGGCTTACCAGATTGATGCCGAGGTGCTTCAGAAGCCCGAAAAGCTGGTGAACACCGACGATGTTCCATTGCTTGATGTGGACACGATTTTTGTCGGCACAATAGCCATGGCAAAAAGTGAGCAGGGCACTCCGTCTCCGGCTGATCAGTCTACCTTCCAGGCAAAACTGGCCCTTCAGGGCAGCACCAATGACGAAGCCAATTGGGGAGATGTGGAAGCAGTATGAGCCTTTACCTTGAATACGGAAGGGACCAAGGCGCTCCGGTTGACCTGGGAAGCTTTGCAGGAGGAGAGGCCTCAGTGTTTCCTATCTCCGCAATGCCGGGCAAGTATTCGATGATGCTCCAGAATTGCCATGTTTCGAACCGCGCGGGCGTGGCAAAGATACCTGGGTATGTAAAGGTAAATACAGTATCCTGTGGCGTTGGTCTTACGTCCGGATATGAATATAAAAAAGCAGATGGTACATCTATACTCCTGTGCGCCGGAAACGGAAAAATATTCAAGGTTGTTGGTGATGCGCTTGTCGAGGTAAAAACCGGTCTTGATCCTGATGCCCTTATATCCTTCAACACTCAAAATGATACCTGCATTGCCGGTAACGGCGTGAATGCGTTGCTGAAGTCAACGGACGGGACAACCTGGAATACCTTAGGCGGCACACCTCCTGCAACGGCGTTTCTGCCGCATTCGCATAAGGGCAGGGTGTGGACTCCTGAGAGGGCAAACAAGCTGTTGGCTACGTGCTCAGCTCTTAATAACATCGAGGATTATGTGGGGACGGGATCGGGATATATTGATTTTAAGTTTGTCCTCAACCAGGGAGATGAGTTGCTGGATATCAAGAGCTACATTGACCTTCTGGTTTTTTTATTCAGAAGCAATATCGCCATTTATAGCGGAAATACTCCCTCGGGGGCCTCGGCTGATTTTAGGTTGGTGCAGAAGATAGAAGGAACAGGAGTTGTGGCAAGCCATGTGGCTAAGGAGTTCGGAGCGGACTTTGTGCTCCTCAATGACCATGGGGTAAAGACCTTGAAGCGCATTGTAACCTCTGGTGATCTGAATATGGGGAATCTCTCAGCACTGATTGACCCGACACTGAGAAATGAGATGGTGAATGCCTCAACGTTTGGGATGGCCTACTATAAGCCCCTTGGCTGGCTCATGGTGCTAATCAGGGATAAGGTCTGGATTTATTCTTATTCGTATAAGGCGTGGGGCCGCATGGCGGGGGCAGATGTTAAGGGTATGTTTAACACCTCAGACGGCAGGCTGTTTCTCTGCGGTACGGGATTTTTGTACGAGTACGGCACCGGCTGGACCTTTGCAGGGACTAACCCGACGATGATATGGGACAGCGCATGGTATCGGCTGTCAAAGGCCGGACAAAGCGTATTCCCGACAGTTATGGAGATCATCACATATCCGCAAATCCCGACTACGATAGACTTGCAACTGCAGTTTGACATGAAGCCTACGGCTGCGGGGAATTTTTCTACGATCAATACAACGCCTATCGGGCTTGTGGATATGAACAGTGTTGTGGATTGGAATGCAATCAATCCTTTTGATGAGACTCCCTACAATATAGCCCGGATTCCCCTCTTTGGAGGGGGGCGCAATATGAAGATGACATTTACCAACACATCAGACCAGCCGGTGGAAATATGTAACATCGCTATGCTGGCGAAGAAAGGAGGCTTTTAATGAACTTTATGAAGAGTAAGTTGCTCTCGATTGCTTTGTCGTTCCTGATGATTTTAAGCGTGTTTGCTCCTGGACTGGCTGGCGGAGCGCAGCACGATTTTGATATCACGACTGCTGATGCCAATACAGGCGTAACAATGCGCGGCCAGATCAATGCCGCTCTACAGGCATTGGCCGGCCTTAGTTCGGGTGCTGCGGCTCCTGTGACGCCGTATGCGTATCAGTTTTGGGCGGATACGACGACTGGATTGCTGAAAATCAGAAACGCCGCCAACAACGCATGGATTATCGTAGGGACACTGGCATCTGCAAACCTGGGGCTTTCTTCCGTAACCAGTGCTTACCACTCCACCTACGGATCGGCTGATCTCTCCACCAACAGTACAACATATGTAGCAACAAGTATAATAATAACCTTATATGTTGGACTAAGTGGAAAAGCTTTAATTTCTATGAACGGCACAATAGCCACTTCCGGTTCATCGGGGGGATCAAACCTGCGTATCAACATGGACGGCGGCGTTAATTATTATCCAGTGCAGGGCGCAACTGTGAGCAATTCAAGTTATAACGGAGTAATGTCATTGTTTCTTGTAACGGGGCTGACTCCGGGAAATCATTCGTTCTCCATAGAGTGGGCAACTACAACTGGGGGGACATTGACTTGTAATTGTAGCAGCGACCCAGCGCATTATCAACTGTCAATCTCAGGGTTGTCGTGGTAATATGTGGCTCGATACGCTTCAGGAAAAGCATTACCGGGCGCTCTATGAGATTACTCGCAAAGTGGAACCGTACAATGCCGCAATGTTATATGAGCAGTTTTCCCTGGTAATGAGCAGGCGCGAAGGGTTTGTCGTTGTGACTCCAAGCGGTGAGCTTGCAGGGTGTATCAGTTTCAGCGATTATGTGCCGGGCAGTAATATCATGATTCATTGCACAATAGACGAAAAGTATCAGCGGAGATGGTGTACAAGAAAGATATTGAAAGAGGTCTATTCGTATATTTTTAAAATCCTGGACTTGCCGCGGGTATCGGGTTTTTGCATTGTGGGAGTATCCGACAAGGCCGGGGAGTTTCACCTTGCCCTGGGCGGAAAATACGAAGGCACGATCAGGAAAGGGGCTTTGCTTCCTGATGGACTTTATGACGTGAATCTCTATGGGATGCTGAAAGAGGAGTGCCGGTGGATATGAAAAAGAAGATTCTTTTCGCCTTCTATCCCTTATTTGTGAAGTATAACCACGGGATTGCTCTGCTCTCTGCCCTGTGCAAAGAGCGCGGGGTAGATACTGACATTTATGTGCTCGATAGTGTTAAAAACTTCTCTGATTACATCCTGAAAAACAGGATAGTGTTTGTCGGTTTTACCTGCGTAACGGAGTATGACTATAAAAAGTGTCTTCCGTTCATGGAAGAGGCGCGGAGGATCGGCTGCATAAGCATGCTGGGAGGCGTGTACATAAGGCGCGGCACTGACCTTGATGCTCCGGTTGATTTCATTTGCCGTGGAGAGGGAGAGTCGTTGCCTGATTTTCTGTTGCATGGTGATGGCAAGCTGTTTGAGAAAAAGATGCTCTGTGAGGATATCAATGCGCTTCCGCTTCCTGATTATGAGCTTTTCAGGGATATCCCGTTTGAAAGGGACATCCCTTTTTTAAAGGGCAAAAAAGTCTTGCCCTACCATTCAAGCCGGGGATGTCCCCATAGCTGCTCATTTTGCGAAATCCAGGGGCAACCGAAAGCGGTTAGATGCAGGTATAAGGTACAGGAAGACCTGTCGTATCTGATAGGGAAATATTCTCCTGATATCGTTTTTGTCGGTGATGAGTTGCTTCCTTATTACAATCAGAAGTGGCGGGAATCCTGGGAAGACTTCAGGCATCCTTTTGTTGCCTACATCCGGGCCGACATACCTGAGGATATGCTTGTGTGGCTCCATAACAGGGGCATGAAGGGCTGCGCTTTCGGAGTTGAATCTGGAGATGAGCAGTACAGAAACGAAGTATTGAGGAAAGGACTTCAGGATTACGAGATATTCAGGACCGTGGAGATGCTGAAGCGTCTGAGGATAGAGTATGTGCCATTTTATATGACAGACACGCCTGGAGAGACTTTTGCGATAAAGGCCAAGACATTCAGGATGTCTCAGGAATTGGGCGGATACCCGGTAGTGTGGAAATATGAAAATCTTTTTGAGATGAGGTGAGATATGGCAATTGCAACGATAGCAACGGCAGCAGCAGCAGTGGTTACAGCAGGAGTAGGGATTTATAGCGCAACAACAGCACCCGACCCACCGAACATTCCACCTCCCCCTCCACCTGCATCTTACCAACAGTATGACGAGGACGGGAACATCGTGTCTGAACAGGTGTGGGACCCGAAAAAAAATGCGTATATTACAAGGGTGGACCCTGAACCGGAAAAGTACAAGGGTGGGACTATGCCTCCTCCTGATCCTGGATTTATTTATAACTACGCAGGAACCAGGCCGGAACGTAGAGTGCCCACACAACAGCCAGTGTATGGAGATGAGAATTCGCCCGATTACGCTCCCTCGCATATCAGACTGCCACAACAGCAGGACTCTCAAGGTTGGGTTCGCTTGCCTCCACAAACCTATTCAGGGACTGATCCAGTACCGATATCACAGCAGCCGGAGACGGATGAAGAATACCAACAGCGTCTCAATCAGTGGCAATCCAAGCGTGACCAGGCAACGGCCATGTGGCATGAGCAGTACCCATCCACGCCAACTGAAGAATGGACGGCATGGAACAAACGGAAGACTGAGCGCGCAGTAGCGAAGGCCAAAGAAGCCGAAGGCAACAAAATTCGCATGGAGATCAGGAGTAAGATTCTTGCCAATATCAACCAGACTCCGGAAGACCGGGTGAAGGCCTACGATGAGTATGCCAAGACATTCTCCGATGTGATGCATACCGATGTGGATAAGCGCTATACGGACCGGAAAAATGCAATTGCCGAAGACATGAATGCCAGGGGGCTCTTCGGTGCACGAGCATATGTGGACAGCATGACTGAACTGAATAAGGATAAGAGCAATATTGATACCGACATTGCGCAAAAGGCGGCGCTTGCAAAAGAACAACTGCGTCAGACTGATCAGGACAGTTATCTGAGGACCCTTGCACAGTTGGATGCGGGGACAAAGGAGGATGCCCTTATCGCCTTGGAAAGGGTTAATGCAGCTTCAAGGGGAGCCAATGCAGGCACGGCGGCGATAATGGCCGGGTATAACGCTGATTCGAACAATATCCTGAAGAGATGGGATATTGAAGCGCAAAACAACAGGGTCAATACGAAATACTATGGGGATACCGCGTCGGGGTTGGCTTATCTGTATGGCATCACGAAAAACACAAATAAAGGTGGGAGTCCTGTGGGTGGTGGAAATCAAGGCGGTTTTTCCGATATAGGATTCGCATAAGAGGTAATGTATGCCGGATAATTATGGACTTAATACATTGTTCAGGACGGAAAACCCTTATGAAAAGAGGGTTAAGGTTGCTTCGCAGATAGCGGAGAACTCCGGGTTTGCTAAGCCTTTGATATATGGTTTGATGGGTGCAGATATGGCAAGTGCGGAGCAGTGGGACACGGAGAGGAATCAGAAGACCGAAGAGCAGACGAAGATGCAGAATTTCTTTAAAACTTTCAATGTTCTCTCCAAACATGATGCAGGTTCGGCAGTCAAAATGTGGAACGATCTTGCGCCGTCGTTGCTGAAGATGCCTTATAAGATTGACGCGGTAACCAGCAGTCCCGAAATACTCGGCGTGCATATGGCGAACGATGGCAGATGGTGGGGCTTGGATAAACGCACTGGCGGAATGCTTGTCTCAGACTCATCGACTGGTAAATTTATAGCGCCTGTTCAGGCTGATATGGATGCGCTTAAAAATTCTCTAAGTGCCAAGGAGGGTACTCCGGAAGGCAGGCGCATTTTGGGGGAGTTGCAGGATACGGAGGGCATTCCGGATACGACGACGGTGGACAATAACGGAGTGTCTCGTTCACCGCGGGATATTTATACGGATGCGATGAAAAAAAACCTTGCGCAAGAATCTCCCTCCCTCTTGAAGCAATTTGTTGATGAGCGGATCAAGGAGAACAAGACACCGAATGAGATTGAGCTGCAAGCAAGAGCGCAGAGAGGAGATATCGAGGCCAGGGCTGTTCTTGACAGGATGCAGTCTGACAAGGTGAAGGTTGCACGGGAAAGCAGGCCTCCCCGCACCCCAGGAGACAGTGTTAATGCCATAAAGGGGCAGATTCTCAATAAATACCTTAAGGGCGGCACTCTGACTCCGCAGGAAGAGTCTGTGGCCGGGGATATGATTAAGGACCCGTATTTCAGCAAGGCCTTTTCTGCTATAGACAAGGGGTTAGAAACTATGGAGCTGCCGATAGAGGAAAAAATGCAGCGAGCGCAGGAACTGGCAGCGCAGATGAAGAAAAATAAGGTGCGAGTCCCTCTGTCGCAGGGAGGGACTGATAATCTACCGACTCCTGCCCCTGCTACTCCAAAAGGCAAATTTGACTGGAGAAAGTATCTGAGATGAAATGGGACGAAGTTCTTGGCGATACGGAATTCCAGGCGCAGCCCGAAGACGTTAAGCTGAGGGTTGCGCAAGGCTTTTTCAACGAGCATATTGTGTCTGATCCTGATTTCAGGGCACAGCCTATGGATGTTCAGGACACGGTGCTTTCAAACTTCCTTGACACCGTGAGGATCGGGCCGAAACCAGCCGTGCCTCATTACACCGGCGGGAACCAGCCTGTGCAGCAGCCTGATAATATGGGCGCCGGCTATTTCGAGCAGCCTGCCCCTTCTGTGCAGGACATTCAAAAGGTGAAGGGAACGTCTACAATTACCTCAAATGATGCCCGGATGCCGCTGGATAGCACTCCGTCAATGACTGCCCAGGACATTACCAGACCGTTTGAGGCTCAGACCTATGAGGCCGCCAAGGGACTGAATCTTGGTATGGAGTCTTTTACCCGCAGGATCACCGATATCGGGCAATCTGTTGGCGAGAAATTCGGTGTTCCGGAGCGGAGTAAGCTTTTCAACTCCATTGCAAATACCTATAAGGAGAATGCTGCATATTGGGAAAAGAGGGCCAAGGAGGTAGGGCCAAACGTTATCGATGAAATTGTCGGAGCGGCAGCAGGAGGAGCAGTACCGGGCGTGGCTGAGTTTGCCCTGAATGTACCCTATGCCGCAGCATCCGGAGCGGCAGAGGCACATAAAAAAGGCGAGAGCGAAGCCTTGGGCGCTATCAAGGAGGGAAGCAAGAGATTACTTCTCGGACAGATTTTCGAGGCAGCTGGAATACTGAAGCAGCCCTATGCTGCTGTTGCATCTTCAGGAGCTTTTGCAGCTCAGACAGCGGCAGAGGGCGGAAGCACTGAGGATATCGCAAAGAGCGCGGGCGTGGGATTGCTCTACGGGGCAGCAAGCCCAGGCGGTGAAGTGGGTCCGGTGGAGATAAGGGACAGCTTTGGGCATAACGCAAAGGCCAAGGTTGCCGGGGATCTGAATCAGGAAGCTTTTCAGCAGGCCGCAGGAGAGTTGAAGAAAAAAGGACCAACTCCTGCAGTATCGATAAAAAAGGAGGTGATACAGAATGGCAGCACCGAAAAAGCAGAGCGGCAAAATGCCAATGTCAGGACAGAAAATGCCGGGCGGCAAAATGCCGAAGGGCAAGAAGAACTGTTAAAAAGCGATGCCGGAATTCCGACCACGGGGCCGTCCGAAGGGGCGGCTCCTGAAGCGGCCGTCAACGTTGAAAATGGCGATACTGCCGGCAATATCGCTAAAAATGTCGATGTGATCACATTGCCGGAAAAGGCGAGTATCGAGAAACCGATAGATATGGCTGCTCATGAGGCAGCTACTTCGCCGCTTAATGAACTCCCTCAGCCGACAGAGGCGCAGAAAGAGGCGGGGAACTATAAGAAAGGCCATGTTGATATCCAGGGTCTTGATATCTCAATAGAGAATCCCAAAGGCTCTACCAGATCCGGTATCGACAAAAACGGCGATGCCTGGAACACGGAGATGCAGTCTCACTATGGGTACATTAAAGGCACTGTTGGCAAGGATAAAGACCATATCGACACCTTTATAGGGCCGAATCCTGAAGGCGGCAGGGTGTATGTCGTTGACCAGGTAGACCCTGCAACCGGCAAATTCGATGAGCACAAGATAATGATAGGCTATGACTCCATTGCGCGGGCTCGGCAGGGATACCTGGAGAACTATCAGAAGGACTGGCAGGGGATCGGAAGCATTACTCCGATGTCCATGGGTGAGTTTAAGACCTGGCTGAAAGAGGGGGACACGAAAAAGCCCTTTAATGAAACTAAAGTGCCTTTTTCTGAAAAGTTCTCACGTACCAGTGCCGGAGCGATTGATTTCGGCATAATAGGGGAAGATGTCGCGCAGTCGATCAATAAGCCCTCAGCTCCTATTAGATTGGAACAGGGAGACGGCAAGTACGGGCTGGTCCACATCGAGAACGATAAACTGAACAGAATTAAAAAAGCGGGATATCCTGATGTAGCGGCTTTTGTGGAGGATGTGGCGAAAAACTACAACCAGATATGGGAACAGCCGAATGGACGGTTGATGCTGGTAAAGAGGAATGGCAAGGCAAAACTTTCGATTGTCGAGCTGCAACAGCATGAGGATGGGACTTATTACGGGGTAACAACTGCCTTTATTGATACGATTGATTATCCTGCAAGAGGTGGAAGAAAATTGCTCTGGGAGAGGGGCGTTCACCTGCTCGACAGGCCTGAGCCGTCTGTCCCACTTGCGAGTAACGTTCCCTTGGATGCTCAGGAGAACGTTCGTGGCGCCTCAACTGCGACGGGCCAGAGCAATATATCTTCTGTCTCTAATTTAACACCGACCGGTAATGCTGTCAAGGGGCAAGAGGGCGCGGTGTCAATCGATCTGCTTACGGCGGGGGCAAAGACCTTTTATGAGCACGATATAAAGCCGAAGGTAAAAGGGGCGTTGAAAGGATTCGAGGAGCTGGTGCAGCGCGTGACGCATGCGCTTTCGCCTCGTACCGGAGTTGGTAAGCGCGGGCTCGATGAGATTATGAGGATGAAGGGGGAGCGGGACAAAGCGGAGTTTATTCTCGAAAAGACCACCGAGCACATCACCAAGATGTTCGATAAGATGAGTAGGGAAGACACCATTGACTTTATCGACAGGATAAAGCGTGGCGAGCAGCAAAAGACTCCTGAATTGCAGGCAGTGGCATCAATGATGCGGCGCATCGACAACGAACTTTACAACGATATCCAGAAATACAAGCCGTCCATGCCCTGGAAGGAAAATCATTACCGGGTGCTGTGGAAGGTTGTCCCCGGCGAGGAGCAGGGAGGGGGCTTTAACGGCCTGTTCAGAAGGCCGCTCCAGGGCAGCAAGGGGTTTATGCAGAAAGCAACGCTGCTTGATATGTCTGAGGGGATAGATAGAGGCGGAGTGCCCTATTCCTATAATCCGATGGTGATGTTTCAGCTCCACTATGCCGATGCCATGAAGTTTATTACCGCTCAGAAGATGTTTGAGGGTATGAAGGAAATGGGCTTGGTAAAGTTCGTGCGTGAGCGTGGAAAGGCCCCGGAGGGCTTTGTAAGGGCGAATGATCCCATGTTTCAGGTGTATTTCAAGCCTGAGGAAGGCGGTATGTTTACCAAAACAGGGGAATGGTACATCGATGAGGGCGCGGGCAGACTGCTCAATAACTATCTGAGCCGGGATTTGATAAGGGAGGTAGGCGCGGGAAGGGGGCTGCTCTGGCTGAAAAACACGACGACGGCTATTGAGCTTTCACTATCGGCATTTCACGCCACGTTTGAGTCTCTGGAGTCCGTGGGATCTTCGATAGGCCTGGGGCTGTCGAAACTGTGGAACAGGGGAGTTTTGCAGGGTGATCTCGGGGCGGCGGCGAGCGGGCTGAAGGATATTGCTTCATCGCTTTACTCTCCCCGGTATAATGCCAAGCTTGGCGGGGCTGCTATCAAATACATGACGCACGAGGAATTTGCCGGGACTCCCGAGGGGCGTTGGCTTGCGGAGAAGTTTCCGCAGGCAAAGCAGATGCTCGACGACCTTTTTACAGGGGGTGGAAAGCTGGCGATGCATCAGGATTACAGGATCAACACGATCAGGACGTTCAAGGAAAGCTTGAACGAGGGCAATTATATAGGGGCAACCATTAGGGCCTTGCCGGCGCTGAATGAGCTTCTTATGAAGCCGCTGTTCGAGGTGTATATCCCGCGGCTGAAGGTGGGGATGTTCCTCAGGGAGTATGCCAACGAGCTTGCACAGAGGGCACAGGCTATAGAGAGCGGCAAGATGACAAGGGCGGAGCTTGCAAGAAAAACGTGGAATTTTGTCGAGGACAGACTTGGGGAGATGAATTTCGACAATCTGTTCTGGAATCGCACGTTTAAATCCTCCATGCAACTTATGTTCCGCTCGGTGACGTGGAAACTCGGCAATCTTAGGGCCACGGGCGGGGCGATCAAGGGACAGGCTGCGGAGTTTATGAATGCGATCAAGGAGGGCCGTGCTCCTGAGCTGCATAGCAATATGACGTGGCTTTTGGGTATGTCGGTGGTGACGGCCACGATGGGGACTATTGTGCAATACATGAACACAGGAAGGCCTCCGGAGAGTATCAAGGACCTGGTGTTCCCTCAGATCGATGAAAAGGACAAAGATGTGCGAATATCGCTGCCCACGTATTGGAAAGACCTTGTGCATCTGTATCATTCCCCTGGGGGATACCTGGCCTCATCTTTGGCCGGGTGGATAGGGAAGATGGTGGATATATACCGGAATAAGGATTTTTACAATGTCGAGGTGCGGCACCCGGATGATCCGCTGCTGAAGCAAGGCGCTGATGTGGCAAAGCACATGGTGCCTCTGCCGTTTTCGGTACAGAGTGCGCAGAAGATGAAGGAAAAGAACGAGCCCCTTACAAAGCAGGCGAGCGGACTCGTGGGTTTTACCAGGGCGCCCGGCTATATCGCGCAGTCAAAGGCTGAGGAAGCGGCGGGCGAGTTTATCAGGTCGCACATTCCGGAGGGGGCAAGGACTCAGGAGCAGTTTGAGAGATCGCAGTTAAAGGCGGAGTTTAAAAAAAGATACCGCGACGGAGAGCCTGTCCTTAAGGAGGCGATTGCAAAAGTGCGGGAAGGGAAGCTTACGCGGGCGGATGTGGATGATATCCGCCGGGCAAAGCACTTTACGCCCCTTCAGGAGATGGTGAAACGCCTGACCGTGGAGGAGGCGCTTAAGGTGTGGGATGTGGCGGCTCCGGATGAGAAAAAGGAGCTGAAACGCGTGCTGCTGCAAAAGCGCGATGCGATCCTGAGAATGCCGGGGCAGCAGCGGGAAGCGGTGTTGCCGAAGTTTAAGCAAGCGATCAGGGGAAATCTGTAAATGAAATTATCCTTGAGGCAGGCGGTATTGACGTTGAGGCAGATCGACGAGCTGCATGGTAAGCAGAGCGGTACTGCAAGGCAGTCTTTTAACCGGCATCGTGATCAGATGGTTATTGGAGAAGACTTCTTTCTCGTGCTATACGACAATATGGTTGACCAATAAACTGAACCGTAATGGTCAACAGTTGTACGGTGAAAGGACAATGTCGATCGGGGACAACTGAATACACCAGGGCAGGATGAAGGACATGCCTTGACTTTTTGTTCGCTCTTTAATACAATTCAATGGCTTGTCTTATACAACCAAAAATTAAAGGGGGCTGCATGAGAGAATCGATTGTCGATATGCTGAAGCGTCATGAGGGGCTCAGGCTGAAACCGTACCTCTGCCCTGCAGGTAAGCTCACGATAGGAGTGGGCCGTAATATCGAGGACCGGGGTTTTGATGCCGAGGAGAAGGAAAAGCTTTTCGGCAATGCAAATATCAAGCCGAAGGATTATATCGAGAGACTCGACAGGGATGGCATTACTGAAGACCAGGCGATGTATCTGCTCAGAAACGATATCTCTCAGTGCATGACCAAGCTCAGGGCAACGGTGCAGTATTTCGACAAGCTCTCAGAGGCCCGGCAGGATGTGTTGATCAATCTCTGCTTTAACATGGGGCTGGCAGGGCTGATGGACTTCAGGAAGATGTTTGCTGCCATGAAGGACGGTAAATACGAAGAGGCGTCTGATGAGATGATCAGGAGCCGATGGGCGCAACAGGTAGGAGTAAGGGCATCAGAACTTTCCGGGATGATGAGGAAGGGCTGATGGTAGAAAGAGCTGCCAATGGAGAGTCTCTGCCAGTAACCCGGAGGGAATGCGAGATTGAGCATAAGCATGTCAACGAAAACCATGCTGCTATATGGAAAAAACTCAATGCTATTGACACAAGGATATGGATTTTACTCGTCGGAGTATTCGGCAACCTATTAGGGTTGTTTTATTTTTTTGCGACATATCACAAATAGGAGGTGAATAACGTGAAGAACTGGAAGACTACTTTGGTAGGTGCAGCAACGGCGATTGTGTATGGCATAATTGCCTATGTTCAGAATGGGGGCAGCGTATCAGTGAGAGACCTGTTCCTCTGTGCCGGTACGGCATTGCTCGGCTTTTTTGCAAAGGATCACAGCGTGTCCGGAACGGGGGCGTAATCAAGGGAGGCATAGAGCATGAAAAGTGTAATAGGTAAAATCTTTGCAAGCATCGTGAGCCTGACTGTCCTGGCGCTTACGGCTTGCACAGGGGCGCAGATGGTGAAGACGGCTGAAGTGAGCAAGTCAACAGGGGAGTCTATCCTGTACGAGGCTCGGATGCTGCAGAACAAGGGTGTGATTACGGATGGGCAGTTCAACAATATCCGTGATATGTACGATCTGTGGCAACCGGCGGAGAAGCTCGCTATTGAGGCGAGGATTGCATATCTCAGAGTGAAGACGGCGGATAATAAGCAGAAGATGTATCTGTCCATAGAGGCGTCCGAGAGGCTCTTTATGGGACTCCTGAGAGTGGCAGAATCATACGGTATTAATGTCGGGGGTGGACAATGAGCGTAGTCGGAGTTGTGGGCGTAATTAAAACGGCTGAGGAGGCCCTGGCATTGATTACCGCAGGTATCGATATTGTGCGGAAAGCAACGGAAGTGTTGCAGACGGGCGATCCGGTGAGCATTGAAGAGGAACTGGCGAGGTTGTATAAGGCGATCCCGAGGCCCTCTGGTGAGGTTGTCGCTGCAGCAGACAAGGCAAGCGGGAAACCGCCTTTATGTGCCTCGTGTGTGCAGCATAAGGCAGATAAAGACTGTGAACGGCATCCGCATGCTGAGGACAGGGGCATGATTTATAGCTGTCCGTACTACGCCGGGGCTTTCAAAAAAGAGTAGCAAACAAGGAGTATGAAGGGGCCTTGATCGGCCCCTTTTTTTAGCGTCATATCCACGCACGTCAGAAATGACGAGGGGCAAAAGATTGAAAACGATGGAGGCGATTGGTAGCAGTTCGTACACTTGAGGTCATGGAGAGCAGGGGGCCGTTCCCCTGCGATTCTATGGAGCGAGTAGTTATCGCTCCTCTTTATAAATTTTTACTTGGAGGTTCAATATGGACATGGAATTAAGATGGTTTAAATCGGTAGATGATTGCGACTACAAATTGCAGTATCGTCTTTTGTTTAATCCTAATTTGCCAGATTCGCTGGAAAATAAGGGAACAGACTGGAGAGATGTACTGTATGTTTTAGAAGGCGCTGAAGGGCTGCAATTCCCTGGGGAAGTTTAAGACATTGGAACTGGTATAGGGATAACGCGGCAGTTGAGCCGTGGCCGGAGGCCATCGACGCATAACCATGTTTGCTACCACAAGGCAGTGCTCGCCTTCATCGAAAGAGAGATCGAAGCCGAATCAAATCAGAAGCCAAAGAAGTCAGCATCGAAGAGGAGACCGGAAAGAAGTATTGCCCCATCCTCTTCCATGATGTCGATGTGACCAGGAGGGATCGCTAGAAATATCGAGCCTCGATGCGCGTCATTTGTGGCGATGTGATCAGGAACCCATCGCTTACCGCTATCTTTTGCGATGTTGCCGGAAACCACGCCGAAAGCGGCGATGTCGGCCGACATCGTTAAAAATAGGCGGGGCGGGATCGCGATTTTTTGGGTGTATATGGGTTGTAATATTATTAGCAGAAAAGGGGGAAAAGCCACCTGCCGGAATCGAACCGGCGACCTCGCGATTACGAATCGTGTGCTCTACCAGCTGAGCTAAGGTGGCGTGAAGATTATTATAGCATTTTATATTACCTGCGTTGAAGCAGGGTGATCGTTGTGCCGTATCCGTCGTGTTTCACTTCAATGATGCCGCTCCTGCGCATCCATTCGAGGATTTCCCATACGCTCTTTTTGTTCGGCACTTTCTCAATCCCTCTGTGCCGGTAGGCAATGCCTTCGGCAAGCTGCCTGAGTGACGTTACAAGCGATGCACCCCGGGCTGTCCGCCGCCTGATGTAGGTGTAGAGGCGATGATAGAGGGGAGGCATGTCCCATATAAGCGCTTCGGCACTGAGGGATTTTAACGGAAGCCCGGAGGAAGTCGCCGCCGCATTGCCCTGGGCGCTTAGCCGGGCCTCAAGCAGGCTGATATAGAGGTCTTTGGGGATCGTCACGCGCTCCTCTGCATCGCCCGATATGGTGTGGACGGCCGCTTTTGCCTTGAAATAGGTGTTGACCAAGAGCCGCTGTATCTGCCATGAGCGGTCGTCAGTGAAGGGCTTGGTCACCATAAGGTAGCCGGTTTCGGTGAGAAGGTAGAGTTTGCCTTTCCTGCCACCTTTTTGAAAGGACGTTTGGCGTACTTTCAAAGTCTTCCATTCCTCATAGGGCACGGCGAAAAAATCCACTCCTACTATGAGTTTGCTCATATGGCTATATAGAGTGCGCTTAGCGGTCCCCTCGGGACGCTCATGTAGTTCGTCTATCTGCCGAAGGGTAATGACCGTCTCTCCTCGGTACTCAATACGCTCTACCTCTTTGTCGATGATTTTTACCAGTGCGTTCATTTGTCCCCCTTTTTCAGAAAGGCCTCGGGATGAAAGGCGAGGATGTAAGCGAGTTCAATGAGAAGCGTCTGAAATTCCCCTTGAAAATGCTTTTTGGTAAGCCTGACGGCCTTCCTGAAGCGGAGAGTCCTTTCCTTGTGAGAGAGTTTTACGACGGATGGCGCTGCGCTTTGACATAAGGCATAGACGTGCAACTTCCGTGTGGTGACCATGGGGAGACCTCCAAGTGTTTGGATGACACTTTTAAAAAAAGTGCCTGAGACTATCCACGGTCACTTGGAGCCGCTGCCGCCCTCACGGGTAGGCACATCTCAGGCACACCTTGAATGCCTGTAATGAAACCTTCCTCATGAAAACGCCAAGTGACTTTGGATTTCGGATGGCTCCAAAATACCAAAAGTCACAGGGCGTTGTCAAGGGGATGAATTATTCGTACATATCTAATCTACTTTTTAATATCTATTTTTAAAAACAGTCACCTGAGCAGTCACCTTATTTCTAATTATCAAATTTGTCTTTTATTTTCAACAACTTACTCAAATACTCATTCTGATTACGAATCAATTGCTCTACCAGCTGAGCTAAGGTGGCATTGGATTATTATTATAACATTCTTTTGAAGCGGTTACATAGACGGCTGCACTTTTTTGACCTGACTTATGGTTTATCAAATTCCTGTTTGAAATAAGTAAGGGTAAGGCTGTCGAAAATGCAGAATTCCACACTTTCGAGGGAAATACTTTTATTCTCCTCAAGGAATTTTTTCGTTTCGCTTACCAGTATCTGCGCACACCTGTCCTTGGGAAATCCGAATATGCCCGAGCTTATGGCAGGCATCGATATGCTCCTGAGACCCTTTTCAACTGAAAGAGATAAAACGCTCTGTACCGCGCTCTTGAGCTTGCCGTCCTCGTCTCCCTCTCCCATCCTCGGGCCGACTGCGTGGATGACGAATTTTGCGGGCAGTTTGCCTGCTGTGGTGATCGCAGCGCCCCCGACCGGCACAAAACCGATCTTGTCGCTCTCATCCTGTATGACCTGGCCGCCTTTCCTTACGATGGCCCCTGCTACGCCGCCTCCGTGCTGAAGGCGCGAGTTGGCCGCGTTTACTATGGCATCGACATCGCGCTCCGTAATGTCTCCGGCAACAAGCCTCATCTTTTTAGCGCCGACCGTATATTCAGCTACCGGTTTCATGAGAGCCTCCTCAAGCATATCTATAAAAAATTACACGTTAACCAGGCCAAATGTCAATTGCGAATTCAGTCTTAGGGCCTGCTGTCTGCAGTCGTTCGGAATCGACTCGCACCGAGCGGCCAAAGGAAAATCTTACTGCTCATGACCGGCGACTGCGGCCCTATCGACTCCAGACTGTTTTAAATAGTACAATACTTCCATGAGAATAGCCTACTTTGACTGTTTTGCCGGGATAAGCGGCGATATGTGCCTCGGTGCGCTTGCGGATGCAGGCGCCGATATAGCGGAAATCGAAAGTGTACTTAAAGGGCTTCCGGTAAAGGGCTACCGCTTAGCATCAAAAAAGGTGACCCGCAGCGGCATATCAGCAACAAAGGCGGATGTGATCCTGAAGAAGTCAGAAATCAGAAATCATAAGTCAGAAGTGAGGAAATGGAAAGATATTCAGAAGCTTATCAAAAGCTCATCGCTTGATAACGGGATAAAGCAGAAAGGGCTGTTCATTTTCAAAGCGCTTTTTGAGGCAGAGGCGCGGGTCCATGGCGAGCCGGTGGAAGATGTGCACCTCCATGAACTCGGCGGAACAGACTGCCTGGTGGATATATTCGGGACGCTGATCGGCCTTGATATGCTCGGGGTGCGTAAAATATATGCGTCAGCGATTAATCTGGGGAGCGGGACGGTGAGGACCGAGCATGGCATTCTTCCGGTCCCCGCCCCTGCAACCGCAGAGCTTTTGAAGGGGTATCCGGTCTATTCATCCGGTGTGCCTTTTGAGCTGACTACCCCTACCGGGGCAGCTCTTATAACCGGTTCCCAGGCAGTTTTTTCCGCTGTCCCCCGGATGAAGACAGAGCGGATCGGTTACGGGGCAGGGAATAAAGAGCTTGACGGCCTGCCGAATACCCTCAGAATCCTTATAGGAGAGGAAACGGGGAATACGTTAGATCAGGGGCCGGAGAACGGGGTGATGATTATCGAGACCAATATCGATGATATGAACCCCCAGATTTACGAGGATGTGATCGATAAGCTCTTTGATACGGGCGCGCTGGATGTATTCCTCGAAAATATCATTATGAAAAAGAGCAGGCCCGCTGTAAAGCTGACGGTGATCGCCGGTGAACCTTCGGTTGAAAAGCTTTCAACCATACTCTTCAGGGAGACCACTACAATAGGCCTCAGATTTTACAGGGCGCAGCGCAAGGTCCTTGACAGGGAGATCCGCAGGATAAAAACTAAACTGGGCGATGTAAGGGTAAAGATTTCCAGGCTGGACGGCGCTGCAACCGCTATTGCCCCGGAATACAATGATCTGAAGGCGCTTTCGAAGAAGACGGGGCTGCCGATCAAAAAAATCACCGAAGAAATCATGCCTGAAATAAAGAGGAACATCCCTGGCTGAACGACCTTGTTGCGTTCATTGGGCAACAGCAGCTTTATTTCGGCACACGATGGATACGGGCGCCTCGCTATCTTTTTGATTTCCCTCTGATTTGAAAAGGATAAATAGGTATTGACATCTTAGTGGATAATATGCCAATATTGTCACCGAAGTTTTAGAAGTTTTTGTAGTCCGTGATAAATGCCACAAAGACTTTTAGCTTTGTGGCATTTTTTTATACGCATGGCTTTCTGAAACTTTAGTTCATGAGCAAGGAGGGTAGATTATATGGTTAATGGAAAAGTGAAGTGGTTCAACGAAGCCAAGGGGTATGGATTTTTAACGAGCGAAGACGGCAACGATGTTTTTGTCCACTATTCCTCCATCACCGGCAACGGGTTCAAGACGCTTGCAGAGGGTGATGCGGTCAGCTTTGACATTGAAGACGGCCCGAAAGGTCCCAAAGCAGTCAATGTCGTGAAGCTTTAGTCCACGCCAAAGCTCCCCCTGCTTCATGCAGGGGGAGCTTTTTTGCAATTGCTCATTTGGAGAGTTATCCTGCTATAATAGTTCACTACTCTTATCAAGAGGACTGTAAGCCAACGAATGGAGCCGGATATGAACAGGTTTAAAATTATTGTATGCGCAATGCTCGGGGTGGCCGCCCTGTGCGGTCATGAGCTGTCTTTTGGGGTTGATGCCCTCTCTTTCTTCAACAGCGGGAACAATTACTATAATGAGGGCCAGTATGACAAGGCGATAAAGGAATATGACAAGGCGCTTGCCATAAACGCCGATTTTACCGATGTCTATTATAACCGGGGCTTTGCCTATTACAAAAAAGGAAAATACGATGAGGCTATCGATGACCTCGGCAGGGCACTTTCTCATTACCCTGAGGATGCCGAACTGTACCAAGCCCGGGGGCTTGCCTATTTTAAAAAGGGCCGGTATGAAAACGCCATAAAAGATTACAGCAAAGTCATTTCCATCAGGCCTGAATATGCAGATGCCTATCAGAATCGGGGTGTGGCCTATTCCAGAAGTAGCCGGTTCGACGAGGCTATTGATGATTTCAACAAGGCCATCTCGATAAGGCCGGATTACAGCGAGGCATACTTCTCAAGGGGATTTGCTTATGTAAAGAAAGCGGCAGCCGATTTTCGTAAAGTGTGCGGTATGGGCAACAAAAATGCATGCGAGAATTTAAAACAGCTTTCCGAATGAAAACACCATACACAGGGGCGTTTCCATGGATATAGCGGCGTATTTCCTCATACGAAGCATGGTCGATAGCGCCGGTCAACCCGGAGTAAAACCTGAAAGAATGTGTTTTGCCTCATCCTCTTGTTTCATGTCCACGATCAGTTTGCGCGTGTGCCGGGCAATAATCGAATCCTCGTTGGTTTTTATAATCCGCACCGTGCAGCGGCTTCGAGGTGCGGAGATAATATCGGCATGGAGAGCGTTCTGTTCCTGATCGAGATAGATACCCAGATGCTCAAGGCCTTGACAAGCGCGCCGGCGTACCGGCGCTGCCCTCTCACCGATCCCGCCGGTAAAGACAAGTGTGTCAATCCCCCCGAGAGCCGCTGTCAATGACCCGATGTGTTTGCGTACCTGATAACAGAACATTTCAACGGCCTGGGCGGCATGGGGCTCGCTCTCTCTTTTGTCAAGGAGGGTCTTCATATCCGGGCTGATTTCGGAAACACCCAGAAGCCCTGCCTTGTAGTTCACCAGATGCTCTATCCGGGCACTGTCATAGCCCTTCTCGTTCATCAGATAGAGGAGGATGCCGGGGTCCAGGTCCCCGGTGCGTGTTCCCATCATAAAGCCGCCCGTAGGCGTGAAGCCCATAGTGGTATCCAAAGGCCGGCCGCCCTGCACTGCAGCCATACTGCAACCGTTTCCCAGGTGAGCTATAACGGTGCGGCCCTGTGCTGCTGCACCGAGGGCATCCAGTATGTATTCATAGGAAAGGCCGTGGAAACCGTAGCGCCGCAGCCCTTCATTCCAGAATTCGCGGGGCAGCGGCAGGCGCTGGGCGATCTCCGGCATGCGCCGGTGAAAAGCGGTGTCAAAGCAAGCGACCTGGGGAAGTCCGGGAAACCGGTCGGCAACCGCCTCTATGCCCAGGATTTCGCTGGGCAGGTGCAAGGGGGCGAAGGGTACCAGTTCCCGCAATATAGTGAGCAACTGCGGGTCAACTATTGCCGGGGCAGCATAATGTGGTCCTCCATGGGCTACGCGATGTCCTACGGCAACAGGTTTCGGAAAGTCCGGGCGGTCAAGTACGGTAAAGAGCTCACGTATCGCTGTTTTATGCTCGGGAAAATCGCGGAGAGTTTCTTCCCGCGCCTCTTTTTTCATATCGCGGACCCATAGGTGGCCGCCTGGCAGGCCGATACGTTCCACCGCTCCTTCGGCAAGCCGCACTTCCTCTCCGCTCCCGAGCAGGAGCAGGGCGAATTTCACCGAGGAGGAGCCGATGTTAAGACAGAGAATCGGCCACTTATCAGGGTACGCCTTCAGATTCATAGCTTCCGCCGTATCCCTGGGTACCCTTCCATGTCCATTCCCTGATCTCGGGTAAATCCTGACCGTACTTGACGATGTATTCCTTGTGTTCGATCAGCTTGTCGCGGACGGCCTGTTTGGTATAAGCGGCAATGGGCTCGAGTTTCGGCACACGGTCGACTACGTCTTCCACGAGGTGGAAGCGGTCCAGGTCGTTACGCACAACCATGTCGAAGAGCGTAGTGGTGGTCCCCTGCTCCTTGAATCCGCGGACATGAAGGTTACCGTGGTTCGTCCGGCGGTAGGTCAGACGATGAATAAGCCAGGGATAGCCGTGGTAAGCAAAAATAATCGGCTTGTCGGTAGTGAAGAGCGTATCGAATTCTTTATTGGAAATGCCATGGGGGTGTTCCTCCTGCGGCTGAAGCGTCATGAGGTCAACCACATTGACCACCCGCACTTTCAGATCCGGCGCGTAGTTGCGGAGCAGTTCAACGGCAGCGAGGGTTTCAATCGTCGGCACGTCGCCGGCGCATGCCATCACCACATCAGGCTCGACACCTTTATCATTGCTGGCCCATTCCCATATTCCGATTCCATGAGCACAATGCTTGATAGCCGCATCCATGTCGAGCCATTGCGGTTGAGGCTGCTTTCCTGACACAATGATGTTTATGTGATTGCGGCTCCGCAGGCATTTGTCGGTTACGCAGAGCAGGGTGTTGGCATCCGGGGGGAAGTAAACCTGTATAATATTCCCTTTGTTTACGGCGAGATCGATAAAACCGGGGTCCTGATGGCTGAAGCCGTTGTGGTCCTGCTGCCAGACGTGGGATGTCAAAAGATAATTGAGCGAGGCAATAGGCCGCCGCCAGGGGATTTCTCCGGTGACCTTGAGCCATTTCGCGTGCTGGTTGAACATCGAGTCCACAATATGAATAAACGCCTCATAGCAGGAAAAGACACCATGACGCCCGGTGATGAGGTAGCCTTCGAGCCAGCCCTGACAGGTGTGTTCGCTGAGGATTTCCATTATGCGCCCGTCCGGAGAAAGGTTGGTGTCCTCGGGAATGGTCTCTCCCATCCACGCCCGGCCCGTTACCTCGAATAACGCATCGAGCCGGTTTGAACTGGTCTCGTCCGGTCCCATGACCCGCAGGTTTTTATTGTCCATATTGAGTTCCATTACATCCCTCAGAAGCCGGCCCATTACCCGGGTGGCTTCAGCTACTGTCTGACCGGGTTTCGGAGCATCGACCGCATACTCGCGGAAATCCGGTATCCTCAAATCTTTCAGCAGCAGGCCGCCGTTGGCGTGGGGATTGGCGCCCATGCGGCGATTGCCTTTCGGTGCGAGCTCAGCCAACTCCGGAACCAGTTTCCCGTGTTCGTCGAAGAGCTCTTCGGGCTTGTAGCTCTTCATCCATTTTTCAAGGAGCTTCACATGGTCGGGCCGCGCCGCCATATTTGCGATGGGGACCTGATGCGACCGCCAGAAGTCCTCTGTCTTCAGTTCATCGACTTCCTTCGGACCTGTCCAGCCCTTGGGAGTGCGCAGTATGATCATCGGCCAGCGGGGGCGCCTGGCAACCCCGCTGCTGCGGGCATCATTCCGGATTGTTTTTATCCCGGCGATAACGGTATCCATGGTTGCCGCCATTTTCTGGTGCATTGTTTCGGGGTCCGAGCCCTCGACAAAATAAGGTTTGTATCCATAGCCGGCGAATAAGTCCTCCAGTTCCTCATGGCTGATCCTTGCAAGCACCGTCGGATTTGCAATCTTGTATCCGTTGAGATGCAGAATGGGAAGCACTGCACCGTCGCGAACAGGGTTGAGAAATTTGTTCGAATGCCATGCAGCGGCAAGGGGTCCGGTTTCGGCCTCTCCATCACCCACGACGCAGGCAACAATGAGATCAGGATTGTCAAAGGCAGCACCGTAGGCATGGGAAACGGAATACCCGAGCTCTCCTCCCTCGTTGATGGAACCGGGGGTTTCAGGGGAGGTATGGCTGGGAATGCCGCCGGGGAACGAGAACTGCTTGAAGAGCTTCTTCATGCCGTCGGCATCCTGGGTAATATCAGGGTAAACCTCGCTGTACGTCCCTTCCAGATATGTGTTGGCGACCAGTCCCGGACCGCCGTGACCGGGGCCGGTAACGTAGATGACATCGAGGTCCTGCTCCTTGATCGCGCGGTTGAGATGCACGTAAATGAAATTCAGTCCGGGCGTGGTGCCCCAGTGCCCCAGCAGTCTGGGTTTTATGTCCTCCAGCTTCAGGGGCTCTCTGAGCAGGGGATTGTCGTAGAGATAGATTTGTCCGACTGAGAGATAATTTGCCGCGTTCCAGTAAGCGTTCATTTTTTTCAACTGCTCCTTAGAAAGGACGTCTGCGGTTTTAGGCTTTTCCTGGTAAAGAATGTCAGGCATGGTATCCTCCTGTCATGGATCTTTCTCCGGTAAGTTTCGGGCGTTTTCGATGGGAATATTAAGCCGGCTATCTTCGATAGGACTATTTATCATCAAGTGTAGCATAATGAATCTGAATGTCAACTTGTGAAGAGCAGCACTCCTCTGGAGGAAAGCAGGCATTTATCTGAGGATAACTGCCATTAACCCGGAATCAAGCGATCAGCAGCCCTGTTGCAAAACTGACATCAGTACCTGTACAATCTTCAGTTCCCGTCGTATGTTATTGAATACTGCAATAAATCTCCGTAACAGCTATAATTATGTAACTGTTTGTACCTGTTCAACGTTACAATCTAAGGAGGCCTTATGGGGCATGTGATTATTGTTACGGCATTGTTTTTCGCTTTTTTATTTTCAGGCTGTTCGGGGAACAAGGCCGGAGAACTTTTCGAGACCGCCAAATTCGAGGAGCTCCAGAATAACAGGGAGCACGCGATGCAGCTCTATGAGGAAATCGTAAAGAAATACCCTGACAGCGATTACGCGAAGAAAGCGGGGAAAAGATTATCAGAATTGAAACAGGGGCAATTAGGAATAAGAGACAAGTGATTTTTTACCACAGAGAGTTTTTGAATTGAAATGCAGGAAAGCTATCTTGATATAACTAAGAGTGTAATGATCTCATCTCCGGCGGGTTCCGGAAAGACGGAGAAGCTCGCCCGGAGATATATCGCGCTGCTCAGGGGCGGGTCGGACGTCGAGAGGATACTGGCGATAACCTTTACGGATAAAGCCGCTGCCGAGATGAAGGAAAGGATATTGAGCATCCTTAAAAAAGAGGACCCTGAGCTGTTCGAAAAGGTCAGGGAGAAAATGCCGAGGATGCGTATCTCGACGATCCATTCCTTCTGTCTGAAACTGCTCAAGAGATTCTGCATCGAGCTCGGCATGGACCTGTCGATTGAGGTAATGGACAGCTTTAATTCGGGAATGCTCTGGGAGGAGGCTGTTTACGAGTCTCTTCTTGAGGACGGCGCCTCCGGGGAAAAGCTGTTTTATGATGTCATACGGGACAGCGGTATCAAGGGGTGGAACAGGCTGTACGGCCATTTGAAGACCGTCCACGGCAAAAGGCCGGATATCGAATTCGGGATCAGGGATCCCGGGGTCATGATAGATACCGGCAATTCGCCAAGACTGGAAAGGATCCTGGCAATATACACACGGTGCCTGGAAAGATACACGAAAAAGAAGCGGGAACGGCACTGTGTTGATTATAACGACCTTGAACTCATGGCGTATGAGGCGGTATCAACGAACCAGGAATGGCAGAATATCCTGTTTTCCTTTGATGAGCATACCGATCATATACTGGTCGATGAATTCCAGGACACCAGCTCTCTCCAATGGCTGATTGTCGATAAGCTCACGGAAGAATGGCGGGCGGGACTGGGTGCGAAAAGAGATTCCGGAGTAACTCCGACCATATTCCTTGTCGGAGACGACAAGCAATCGATCTATTCTTTCAGGGGGGCGAATTCCGGCATATTCAAAGGGGTAAGAAAGAAACTGTCGGAGTGGCTCGGGGATGAATACCACTTTGTGGAGATCAAGGAAAATTACCGCAGCCTTCCCGCAATTGTCGATTTCGTCAATACCCTTTTCGGGAGGTTGATGCCCGGGAGCCTTTACGAAGACTGGAAAGTCGAGTATGTGCCGTTTGAGGCAACAAGGCAGGGAGACGGAAAGGCCGAGCTCATCGTATGCGACAGCGCCGGCACTATAAAGGAAAGCAGGAAGCTCGAGGCATCCGCGATCGCAAGGAAAATAAAAGTATTGTGCGCGCGGCACGAGATATATGAAGGAAGCACAAAAAAGCTATGCAGTTACGGCGATATGGCGGTTCTCCTCAGGAACAGGACCCATCTGTCGACATTCGAAGATGCGCTGAGGAGGGAAGGCATTCCGTTCATTGTTGTCAAGGGTATCGGTTTTTACAGCACACCCGAGATAGGATTTTTAAGGGACCTGCTGTTTGTCCTTATCGATCCGCAGGGCGATTACAGCCTTTTCAACGTGTTGCGGTCCCCTTTATTCTCCATTAACTATAATTCGCTCCTTGAAATGATAAGAGACACCGCTCCCGGCGAGCCGACAATCGGCTATTTATATGCGCTGCTCGATTCATACCAAAACCCCTCCCCTCCCTCTTTTTCTAAAGGGGGGCAAGGGGGGATTATCGAGGGTATCCGCAAAGCCAGGGCCTCCCTTGACAACTGGATCGAGCGGTCCAAAAAGACCCCCTACGCTGTTTTACTCGAAGAGATTCTCACTGAGACCGGTGCGTGGCGCTATTTCCATGAGAAGCAGAGGTATGTGAATATCAAGAAATTCATAAAGCTTGTGGAAGATTTCGAAGCAAGAGGACTGGCCGGGCTCGAAATAAGGGAAAAGCTGATCAAGGCCTCGTCAAAATCGGATGAGTCAAAGGCGAATGTTAATACGGAGGGCATGGATGCCGTAAAAATTATGACCGTGCATGCATCAAAGGGCCTCCAGTTCCCGATGGTATTCCTCCCGTGCCTTGACGAAGGGGGCCGGTCGAAAACCGGCAGCATTATCGTTGATAATGACAAGAGCACGATAACCCTCGGCTATGAGGAGGATTCAGCCGCCAGGAAGGATATGCCTGTTTTCCGGAAATTCAAGGAAAAGGCGGAAGACGAGGAGAAACGGCTGTTTTATGTCGCGGCCACGAGGTCCATGGATTACCTCTGCATGTCCGGTGTTCTGGGCAAAAGACCGTCGGGTAAGCTGGCATATATACTTGATGCCTTTAATCTGACTTCAGAGGGGGGATACAGTGACGGAGTTCTCCCCTTCACGCTCGAAAGAATACGCGGTGAGGAGTTCGGCAGGCCCTTTGCCGACACGGAAAGGTTCCCGCAGGAACAGCTCCCGCATTCATCTGCATCGCTCCGGCATGAGGTGGTTTTTACAGGCCCTGTAACGGGGACATACAGCCCCCCGCCGCTCTGGCGCGATGTTACCGAAGAGATAGAAGATGTAAGGAGAAAACACGGGGATGACTGGGTCGCCCTGGGAAGGGCATTCCACAGTGTATTTGAAGGGATGTCAAAAGGAAGTATCACAAACGGGAACCTCGGGGAAAAGCTCATGGAGATATTGAAAAACGAAGTGCTGACCGATGATAAGGCGGGCAGGATGAGGGACCTCATACTATCGGATTTAAAGAGGCTCGGGGATACGGGTTATTTAAGAGACATTATCCTGCCGCGGGAAAATTCGTATGCGGAGCTCCCTTTTATTCTTGAATTAGGACACAGCATTTTCAAGGGACGGATAGACAGGATCATCATCAAGGACAACATTGCCCATGTATACGATTACAAGACCTATCCCATTTCCGAAAAAGAGATCCCCGAATTGTCGGCACTGTATTCTTTCCAGATGGATATTTATAAAAAGGCGGTCGGTAAACTTTTTTCAATGAAGACAAGGAGCTATCTCTTCTTTACGCATGAGCTGAGGATTATTGATATCTAACCTTTTTTGCGTTTGCCGGGGAGTGGCGGATAGTTGTATAATATTGAATCAGGCGCACCTCTCTTGAATTTCCTGCTTTCGACGTATATTCTATGTGTTACCCGACAGCGCCTGGTAACTGACAAAATAAGGAGATACTATGAATAGCAGTAAAAGCTGACAACGGCCCTGAATAGTGCTACCCTGAGTCAAGCAAATACGATTGAAGGGGGTAGCCAGCAATGTACTACATAGGATTGGACGTAGCCAGCAAGAGCAGTTATGTATACGTGATTAACCGGAGGGGGAAGAAAGAAGAGAGCAAAGAGATCCCGACGGACAAAGATGGATACCGGGGATATTTCAGGAAGTGGAAAGACAAGGCTGTAGAGGTAGCGGTAGAGGCCGGAGGGCACAGCCGGTGGATATACGACCTGCTCACAAGAATGGGGATAGGGGTATATGTAGTCAACCCCAACAAAGTGAAGCTGATCGCCGAGACGAAGCGGAAGACCGACAAGGTAGATGCGAAAGTCCTGGCAGAGTTATTGAGGATAGAAGGATTACCGGAGAAGATACACATGGCAGAGGGCGATAGCAGAGAATTGAGGGACCTGCTGAGGGCCAGGCAACAGTTGGTCAAGAGCGCGACCTCTCTGATGAACCACCTCAGAGGACTGTTGAGGCAGGAGGGGGTAAAGCTCAAAGCCGAAGCATTCCGAGATGGGGAAATATTCGAAGAACTGAAAAAGAGCAAGGACATTCCCCGTCATCTTAAACCGGTGATAGAGAGCTACCGCAGATCGATAGAGGAACTGCTTAAAGAGCGCGGGGAACTGGATGAAGTGATCGGCAAATACAAGAACAAAGAAATAGAGCTATTAAAGAGTGTCCCCGGAGTGGGAGAGGTAGCCTCAAAGACGATTTATGCAGCCATAGACACGGTAAAGAGGTTTGGCAGCGCGAAGAAGCTGACCAGCTACTGCGGGCTTGTGCCTTCTGTGAGGAGCAGCGGAGAGCGGACGGAGTATGGGCACATTACAAGGGAGGGAAGAAGCGAGGTCAGACGAGTGGCCATACAGGGAGCGCATGCGGTGCTCAGAAGCAAGAGCGTAGAGAGCAAGCCGCTCAGGGTGTGGCATGAGCAGGTAGCAAAGAGACGAGGGTTCAAGACCGCACTGGTGGGGCTTGCGAGGAAGCTGATACAGATCATGTTTTATGTGCTTCGGGATAAGCGGCAGTATGATTATCGGCTGCTGAGTACAAGGTAAACGGCTAGAACCCTCATCCATGAGGGAAGGCGGCTTTTTCCTTCCAGGGGAAAAAGCTTAGGGCAGTAAAAAGTGTGGAGCAGTCCCAGACATGATGAACCGGCTCGTGAAGGGAACAACGGTTTGGCACAGCCTGTACAAAAACCTTGGTCCTGAGAGACCGATAAGGAGAATGGGCGTGCCATCAGCATCAGTAAGGTGGGCCGCATTGAGTGCGAGCCCGAATGGGAGGATGGCTGATTCCCTGATAAACGGAAGGTTCTCTATGGGACTCAAAGAAGTATGGCAAAGAAGAGTCAGAAAAATATGTTGATGCAATTTTGTGCTTGACAAAAGCACTATTCATGGGAGGTTTTTATGGGGCTTTATAGGCGCAAAGGTTGTAATATTTGGTGGATGAGTTTCATGTTGGAAGGCCGGCAGAAGCAGAGCTCGACTGGAACCGAGAATCGTGCATCTGCTGAAAAAATCTATATGAAAACAAAAACTGAGGTGAATGAGGACAAGTATCTTGACCGTGACCACGCGACCAAGTACACGCTGAAAGAGATGATTGATAGGTATGAGAGGTGTTACACGGAAAAAAAGGATTATTACCAGAACAAGCGTGACAAGTCGATATTCAAGCATCTCAGGGCTTTTTTCGGCGAAGGTTCCAATTTGAAGTTTGTATCAAATAATGTAGGGCTTTATCAGGCATGGCGGGAGGAACAGATAACAAACCGAGGGGAAGCTCCAGACTCCGGCACAATTCGCAAAGAACTGGTGTTATTAGGCAGAATGTTTAATCTTGCACGGCGACAGTGGAAGTGGAAAGTTGCTAACCCTGTAACCGATATTGAACTGCCTCCAGATAGTAAACAAAGGGTGAGATATCTGACCCTCGACGAGTTCAAAAGGCTCTACGAGAAATTAGACAGTTCACCGATAGTGTGGCTAAGGCCGATAGTTAATGCCGCTATAGGATCTGGATTGAGGGAAGGCAATCTTATTAACCTTCGCA
>JAMCVZ010000063.1 GCA_023476565.1 Nitrospirota bacterium
TTACCGGGGCTTACCTCTGCCTGCTCTCCGAAGAATTGAGAAAAGAGGCCGAGGAAGTAGCCTCGAAGATGACCTACATTGAGCTGTCCGTCTCAAGGAATTTCATGGACGAATACATGTCCGCCCTCTTCCTGCCGCATACGGACATGAACCAGTTCCCGACAGTGGCCGCGCTGCTCAACAAATAAGGCTTTATTTTCAGTATAATACTTAAGATGGGCTTCTGGCACAACATAAAAAGTGATTTCAAGGCCGTTTTCGAGCGCGATCCTGCTGCGCGGAATATCGCCGAAGTCCTGCTCACGTACCCCGGCTTCCATGCCATATTCATCCACCGGATAAGCCATGCCCTCTGGAGATTCGGGGTTCCGGTCATACCGAGGTTCCTGTCGCATATCGGGCGGTTTCTGACGGGCATTGAAATCCATCCTGCTGCGGAGATAGGCGCGGGCTTCTTCATTGACCACGGCATGGGTGTGGTGATAGGGGAGACCACCGAGGTCGGCGAGGACTGCCTTTTGTATCAGGGAGTAACCCTGGGCGGCACAGGAAAGGAAAAAGGCAAGAGACATCCCACACTGGGCAACAATGTTGTTGTAGGCGCGGGGGCGAAAGTGCTCGGGCCTATAAGGATCGGTAACTATGCCAAGATAGGCGCCAATTCCGTTGTCCTGAAGGCTGCGCCCGATCATTCCATTGTCGTCGGCGTGCCCGGCAAGATCATCAAAAAGAAGATCATGAGGCTCGAAGAAGAGGGGCTGGTTGAAGCCCTCGATCACGTAAAATTCCCGGATCCCGTTGAAGAGAGAATCGATGAACTGATGGACCATATTGCACGATTGGAAAACAGGATAGAAAAGATGGAGGGCAAAGGAGGAAGGATGAGGATATTCAACACAATGACAGGCAGAAAAGAAGATTTCATCCCCCTGTCAAAGGACCGGACGGGGATGTATGCCTGCGGTGTTACCGTCTACGATTACAGCCATATCGGACACGCGCGGAGCGCGGTGGTCTTCGATGTAATAAAGAGATATCTTAAATATAAAGGGCTTGACGTCAAGTACGTAAGGAATTTTACCGATATCGATGACAAGATAATCAGGAGGGCGCACGAGGAAGGGATTTCGTGGGACGCCGTTGCAAAAAAGTACATTGATGAATATTACATCGATATGGACAGGCTCGGGGTCGCACGGGCGGACATAGAGCCCAAGGCAACAGACCATATACAGGAGATGATCGAGGTCATCAAGACGCTCATCGGAAAGGGCTATGCCTATGAGGTTCCCGAAGGCGAAAATAAGAGCGTCTATTTTTTCGTAGAAAAATTCCCCGAATACGGCAAGCTCTCCAAAAAAGACCTGAAGGATCTCCTTTCCGGGGCGCGGGTCGATGTTGATGAGAGGAAACACAGTCCGGCGGACTTCGCCCTCTGGAAGGCATCAAAGAAAGGGGAGCCCTGGTGGGAAAGCCCGTGGGGCAAGGGCCGGCCCGGCTGGCATATCGAATGCACGGCGATGGCCATCAAGCATCTGGGCGAGTCCATAGACATCCACGGCGGCGGAGCCGACCTCATCTTCCCGCACCATGAAAACGAGATCGCGCAGTCAGAGGCGTATACCGGGAAGACGTTTGCGAGGTACTGGGTGCACAACGGGTTCATCACTGTCGATAAGGAGAAGATGTCGAAGTCCCTCGGCAATTTTTTTACCATACGGGAGATACTCGATAAATATGATCCGGAAGTGGTAAGGCTGTTCATACTTTCAAGCCACTACCGCAGCCCCATAGAGTTTTCGAACGAGCAGTTGAGGGATGCGGAATCCTCTTTGGACAGATATTACAGTACAACAGAAAGGATAAACGAATTCCTTTCACATCCGCTCGATGTCCGGGCAAAAGCAAAAAAGAGCGCTGAGCAGGGGACAGAGCTTGAAGCCATGCTCGACAATTTCAAGGACAGGTTCGAGGAGGCGATGGACGATGATTTCAACGCTGCCATGGCCATCGGGCATGTTTTCGAGCTTGTCAGGGAGATAAACAGGTTCCTCGATTCAAAGCCGTCCGGAGATACTTCGAAGCTGCTGCTCGAAAAGGCAAAGGCCACACTGAACAGCGCGGGCAGTATCCTTAACCTTTTCGGCAGGACACCCGGCCAATGGAACATCGATCTCCTGGCGAGCAAGGGGATTCCGCTGACCAGGACCGATATTGAGCAGAAGATAGATGACAGGCGGATCGCGCGGCAGGACAAGGATTGGGCGCTGGCGGATACCATCAGGAAAGAGCTCGAAGAGAAAGGGGTCCTGCTTGAGGACAAGAAGAGCGGGACCACGTGGAAGGTGAAAATAGCATAGCTGTTTACCGCTGAGGGCATGGTGAAATATAAAAAATGGACAAAGATAATTGGATTTACGGCATCAATCCCGTAGCTGAGGCCATCAGGTCGGGGCGGGACATCCGCACGCTCTATATCCACGGGCAGAAGCACGAACCTATCAGGAACATTCTCAAGATGGCACGAGAGAGGGGCATCCCCATAAAAAATGAAGCGAGGGATTTTTTCGATAAACGATTCCCTAAAGGCCATCAGGGCATCGCGGCAGTTGCCGGAAAGAAAAAAACACTCGGTATCGAAGGGCTGCTGGAGATTCCCGCTCAAAAAGGAGAGCCGCCTTTCTTTCTCGTTCTCGACGGCATAGAAGACCCGAGGAATTTCGGGGCGATCCTGCGCGTTGCGGCCGCTGCCGGAGTGCACGGAGTCGTGTTTCAATCTCACCGGTCTGCCGGCATTACGCCCGTGGTGGCAAAGGCATCCGCGGGCGCGCTGGAGCACATTAACCTTGTCGAGATCGTAAATATAAAGCACGCTATGGAAAAGATGAAAAAGCTGGATATTACGATAATAGGCGCAGAGACCGGTTCAGAGCTCACCCCGTGGGACATTGATATGAAATCACCGTTGGCACTGGTAATCGGCTCCGAGGGCCAGGGATTGAGACGGACGGTAAGAGAGATGTGCGATTTTGTGGTAACCCTTCCCATGAGAGGCCCGGTCAACTCGCTCAACGTATCTGTGGCAACGGGCATTCTTGCTTACGAAGTGATACGGCAGAGGAAGTAGTCTGAAATCTCCGGGCCGTGATTGCCGCTGCTTGATCTGGCGGACAGTATTATGATTAAGAATCCAGGACTGTATAAGGCTTGATCAAAGTAGCCCTTACTCGTATTGTGCTTCATAATCGAGGACTTTCACCTACAGGTGAGTGCGCCCTGACGGGCGCACCAAAAAAAAGGGCCCGGTTTTTAACCGAGCCCTTCAAAGTCCGGCGGCGTCTTACTTTCCCATGACCTCGCGGTCATAGTATCATCAGCCTCGGAGGACTTAACTTCCGTGTTCGAAATGGGAACGGGTGTTGCCCCTCCAGTATTACCACCGTATTTCTAATATATCATAAAAGAACGTAAGATTACAAGTAAAAATTGACAAAGTGGGGAAAAGAGAGAGAAGGGAAATAAGGTCAAGGCACACGGTCTATTAGTACTGGTAAGCTCAATACCTTACGGCACTTACACCTCCAGCCTATCGACGTGGTGGTCTACCACGGACCTTCAGAGGGATTGCTCCCTGGGAGACTTCATCTTGGGGTGGGCTTCCCGCTTAGATGCCTTCAGCGGTTATCCCTACCGGACATGGCTACCCGGCATTGCCACTGGCGTGACAACCGGAACACCAGAGGTCCGTCCATCCCGGTCCTCTCGTACTAAGGACAGCCCCCCTCAAGTCTCCTGCGCCTACAGCAGATAGGGACCGAACTGTCTCACGACGTTCTGAACCCAACTCACGTACCGCTTTAATCGGCGAACAG
>JAMCVZ010000031.1 GCA_023476565.1 Nitrospirota bacterium
GTATAATAGACGATTATGCACAAGCAGCCTTTTAACAAAGTTACGGTACTCGGTGTGGGCCTCCTCGGGGCATCCGTCGCTCTCGCCTTGAGAGAACAAGGACTATGCGGAGCCATACACGGGTACGGCCGGACAGAGGAGAATCTGCGGCAGGCTATGGAGCAGGGAATCATAGATAACTACAGCCTTGATGCCCGGGAGGCATGCGAAGATGCAGACCTTGTCTTTCTCGCTACCCCTGTCGGCCTGTTCAGAGGGATTGCCGGAGAGATAAAGGATATCTTGAAAAAAGGCGCTCTGGTTACCGATGTGGGGAGCGTAAAAGGCGGACTGGTTTATGAGCTCGAAGCGCTGATGCCGGAAGGCATTCATTATATCGGTTCGCATCCCATAGCAGGCAGCGACAGCTCAGGCGCCGTGGACGCGAGGCCGGACCTCTTTCATAATGCCCGCTGTATCGTTACGCCGACGCCGGGCTCCGATAAAAAAGCGATGGAGCGGATTATATCCGTCTGGAAGAGCTTCGGCTGCACCGTGGAATTAATAGACCCGTTCAGGCATGATGAAATATATGCGGCGGTAAGTCATCTTCCCCATCTTGCGGCTTACGCGCTGGTCAATACCGTTGATGATATCAACGCAGACTATATATCATTTGCCGGGCAGGGCTTCAAGGATACGACGAGGATAGCGTTAAGCTCACCCGAAATATGGAGGGATATCGCACTCCTCAACAGGGATAACCTCATTAAGTTCCTCGGGCTTCTCAAAGGCAATCTTGAGAAAATAGAGACCCTGCTGAAGGATTCCGATGCAGCAGGGACCGCAGGGGAATTTGCAAAAGCGCAAGAGTTGAGGAGGAGGATAAAGTAAACCCCGTAAATCATGAATAACGTGGAACTGAAAAAAGTAAAAAACTTAAAAGGCGAGCTCACGCTTCCTCCCGATAAGTCCATTTCCCACAGGGCGATCATGTTTGCCTCTCTTGCCGAAGGGGAGAGCATCGTGAGGAATTTTCTCAGGGCAGAAGACCCCGTAAGCACCATAAACGCCTTTAGAAAACTCGGCATCAAGATCCGTGAGGAAAACGTAATCCCCCCGCACCCCCCTCTATCAAAGGGGGGGGGGTCAGGAAATGTGGTCATCAGCGGCAAAGGGCTCTACGGTCTCAAGGAACCTTTTGACGTCATAGATTGCGGCAATTCGGGCACTACCGCCAGGCTGATCTCAGGTATACTTGCGGGCAGCTCCTTCTTTTCCGTGCTTACCGGCGATGATTCCCTGAAACAGAGGCCCATGTCGAGGGTCATCAACCCGCTCAAGGAAATGGGAGCCGAGATCTCGGGGAGAGCAGGTGATAAATACCTGCCTATGGCTGTTAAAGGCAAAACCCTCAAGGCCGTACATTACACAACGCCCGTTGCATCGGCGCAGGTCAAATCATGCCTTATCCTGGCGGGACTCTACGCAAACGGGACAACCGCCGTAACAGAGCCCTTTAAGTCCCGCGATCACACGGAACGGATGCTTAAAGCGATGGGCGCCGGCATAGAGGTGCATGACCTCACCGTCAGAATAAACGGGGGCTCAAGACTGCACGCCTTTGATGTATCGGTCCCGTCCGATTTTTCATCGGCGGCGTTTTTTATCGCGGCAGCGCTCATCGTCCCCGGTTCGGAGGTTTTGATCAAGGGCGTTGGAATTAACCCCACAAGAACCGGCCTGCTTGAGGTCCTAAAAGAAATGGGGGCCAATGTTGAACTGCACAATATACGGGACGTGTCAGGAGAGCCGGTAGCGGACATTTACTGTAAAAACGCGGGCAGCCTCAGGGCGGCAAAAATAGGAAAGGAAAGGATCCCTTCCATAATCGATGAATTCCCGATACTGTGCGTTCTCGCGGCACAGGCGGACGGCGTCACCGAAATACGGGGAGCCGGTGAGTTGAGGTTCAAAGAGTCGGACAGAATAAAGGCGATGTCATCGGAGCTGGAAAAACTCGGCGCCGGGCTTGAGGAACACCCCGATGGAATTACCATAAAAGGCACAGCGCACCTGAAAGGCTGCGGGGTGGAAAGTTACGGGGACCACCGTATTGCAATGTCCCTCGCTGTAGCCGCACTGGCGGCGGAGGGGACAACGGTCATAAAGGGTGCTTCGTGCGTGGATATATCCTTCCCGGGGTTCTTCGAAAAGCTGCGCTCACTGTACAGGTAAAAGACTTAAAGCCATCCTACTCTTTTTTCAGCCATGATCTCCCGCTCCCGCGCAAAGACGAATCTTATGATCAAGTCCCTTATCCGATCATCCAGATGAACAAACCTAACAGCCACCTTGTACATACCGCCGGCAGGCTGTGACCTGACCACCTCTCCGTGCACCACCAGCACACCGTCATGCACCCTTTCGAGGACCATACTCATTTCAACAAGGTCCCCGGCGGCATACCGCTCAACTGTTGCAAAAGCTATTCCGCTGCCGCTGATATCAACCTTTTTCAGAGGGTTCTTTCTCAATGCGGGAACACTGTCTTTATCGAGTATGTCTGAAAAAAGATTCTCCTTCTCATCCGGCGGCACAAGACAGCTTATGAACGGAATGTGCGCATCGACCCTGAAAAAATCCCTGCTGTTGCTCTGTTTGCCCCCCATAACCCTGCCTTTCGTCTTTTAAAAATATCTTCTAAAATAATGCAAACTGAAGGATAAAGTCCACCGTCACTTGACTTTCATCACCGTCATCTTTTATTTTTTAAAGTTAAATCAAACTCTTAAAGGAGCGGATATGGGCGCTATAAAAATCGGCATTATCGGCGGATCAGGCATGGACGATCCCCGTTTGATGAAGGGGATAAAAGAAAAAAAAGTAAAAACACCTTACGGGAACCCCTCTTCCCACCTTACCATCGGTAAAATCAACGGCATTGATGTGGTAGTCCTTGCGCGTCACGGCAAGGGCCATTCGATATACCCTACGGGTGTAAATTTCAGGGCAAACATATATGCTCTCAAGAAAGAGGGCTGCACCCATATCCTCGCGACAACAGCGGTCGGCTCCCTCCGTGAAAAGATACGGCCCGGGGATCTTGTCTTTGTCGACCAGTTCATAGACTACACAAAACACAGGCCCCTCACCTTCCATGATGAAAAGGTAATACATACTCCCATGAGCGAGCCGTTCTGCAAGGAGTTGCGCTCTCTCCTCATCGGTTCTGCAAAAGGGCTCAAGCTCAGACATCACAGGAAGGGAACGGTGATAACCATCGAGGGCCCCAGGTTTTCCACAAAAGCGGAGTCCCATATGTTCAGGGGGTTCGGTGCGGATGTCATAAACATGTCCACCGTACCCGAAGTTATTCTGGCGCGGGAGGCGGGTATCTGCTATCAATCGATAGCCATGTCGACCGATTACGATTGCTGGAAGGAGGGCGAGGAACCGGTTACCTGGGAGATGGTGCTGGCCATAATGACAAAGAACGCAGACAACGTTAAGAAGCTGCTTTTAAGGACTATTCCGAAAATAAAAAATTCCGGATGCGCATGTAACGGATAGGAGGATTCAATGCCCATTAAATCGAAAATAAGGACCATTCCCGACTACCCGAAGAAAGGAATAATGTTCAGGGATATAACAACGCTCATCAAAGATCCCGTGGGATTCAGGCTTGTCATAGACAATTTCGTCCACAGGTATATTAAAGACGATATGCAATTCGACATTATAGTCGGCATAGAATCAAGGGGCTTCATAATAGGCGGCGCCCTTGCCTACGCCTTAGGCAAAGGATTCATCCCGGTGAGGAAAGCCGGGAAGCTCCCCGCGGAAAAAGTGAGCCATGAATATGCGCTTGAATACGGAACCGACACCATCGAGATGCACAAGGATTCCATAACAGAAGGCACGCGGGTACTCCTCGTGGATGACCTCCTTGCTACAGGAGGCACGGCAGTCGCCGCCGCAACCCTGATAGAGAAGCTGGGCGGCATAATATTCGAGATGGCTTTCATCGTCAGCCTGCCGGATGTAGGGGGCGCCAAAAAACTCTCCGGAAAGGGATACAAGTTTTATTCACTGGCGGAGTTTCAGGGAGACTAGACCGGAAAATGCAAAATTCAAGAAAAATCAAAATTAATGAATTCCACTATTTTAAATTTTTCTTTTTGCATTTTGAATTCTCTTTATGGGCAGGGTTGTAGCCATAGACGGGCCGTCGGGCGCCGGCAAAAGCACGATATCCAGACTGCTGGCAAAGAAACTGGGGTTCCAGTTCCTTGATACAGGGGCGCTCTATCGTGCAGTAGCGTTGCATTTGCGAAGGGCAGGAGCAGGGCCCGACAGCACCGATTCCGGGATAAGCGGCAAACTTAAGAATATCAGCATCGATTTTAAAGACGGGCGGGTCTTTTTAAACGAAGAGGATGTGTCCGAAGCAATAAGAACCACCGAGGCAGGCCATTATGCTTCTGTCTTTTCAGCCAGAAAGGCGGTAAGAGACTTTCTCTTCCAAATCCAGAAAGATGCCGCACTCCACCATGATATCGTCGCAGAGGGCAGAGACATGACAACCGTAGTATTCCCCGAGGCATGGGTGAAGATATTCCTCGATGCCTCGGAAGAGGGGAGAGCATGGAGACGATACCTGCAACTCAAGGAGAAGGGAATAGAGACAACCATGGAGGAGGCATTAAGAGATGTCAAAGAGAGGGACCTGAGGGACAGCAAGCGCGATATTGCACCCCTGAAAAGGGTGGATGACGCCATTTACATTGATACAACGAATCTCAACCTGGATGAAGTAATCGAAATTATTTTCTCCCATTTGAAAAACAGGCTGGCCTGCTGATTCCCAAAATAGCCGGCATAAGCTGCCGCTCAACTGCTAAGGCCTTGAATACTCTATGCAAAATCCTGTATCCTAATTACATGGGTACTGAGATAAAAATAATGACCGCAAAGCGGGCAGGTTTCTGTTTTGGAGTCAAGCGGGCCGTTGACATGGCCTTTAATGCTGCAGAAAACAGCAACAATGTCAATACGTTAGGTCCTATAATCCATAATCCGCAGGTAATAGATAAACTCAGGTCGCAGGGGGTAAACCCTACCAATGAGATCGATGATGACAGGACAAAAACCCTCATAATAAGGACCCACGGCGTGCCGCAGGAAGTATCGGAAAGGCTTGCGCGTAAAAAATACAATGTGATTGACGCCACATGTCCTTTCGTGAAAAAGGCCCAACAATATGCTAAACTTTTAAAGGAAGACGGATACCAGGTCATCATTATAGGCGATAAGGAGCACCCGGAGGTCAAGGGCTTAATGAGTTATGCCGGTGATGATGCCGTCGTAGTAAGTAAAAGCGACAGTCTTCCAATACTTAAGAGCAGGGTCGGCATTGTGGTGCAGACAACCCAGCCTATTACTCTGCTCGAGGAATTCATACGGAATATACTGGGACAGGTAAAAGAGATAAAAGTCTTCAACACGATATGCAACTCCACCGCGCTGAGGCTTAAAGAGACAAAGGAGATGGCGAAAAAGGTCGACGCGATGATCGTCGTCGGCGGAAAGAACAGCGCCAATACGACCCAACTCGCCAAGCTGTGCATCTCCATGTCTGTCCCCACGTATCATATAGAAACCTCTTCCGAAATAAAGAGGAAATGGCTTTCAGGCGTGCGTACTATCGGAATAACCGCCGGGGCATCAACCCCGGACTGGATTATTAAAGAGGTCGAAGAAAGAATTAGAGATATAGGAGGAAGGGCACGTAATGGAAACTCAGACAAAAGAGGAAACAAATGCACTCGAAAAACTCTACGCTGAGACTCTGCAGAAGGTAGAGAGAGGCGTAATTGCGAAAGGAAGAGTTATCGCCGTCAAAAACGACGGGATCGTCGTAGACGTCGGTTACAAGTCAGAGGGCATGATTCCTGTTTCCGAGTTTACAGCGGAAGAGCTTTCGGGATTAAAAGAAGGCGACGATATTGAAGTATTAGTCGAACGGGTGAATGATGAAGAGGGGGTCGTCTACCTCTCCAAAGATAAAGCGTTGAGGATAAGGGCGTCGGAGGCACTGGCCGCTGCGTATAATAATAATTCCATTGTAGAGGGAAAGGTCGCCGATAAGACAAAAGGGGGATTGCTTGTCAATGTCATGGGGGTAAAGGCATTCCTGCCCGCGTCCCAGATAGATATAAAAGCGATACGGGACCTGGATTCCTATATCGGACAGACCCTGCCCTTGAAGATACTGAAGATGACCCCGCAGAAGGGCGGCCCCAATCAGGCTCCGGGCATGTCCCTTATTGTATCCAGGCGGGCGATTATCGAAGAGGAAAGGAACAAAAAGAAGAAAGAGACCCTCAGCGTCTTAAAAGAAGGGGCGGTCCTTAAGGGGCTCGTGAAAAACATAACCGATTACGGCGTATTTGTCGACCTCGGCGGTATTGACGGACTGCTTCATATATCGGACATATCGTGGAGGAGAGTCAATCATCCCTCTGAGTTTTTCTCAATCGGGGATGAGGCGGAATTTATCGTGCTGAAATATGACCCGGAAACCGAAAAGGTCACTCTCGGATATAAGCAGAGGATACCTGACCCGTGGCTGACCGTTGAGGAAAAATACAAACCGGGCATGACCCTCGAAGGAAAGGTCGTGACCATAGCGGACTACGGCGTTTTTGTTGAAATCGAAGAGGGTCTCGAAGGACTTGTGCACATATCCGAACTGGACTGGACACCCCGCCTCAAGCATCCCTCGAAATATGTAAACGCAGGAGACGAGATAGAGGCCGTGGTCCTGAGCATAAACAAGGATGAAAGGAGGTTATCCCTCAGCGTCAAGCAACTCAGGCCGAAACCATGGGAGCTTATAGGCCGGCATTACAGGGTCGGTGATAAAGTAACCGGGAGAATAAAGACCATAACTGATTTCGGGGCCTTTCTGAGGCTCCCCGAAGGTGTCGACGGACTCGTACATATTTCCGACCTGTCATGGACCAAACACATCAAGCATCCTTCCGAAGTGCTGAAAAAGGGCCAGAAGGTTGATGCCGTGGTCCTCAGCCTTGATCCCGGAAAAGAACGGATGGCCCTCGGTGTAAAACAGTTGACGCCCGACCCGTGGCAGGCCGAGATTCCCGCAAAGTTCAAACTCGGCGAAGAGTTCAGCGGGAAGGTGTTGAGGATTACCGATTTCGGCATATTTGTCGAGTTGGAAGGCGGCGTCGAGGGGCTCGTTTACTCATCCGAAGTGGATGCCTCCAGGGAAATCAAAGAGGGTGACGGGATACGGGTAAGGATTATAAAATTAAATATCGAGGACAGGAAAATAGGCCTGAGCATGAAGAATTTGAAGACCCATGAAAACTAAGAAGACGTGCCTTTTCATAACGCTGTTCTTTGTAGTCCTGATATTTATCAGCATCATATTCACCCTTTTACAAAAAGAAGTGTCGATCGGTGACAAGATAGCGCTGGTAAGGGTTGAAGGTCCTATCCTTGAGGCAAAATCGGTGGTTGATGAGCTTAAGGGACATGTGAAAAACAGGTCCATAAAGGCTATTGTCTTGAGGGTCAACAGTCCGGGGGGAGGCGTTGTTCCATCCCAGGAAATATACGGGGAGGTAAGGAAAGCTGCTGCCGCAAAGAAGGTTATAGTTTCCATGGGATCGCTTGCGGCCTCGGGCGGCTATTATATATCGGCCCCGGCAACGAGGATCATTGCAAATCCTGGCACTATAACGGGTTCCATCGGGGTGATCATGGAAGTGCCCAATATCAAGGAACTCATGAGCAAGCTGGGGATAAAAGCGGAAGTCATAAAGAGCGGAAAGCACAAGGATATCGCATCCGTATTCAGGGGCATAGGCAAAGAGGAGAGGGAAATCCTCCAGGGAGTCATGGATGACGTCCACGAGCAGTTCATAGGCGCTGTTGCGGAAGGCCGGAGGATGCCCGTCGAAGATGTGCGGAAGATAGCCGACGGCAGGATTTTCTCAGGGAAGCAGGCCCTGAAGGCCGGGCTTGTAGACGAACTCGGGGATCTCGAATTCGCTATAAAGACCGCCGCAAAAATGGCAGGCATAAAAGGAGAGCCGGAAGTGGTGACCAAAAAAGAGCGCTCCCCGATCATGGATCTGCTCAGCGGAAGAATCCCGGAGGGGGTATACAGACTTATGCCCAAAGTACAACTGAAATATATGTTCGGCGAATAACATAAAGTTTTCACTTTGGTTTACGAGCTAATTAATTCAATATCTTGGAGGTAAAGCATGACTAAATCAGTCCTGATAGAGAAGGTGACTGAGAAGGTGGAGGGACTTACAAAGAAACAGGTTGAGACCATCGTAAATACAATTTTTGATGGCATGAAAGACGCCCTTGCCCGAGGAGAAAAGATAGAAATAAGGGGTTTCGGCAACTTCAGGATCAAACAGAGGAATGCGAAAATGGCACGGAATCCGAGGACGGGCGAGAAGGTCGAGGTGCCTGCCAAGAAGGTCCTGCATTTCAAGCTGGGCAAACCCTTCCATGATTCGCTCAACGCTGAAACGGTAGAGAAGTAAAAGGCTCCAAGAAAGCGTTACAACAGCATTTTATTCCGGCTTGCCTGGGCTGCTGAGGGCCGTAGTGCTTTCGCAGTTCAGGCTGATTTGTATCCGTCTTCCACTTCGCGCACCTATGCCGCACTCCCTCAATTAAGTTATAATAAAGAGAATTTGAGGAACCAAGAGATAGTGAAAACAATCTTGAGCACTAATCATGTTTGATATGCCTTCGCTTCTTTCAATAAATAACCTTTCGGTATCGTTCAATACTGACAAAGGCCCTTTAAAAGTAGTATCAGACCTTTACCTCGATATCAAAAAAGCGGAAGTCTTCGGTCTTGTGGGCGAAAGCGGGTGCGGCAAGAGCCTCACAGCGCTCTCGCTACTGCGCATTCTTCCTCCCAATGCGTTTGCGGAAGGTGAAATCCTGTTCAACAATAGGAACCTCCTCTCTCTTGACGAGGATGAGATGCGACAGACCCGGGGCAAAGACATATCCATGATATTCCAGGAGCCGATGACATCACTGAATCCCGTGCTGACCGTCGGCTACCAGATAGCAGAGGCATTGACCGCGCACCTTGATCTGTCGAAAAAGGAAGCGATGAATAAAGCGGTTGAGCTCTTGAGGGCTGTGAAAATACCTTCACCTGAGCTGAGAATAAAAGACTACCCGCACCAGATGTCCGGGGGCATGAGGCAGAGGGTGATGATCGCCATGGCCATAGCCTGCAATCCTTCGCTGCTCATCGCTGATGAACCGACGACTGCGCTCGACGTCACCATACAGGCGCAGATACTGGAACTCCTCCGGGGATTGCGGAGGGAAAGGCAGATGGCCGTTTTGCTTATAACCCATGACCTGAGTATTATTTCGGAGCAGGCCGACAGGGTTGCCATAATGTACGCGGGCAGGCTCATGGAGCTTGCCGCTGTTGAGGAACTCTTTCAAAATCCTCTTCACCCATACACTATCGGCCTCCTCGGGTCGCTGCCCGTGACAAAAGGGACCGCTTTGAAGCCGATATCGGGTTTTGTACCCGCTCCTGACAGCCTGCCGGAAGGTTGCAAATTCTCCGACAGGTGTTTTGCGGTAAGAGAGGAATGCACACGTGCAGAACCTGAACTGACCGGGGTCTCAAAAAATCATTTTGTGAGATGTGTGAGATGGAGAAGCATACAAGAGAACAACTTCTCGTAGTTGATTCAATCAAGAGATATTTCAAGCTCAAAAGCGGTTTCAGAGAGCCTGAGAAATGGCTGCGGGCCGTTGACGGAGTGAGTTTTGAAGTAAGGAAAGACAGTGTTTTCGCCCTTGTCGGCGAAAGCGGCTGCGGCAAGTCTACCATGGCACGGCTTATCCTGAAGCTGCTTCCTCTGACCGGCGGGAAAATATTTTTCAAAGGCGAAGATATCTCGGATATCCACGGAGAGGAGCTCAAGAAATTCAGAAGGTCCGTACAGATAGTATTCCAGGACCCTTTTGCATCGCTCAACCCGAGAATGAGGATCATAGATACGCTCTCAGAGCCTTTTAAAATCCATAAAATAGCTCCCAAAAGCGAGACTATGGACAGGGTGGCACATCTCATAGAGAGGGTCGGCCTCGGCAGGGATGCGCTGGGCAGATATCCTCATGAATTCAGCGGCGGCCAGCGACAGAGAATATGCATCGCACGTGCGCTTGCACTCTCCCCTGAGCTCATCATTGCGGATGAGCCCCTTTCAGCGCTTGATGTCTCTATCCAGGCACAGATACTAAACCTGTTCCAGGATATCAAAAAGGAGTCGGCAATATCCTTCGTGCTCATCAGTCATGATCTGAAAGTCGTTCGTTACTTCAGCGATGAGGTGGCGGTCATGTATCTGGGGGAAATAGTAGAAAAGGCTGCCACAGAAGATTTATTCCAGTCACCCATGCACCCTTATACGGAATTACTGCTGTCGTCAGCCCCTCAAATACGCTTCAGAACACATGATGCCGTTGAGACAAGTCAGGGGGCAAAAATCAGGAAACAGACCTCTGATACTGCTGAACTGCCGAGTCCTGTAAATATCCCCGCGGGCTGCGCGTTTCATCCAAGATGTCCAAAGAGATTTGATATCTGCGATAAACAGGCGCCTGGGCTGAAAGAAAGCGGTGACCGGCTCATATCCTGCCATTTATATCAGACACAAAAAGCGGTTGAAGATTAATAGAGGCCACCTTAAACTACCGCATGCATACCTGCAGTTCATTGGTATTATTTTTACTTGGGGAATGCCGATGGGCAAAAAGATAGAAAAATCCTTTTTGATATATCTTAAGGAGGAAGGCAATAAAAAAGGTCCTGTTGATTGCAATCCGGCAGTCTATTGCCTTGTAATATCAGCCTCTTTGTGATAACATTTCTTCATGTTCAAAAAGGAAGAAAATATTCTCCATGAAATATCGAAGAAACTATCCGCCGATAGAAGAGTATTGAAGGCTATTGCCTATGGATCACGAATTCGCGGTGACTACAGAGGCGATTCTGACCTTGATGTACTGGTAGTCGTGGATAAAAAAGACAGGGAATTGAAAAATGAAATCCTCAACCTCTTTTACTCATACGAACTTGAAACAGATATATCTTTTTCACTCGTCATTCTTTCGCTTGGCGAGCTGAAACATAATGAAAGGCTCGGCAGCCCGTTTATCGAAAACGTCAAAAAGGAGGGGGTAATCTTTTATGACTCTGAACCCCGGGGAGAAAAAGACACTGTCAAGCTACCGTCTTAAGAAAGCGGAAAGATTGCTTGATGATGCAAAACTTCTTCTCAATGAGGACAGATGGGAATCCTCGATAAACAGGAGTTATTATGCAGCTTTGAGCGCTGCAAAAGCTGTTCTCATATTATTTGGAATAGACCCGAAGACCCATGAGGGAGTTAAAACAATGGTCAACAAGAAGCTGGTTTTGGACGGACTGATACCCAAGGAATACGGAAAATGGTTCAGGAACCTGCTTTTTGAACGTGAAGATGTTGATTATGCAGATTATGTTGATATCGATTCATCGGATGCTGAGGATGCATTCCAAAATGCTTCGAAATTCATAGAGAAGACAAAAGAGGTCATTCATACGCTCATCCAGCAATTTTCGTCAAAATAACGCCTCTACCTTCTTTACCATCTCCGGCTCTGTCCAGTCATGCTCGCCAAAGAATTTTTCAACGATGATCCCGTTCCGGTTGATAAGAAAAGTCGTCGGTATGGTATACACCTTGTAAAGGGATTTTGTAACCTTTTGTTTATCGTCGATAAGCACAGGAAAGCTGACGGGAGCTTTCTTTATAAAATCAGCTATCGCTGAAAGCGACCTGTCTACAGAGACAGAAAGCACCATAAACCCCTTATCCTTCAACTGGCGATTCAGTTTATCCATAGAGGGAATCTCATCACGGCACGGCGGGCACCATGTTGCCCAGAAGTTCAGCAGGATGACTTTGCCTTTGAAAGAGGACAATGATACCGGATTGCCGTTCATGTCTTTCAGGCTGAAATCAGGAGCTTTTTGGCCTGAAATTTTCTCAACGGCATAGGGTGAGAGCGTTTCGCTATAAACATCGGTAACCAGCGGGCAGCATAGAGCAAGAAATAAACAGAGTAACAAGTAACAAGTGACGAGTGACGGGTTTTCGGATTCCTTCTTATCTTTTAACTCGTTACTTGTTACTGGTTTGTTACTGTTCCTAGTGTCACTCGTTACTGACAACCCGTTACTATTTCTTAAGGATTCCCGCACTCTCTAAAACACCTTTCAGTTTTTCCCTGTTGGCCGGGGACATCTCGCACAGCGGGAGCCTGAATTCCTCCTGGATCTTTCCCATCATCGCAGCGGCTGTCTTTACGGGAATGGGGTTTGTCTCTATAAACATGGCCGCGTTCAGGGGCTCAAGCTGATAGTGCAGTTTTCTTGCCTTCTTGATATCACCCCTCTCCCAGGCATTGCACAGTGCGGCCATCGCCTTCGGAGCTATATTGGCGGTTACGGAGATTACGCCTTTTCCGCCGAGCGCGAGCAGCGGCAATACGGTAAAATCATCGCCTGACAGTACGGTAATCCTGTCACCGCAAAGCCTTATGATCTCGCTTACCTGTTTCATATCTCCGGTCGCCTCTTTTATGGCTACGATATTCTTGCACTCCATCAGGCGGGCAACCGTGGAGGGAAGCAGATTCACCGCAGTCCTGCCGGGGACGTTGTAAAGTACAATGGGGATATTCACCGCCTTAGAAACTGCTTTATAGTGGCGGTACAGGCCCTCCTGGGTCGGCTTGTTGTAGTATGGCGTTACCAGCAGCGCTCCGTCAGCCCCGAGCTCTTCGGCCTTTCTGGTTAAGGTAATGGCCTCATCCGTTGCGTTGGCGCCGGTGCCGGCTATTATGGGAATGCGCTTCCTCGCAGTCTTTACAGCTACCTCGATGACCCTGTAATGCTCTTCGAAATCCAGGGTTGATGCCTCTCCGGTTGTTCCGCAGGGTACAATTCCGCGCGTCCCCTGGGCGATATGCCATTCAATAAGCTTGCTGTACGCCTTCTCATCGAATTTACCGTCTTTAAAAGGAGTCACGATCGCAACTATGGAACCCTTAAACATTTCAATCCTCCTTGCATCTTTATTAAAAACTCAACCACAGGGAGCACAGAGATTTTAACAATATAATAACTTAGATGATCTTTTCTTTCATTAATTTAAATCACAGGGCGCTATTCAAGAGATCAATTTTCTTCTCTGTGTACTCTGCGGTTCATCCTATCTTTTTACAGAAACAGCAGCCCGGCCCTGTATTTACCGCCTGACTTCATGCTCCACTGTACAATGGCCATCTTCTGGACCGATGGATTTTCCTTGTTCTTGAATACGACGACCTGACCCGGCTCCAGCTCGTGATCGGTAATGAGGCCCACGCCCGAATCGCTCATATCGATGGAGGTGCTTGTATGAGGCGTGGTTTCAGGCTCCCCCTCCCTGTAGTATTTCAATGAGGTCGTATAAGACTTTCGCTGATGCTGTCTCTTCTCATCCTTGTCGGTTACCAATTTTACCCTCCCTTCATAGACCTCGACGGCAGGTCCGGTCATATATACACGATTATTTTCAAGCCATTCGATCATAAGCTCCCCACCGGGGAGAGCGACAGTAACCTTCCTGTCCGTCAGCCCCTTGCGCATGGAGGCAACACCTGTAGCCGATGCGCCTGTACCGCATGCCAGGGTCTCTCCGGAGCCCCTTTCCCAAACCCTCACGACAAGCTCACACCTGCTTTTCACATTCACGAACTCGACATTGGTCCTCCTGGGGAAAAGGGGATGATTCTCTATCTCAGGACCGTAAGCCCCTACAGGGAAATCGGAGACCTCTTCATCCAGAAAAATTACTGCATGGGGATTGCCCATGGAAATACAGGTTATCCTGAACTCCCTGTCCTTTACCTGCAGGGGATAATCAACAACCGAAGTATCAGACCCGATATTAACGGGAATATCTGCTGGACTAAAAACCGGCTCTCCCATATCGACCCTTACCAGACTGCCGATACGCTCAGGTTTAATAATTCCTGCGGGGGTCTCGATGTCAAGCGCGTCCTTATCTGAAAGTCCCCGGTCCCATATATATTTGGCAAAGCACCTGATGCCGTTGCCGCACATCTCAACCTCTCCGCCATCGGCATTGAATATTTGCATTTTGAAATGGGCGGTTTCCGAAGGATAGAGCAGGAGGAGTTGGTCGGCGCCTATTCCGAACCGCCTCCTGCACAGCCGTACGGCAAGATTGGACATATTGAATTTGCCTGGAAGATCGCTGCCCCTGCAGTCTATCAGGACAAAATCATTCCCAAGTCCGTGCATTTTGGTAAACGGTATTTCCATCATCAGATAAAGTCCGGGATCGCCTCCCCTTTAATGATCTCGCTATACGTCTCTCTTTTGCGGACAAGGGCGAATTGCTTCCCTTTTACCATAACCTCTGCTATCTTCGGGCGGCTGTTGTAATTTGATGACATGGTAAACCCGTAAGCGCCGGCGCTCATCACGGCAAGATATTCGCCCCTCTTGATTGCCGGTATTTCCCTGCCCTTTGCAAGGAAATCGCCTGATTCGCATACGGGACCGACCACGTCCGCGACAATAGCGCCCCTGCGGCCTTTTACCACCGGCTGTATGTGATGGTAAGAATCGTAGAGTGACGGCCTCATCAGATCGTTCATGCCCGCATCAACGATAACAAATTGCTTCTTGTGCCCGTTTTTGAGGTATAGGACCTTCGTGGCAAGGATCCCCGCATTCCCGGCAATCGACCTGCCCGGCTCAAAGACTATCGTCAATTGCCTGCCCTTGAGCATGGGAAGGACCTTTTGAGCGAGCTGCGATGGATGGGGAGGGGCCTCATCTTTGTAGGTGATCCCGATACCCCCTCCGATATCAAGATAGCTGATCGGAATGCCTTGTTTCGAGAGCTTGTCTATAAGCGCCAGTATCTTTTTCAGCGCATCGACAAAGGGTGATATCTTTGTAAGCTGCGAGCCGATATGCTTATGTATACCGAGGATATCGATATTCCTGAGCCTGCGGGCAAGCTTATAGTATTCAACGGCATCCTCGATCGGTATGCCGAATTTATATTTCTTGAGCCCGGTTGAAATATAAGGGTGGGTCAACGGGTCAATGTCAGGATTTATCCTGAATGCAATGGGCGCTTTTACCCTCATCCCGCCCGCAATCCTGTCAAGCTCTTTCAACTCGTCTTCTGATTCCACGTTGAACATCAGTACCTTGCTCTTCAGCGCATACCGTATTTCCTCTTCGGTCTTCCCGACCCCCGCATAGACTATCTTGCCCGGAGGGACGCCTGCCCTTAACGCCCTGAACAGTTCACCGCCCGAAACGATGTCGGCGCCGCCGCCGTGCTTCGCCATTAATTTAATTACAGCGGCATTGGAGTTGGATTTTAATGCAAAACAGGTGATATGCGGTATGCTCCTGAAGGCATCCTCATATGCCATGAGATGCCTGAGGAGGGTATCGTGGCTGTATATATAGACAGGGGTCCCGACTTCCGAGATAATATCCCTTACCGGCACGTCCTCTGCATAGAGCTCGCCGTTTTTATACTGGAATAAGTGCATACTCTTTGTTTATAGGTAACAGGTTTGATTTTTTATCCCTTTTTTTAACATAATATTCAGATTAAAGTCAAAGAACGGTATAGTGTCAGTAGAGGAGTGAAATAAATCCTTTAACTGACACTAATCACTGATATTGAAAGAGGGATGCATGGGAAAGAACATTGTACAGAAGATTTTTGAGGCGCACAGAGTATACGGCGATACAACTCCGGGAAGCACTATCGGATTGAATGTCGACCAGGTATATACCCAGGATGCCACAGGGACGATGGCGTGGCTTGAATTCGAGGCCATAGGGATCGACAGGGTGAAGGTCCCCCTGGCTGTCTCCTATGTCGATCATAACATGCTCCAGTCCAATTTCATGAATGCCGACGACCACCGGTTTTTGCAGACCGCCGCGGCGAAATTCGGCGCATATTTTTCAAAACCCGGCAACGGCATATGCCATCAAGTCCATCTGGAGCGCTTTGCCGCACCGGGCGAAATCGCACTCGGCACCGACAGCCACACCCCCACAGGCGGAGGAATGGGCATGATAGCCATCGGCGTCGGGGGTCTTGAGGCTGCCACGGTCATGGCGGGCGCACCGTTTGAGATAACCATGCCCAAAGTAGTGCAGGTAAAACTGACCGGCAAGCTGCAAAGGCCATGGATTACCGCGATGGACGTCATTCTCACCCTCCTCAAAATGCTTACCGTGAAAGGCGGGGTCGGGAAGATAATGGAATACGGGGGTCCCGGCGTTAAGGATATGAACGTGACTGAAAGGGCAACCATAACCAATATGGGCGCTGAACTGGGCGCAACCACATCAATATTCCCCAGCGACAAGAAGACGCTTGCATTCCTCAAAGCAGAGGGCAGGGAAGGGGATTGGGTGGAATTAAAGGCGGATAAAGGCGCTGAGTATGCGGAAGTGATCGTGCTTGATCTGAACACTATCGAGCCCATGATCGCGCAGCCGCACAGCCCGGACAACGTCGTGCCGATCCGTGAGATAGCAGGCAAAAAGGTCGATCAGGTCTGTATCGGAAGCTGCACGAATTCATCATACGAGGCCATGAGGGCGGTTGCCTCCGTACTGAAAGGTCATACGGTCTCTGAAGGGGTAAACCTCCTGATAAACCCGGGGTCAAAGCAGGTCTATGAAATGCTCGCCAGAAAAGGCCTGACTGCGGACATGATCGCAGCCGGCGCGCGTATACTTGAAGCGTCCTGCGGCCCGTGCATCGGCATGGGCGCCGCACCGGGAACAGGCCATGTATCGATCAGGTCTTACAACAGGAATTTTCACGGCAGATCCGGAACAAAAGAGGCTTTTGTCTATCTGACCAACCCCATCGCATGTGCGGCAATGGCCGTTAAAGGCGAGATCATAGATCCAAGGGATGCGGGGCTCCATATCGATAAAATCAAAGAGCCGGAGAAATTCCTCATCAACGATAATCTCATCATACCGCCCAAAGCGGATACGAGTGATGTACAGGTCATAAAAGGGCCCAACATAAAGGAAGTGCCTGTTAAGGAGCAGTTGCGTGACAGCATAGAGGCGGAGGTTTTGTTGAAACTGGACAATAATATTACAACCGACGATATAATGCCCGCGGGTTCAAAAGTGCTTCCGTTCAGGTCCAATATCCCGGCGATCTCCGAATTCGTGTTCGAGAATATCGACAAGACCTTCAGCAGCCGCGCGCAGGCAGCCAAAGCGAACGGCGGCAGCATAGTTGTCGGCGGCGAGAATTACGGGCAGGGCTCTTCCAGGGAGCATGCAGCGCTTGCCCCCATGTTCCTCGGGCTGCAGGCGGTCATCGCAAAATCGTTTGCACGGATACACAGGACCAACCTGATAAATTTCGGGATATTGCCGCTCGTGTTCAAAGCTGAAGAGGACTACGAGAAGATAGGGAAAAACGACAGGCTCATCATCAAAAATGTGCCTGATACCCTTAAAGGAGACCAGACCTTCACGGTCGAAAACCTGACAAAAGGGTATACCTTCAAGGCTGCCTCAAACCTCAACGACAGGGAACGGGAGTTACTTTTAAAGGGCGGCCTTTTGCCCTACACTAAGAACAGGTAGCGCGAGCTTTTGGGGACAGTGCAGACCGCTATCGCTCTCTTATCAAAAGACATCTGCTTGTTGACAAAAGTCCGGGGTACATAGTAAATTAATTATTCCTATGCGCGGTAAGTTTTCCCTTTACTGCCGTACGGGCCGCTAGCTCAGTTGGTAGAGCAACGCCCTTTTAAGGCGTGGGTCGTTGGTTCGAATCCAACGCGGCTCATGTCCCCATCGTCTAGCCTGGCCTAGGACATCGCCCTTTCAAGGCGGTAACATGGGTTCGAATCCCATTGGGGACGCCAGACGTTACTCTCAGCAAAACCGGTTGCTGAGTTAAGATCAGATGGATCTATGGGTGACAATTCCCATATATCCATTTTTATTTTACCGCCTATCTTATGGCCTTTTTCTCTTTGCTCGTTTTCATAATAGGCAACTTTTTTAACCAGCAAATGCATCAAATCAAATTTTTCATCCACTTAAGAGACATTTGAATAAGAGCTATGTGGAACTGGAAAAGAGGCTTGAAGAAAAAGACGGCCGATGGTGAGAACAAAAGCGCAGGGACAGTCAATCAGCGTTACATATCTACAACCGATCCGGCAAGCTGCAATAGTGCGGTATAGCGGAAGCAAGGCAAAGCTCTCCTATAAAACACACAGGGCAGTTGATCCAGCATATGAAGCAATAACTGAAAGCGGAAGTAACCTCTGGCGACATATAATGATGCATACAGGATGACATCGTTGATGGATGCGCATCAAGACAACACGGGATGCCAACCCGGCAACTGTGGTGGCTGACAGTAAATATGGCACTGTTGACAATTTTTAAAAATGTTACGACCGT
>JAMCVZ010000027.1 GCA_023476565.1 Nitrospirota bacterium
TAATCAGCCTTTCACTTCAAACCCGTCGTTAATGTGCATTACCGTTATTTGCGGGCGTAACTCAGCGGTAGAGTGTCAGCTTCCCAAGCTGAAGGTCGCGGGTTCGAATCCCGTCGCCCGCTCCATTCAGTATCCCCTTGAAAACAATCAAATAACCGCTAAAATCAATAAGATAATTGCCTCCAGGAACCCCCTTTTGGCGTGGTCGAGAAGCACAGAAAAGGCATGAGAAAGGGTTAAAAAGGGGTAAAACGATGGTAATAAAATGGTAGTGATGGTAATTTTATGGTAGTTTTTATGGTGATAAAACCCGTCAAATTTCCCCCTAAAGGAGGGGCAGGATGTCCTTCATTTTCTCCTCGGAAATGTGGGTGTAGCGCATGGTCGTCTCGATGTTGCTGTGGCCGGCCAGGCGCATGACCCTGGGCAGCGGGTCCCCGCACTCGATCCTCCAGGTGATGAAGGTGTGGCGCAGACAGTGGAGGGTGAGGTCGGTCTTCCTGAAGAGCCTGTCGTTATAGGCCGAATCAAATGTAAGCATATTCATTGATGGCTTGCTAACAGAAAACAAGTATCTACTTTTTTTCGGCATTTTCCTGAGTTTTTGTATTATTTTCTCCTGCCAGATGTCATCATCAATATAGATAACCCTGGCTGAATTGGTTTTGGGAATCCACAAATTGTTTTTCAATTTCTCTTCTGTCTCATCAGTAAGTATCTCCTTGGGCTGTATCTTTACCCGGTCGTTCAGTACATCATCGTGGGTAAGATATTTTAATTCCGTCAGGCGAAGTCCACAAAATAGAAAAGTGATTGTAATCTCATAGAAAAGGCCGAATAAGCCGGTCCTCTTCTTTGCCTCTTCCAAAAGGGACTTTACCTCATCGTAGCTGAGAGTCCTGGGGAACCTTACTACCACATCGGGGTATTTTTCGATCAGGGCCACCGGGTTCTGATCGAAGGGGAACTTTTTTTCTTTGATTGCGATGTCGATGATTTGCCTGATAAGGGAGAGGTATTTATTCTTTGTCCGGTTAGCATGGCCTTTTTCTGCGGCGACCCTTTCCACATAGTCTTTTATTAAATTTTTATATTCCTCGATACCGGTGATTGCGACATCCCCGATATCCCTCAGAATCCGCCGGATGGTGGTGATATAGGTCTGGTAGGTAGTATTATTCCAGTGTTTTTTTGCATAATTGTCGAACAGGGGGAATAGTTTATTTAAGGTGGGATAAGAGAGGATCGTTTTTTTCAGAAGTCTCTGGGCCTCTTCTCCTACGATTACGCCAGATTTGAGAGCCCGCAATACGTCCTCATCCTTATGGGACCCCTGCGCGGCCAGTGTTTCAAGCCTTGCCGCTTCCCGGTACAGGTGATGGGCGTTTTCTTTCGTTTTCCTATATTTCTCTTTCTCAATGGTCTTGTCCGGGAGATACACCTTGTATTTGACGCGCCATCCGCTCGCATGAGCCCCTTCATATGCCATGTCATATCTCCGTAAAAGTGTAGTGTGGGCCGAAATATAATATCTGCAGAATATTAGGAGCAGACAGCGAGGAGGGCGCTATGAGAGTGAGGAGAACGTATACGACCGAAGAAGTGCACAGGATGACCGGGATGTCGATCTATACCATACGGGTACAGGTAAGGAAAAATGAGTTCCCGGTCATGCCTATCAGCGGGGGAGGGAAGGGGAAGGATTTTCTCTTCCCCAAGAAAAAGGTCGATGACTGGCTCGACGGAAGGAAAATATATAATCCATATCCTTCTGGTTCAGGACCCAGACATTCCTAATGCTATGGAATGACAGCCGAGTAAGGATAATATATACGGGAAGTTGGTAACTGTCACAAATTGGAGCGGCATACGAACGGCTTGAGGTGCACGACTGGAAATCGTGTGCGGGATAGATATACACGAGGCATATGATCAAAAAACGACTCCAATGATGGCTAGCAGAGTTCCTTATTTTAAAAAGTACTGGATTATTTCAGATATTTTTCGATAATATCTATATTGACCGTCTTATAAAGGTAATATTCTGTGAGGGGACGTGGACATTATTATATGGATTAGAATGATAAAAGCTCGATGAAGCATTCGAAACTCTATTCATAATGCGAAACGGAACATTGAAATTTGCGAGCCTTTTTTCTGGATGTGGAGGGTTTGACCTTGGTTTTATCGCTAGTGGGTTCAGTTCTTGTGGCGCTTATGACTGTGAGCCTGAGGCGGTTGAGACCTTCTCTGCCAATATTAAAAGTCCTGTTTACAATGTAGATCTCACGGATGGTATCCCCAACGAGAGATCGCTCTATGGCATTGATGCTCTCATTTCTGGACCGCCCTGCCAAGGGTTCTCAACCGCTGGTAAAAGATTGATTGATGACAAGCGGAACGACTTACTCCCACTGACTGGCCAGCTCGCCCGTAGAATTTATCCGAAAGTGCTGGTTGTCGAGAACGTAGCTGGCGCACTGTCCGGTGCGCATGCACGCTACTGGAACGAGCTGGATACAATGATGCGGCTTGCTGGCTATCGAACACATACCATTCGTTGTCAGGCAACCGATCTCGGAATGGCCCAGCTGAGAAGGCGGGTCCTGTTCTTTGCGTGGCGAACTTCACGGGATACTGATTTCACATTCCCACATTATCCTGCGGGAAGCCTGCGTACAGTTCTTGCCGGTGTCAGCAGGCAAAAGAACCATCATCCGAAGCGACTTGATCCAGGCAGCCGAGAATGGCAAATTGCGACACGAATCAAGCCCGGACAGAAGCTTTCCAATGTTCGCGGAGGCGAAAATGCAGTGGCAACCTGGGATATCCCTGAAGTGTTCGGCGCAATCACCGAAGACGAACGCACTGTCCTTGAACTCTTACGTCGCCTTCGCAGACAGGAACGCCAGCGCGACTACGGGGATGCAGACCCCGTCTCTATTCCTCGACTCAAGGCTGCCCTCGGCAACTGCTTTCATCGCCACGTTGAAGTACTCGTGACGAAAGGCTATCTCAGACGAGTGGAAGGTGGGATTGATCTTGCTGAGACCTTCAATGGAAAGTTCCGGCGACTCTCTTGGCATAAACCAAGCTGCACAGTTGATACACGCTTTGGCTCCCCGCGATACTTTCTTCACCCATCGCAACAGAGGGGATTTACGGTTCGTGAGGCGGCTCGAATACAAGGGTTCAGCGACAACTATATTTTTCATGGCAACGAAAAAAGCCAATATCGATTGATCGGTAATGCAGTGCCGCCGCCCCTTGCTGCACTAGCCGCTGATTTTGTGAAACGTCTGCTCGGGAGGGTCTTATGACACTGGACGAACTACGCGACAAAGTTCGGAAATGGGATTTCCAAAGCACCGGGTCGGCGGATTATACAGCACATTATAGTACCATTCTTGATCAACTCGACTATCACGCAGTGAGAGACTGGCGTGTTTATTTGCCTGCTGAACACCCTGACTTTCATTCTAACTACATGGAGCGTCTGGCAGCATGGATCGGCAATCTTACCGATGAGGCCGAGCAGAAGCTCTTTCTAGAATACGCTCTATATATCAGCTTCTTCTCTCATGATGATTTTGTTGCACTCTACCGTACAGCACTCGACCGGGAAATTAAACGATGGGTGGCCATACAAGTCGGGGCGCGCCTGGAATCTCACGGTGGGCAAGCGTTGCATGAGTTGGTTCACCGAGAAATACATAACCACACCTGGTTTTGTCCTGTCACCGATAGCATGGATATTAACGAATTTCATAAAGTTAACCATCTCGCAGGCGTTGCCCATCGCCCTTGTTTTGCATCTGTTCAGATGGAGGCGGAGCACCCAATAAACCCGAATTCTCAGATAGCTGATGATTGGACTCGCTACATGACAAATCCAAGTTCCCAGCCACTTCATTATGCGTCGCCCTCGCTGAAGCGACTGGTTCTTCTTGAGGATATTGTCGGGTCAGGCACCCAGTGTTTGAACGCTATCCGATGGGCAGTGGCAAACCTGGATAAGCCTGTCCTGTTTGTTCCGCTCATCCTTTGTCCAAATGGTGTAGAGGCCCTTCGTGCTGAGGAACGGCGATGGAGTGGACGACTCAGCGTTCGTCCTGTAATTGAGCTTCGTCGCAACGATCTGCTCGGCCCCGAACGGCAAGGACAGCAAGGTTGGCCAATAGCCGACAAAGTGGAAGACCTGGCGCAACGTTGCGCATCTCGATCATCTGTCAACATGGATACGTTTGGCTACAAAAACACAGGTTGTTCGTTGGCGACCTTCTCGAATACTCCAGATAATACACTTCCAATTATTCACAACAAACCGAGCGGTGGGGGCTGGGAGCCCCTTTTCCCGAGGGTGTATCGAGACTGACATGAATATTTCAATCAATCCATTTCAGCAGCTCTACTTTTCTGATGACACACAGACGGAGACTACCTTTGTGGAACTGTTTAGTGCCGAAGTTCTACAGGCGGCTATCCACCCAGTGTTTCAGGGAGGCAATGTTGTCCTCAGCGGAGCACAGGGTTGTGGGAAGACGATGATCCTGAGCCTTCTCCGGCCTGAGACTCGCATTGCATATTGGCGTCATGGAAGAGAGTTTCCCGTGAACAAACAAATGCGCAACTTTATCTCCGCGGGAGTGAACCTGACTCGCAGCCGAATTACAGATATAGTTCAAGTTACTTTATATCGAGGCGATGAGGCCGATGAACGCGAGATGCCGTTCTACTTTGCGGATTTCTTCAACTATTGGGTCGTAGAGGATCTTATTAAGTCGGTTGAAACGATCGGGAAGAATCCGGAGATATTCGATTCAATCGTGGATCTTAACCGCATTAATATATTCGTAACATATGTTGCAAAGCAGGATTGTTGGTTTGGAGCGCTTGAGGGGGTTACAAACATCGAGCAGCTGAAGGAGCGCATTGTTAAGCGGGTGGACTTCTATAGACGCTGGGTGAACGGCAATCTTTCCGAGGAGCAGCCTGCCGATGAAATTTCCCAAAGCAAGACGAATATTGGTGAGCCAATCGCGAGAACTGCGGAGTGCCTTCGTCAGAGCGGAATGATAAAAGATGATGTGCCTGTTCTGATTCGCGTCGATCAGATCGAGGAGATGCACCGTGCCTTCACTGAACGGCAGCGTCGCCTTCTCCTGGCTTTTCGAAAGATGCTCAATCGCGCATTTGCAGCGAGGGACGCAAGGGTTCATTACAGGGCAGGAACTCGGCGCTATGGATGGAACAACCCGGATTTCCTAGGGATATGGGGCAGTGAGGCGCGTTTGGAGAAACGACGTGACTACCATTTGATTGATATGGATGAAGAGCTTTTTGCGTTGGGAGAGGTCAAAAATTCAATTTTCCATAGGTTTTCCATTGATGCATTTCAAAAACGGGTGGAGTATTATTTCCGCGGTGAAGTCACAAAACTAAAGCCGAAACTCGCCAAATCCATATTTGGCAAACATCCGATTGCGGAAGAAAGACTTGTGCAGTTAAATCTCAATCCGGATGACAATCAGATTGACCGGGCTCTGGGACTCGATTCAGCAGCTGATGGAGGCACGTGGACGGACGAATGGCGCACATTTTTTAGGAAGCTATATCGATCTGGGCGCGCAGGCATGCTGGATGCAGTCTTGGCCGCCGCTTGGGGTCGCCAAACCGGAGGGGCGCGATCAAAGCGCCAGCATCGGGAATCACCGCCGCCAGCTAATGCCCCATGGAGAGAGCGTAAATGGTGGCGAAAGGAGCACCTTGATCAGGCGGTCCTGCAGCTGATGACCCGCTGCCAGCAACGATTCATGTGGTGGGGCTACAACGACATCCGGTCACTCAGTGGTGGTAATATCACGGTATTCCTCCATATCTGTCATAGGATCTGGGATAGCTTTCTCAAGAACGAGTCCAGCCTGGAGCCAAGCAAGCGCACCGATCTTCTGAATGGCGGAACCATAGACTACAACATCCAAGCTGCGGGGATATTGTTCGCCAGTAATGAATGGTTCAACAAGCTTCCCGAGGAACCCGGTGGCAATGCTAGAAAAAGTTTTGTCGAGAAACTTGGGATGCGGCTAAATGACGATATGATGCGTGATTTGAGAATGTCTTATCCCGGTGGTAACGGCATCTCCATTGCATTGACTGAGTTCAACTCTGAAGCGGACGATGTTACGGACCTCCGGAACTCCATGCGCGAAGCTGTGGGTTATGGAGTTCTCTTCGCGACTGAACATTCATCGAAGACAAAGTCAGGAGGGCGTAGAATAAAATTCTATTTGAATCCAATTCTCTGCCCGCGGTTTCAACTTCCGGAAGCGAGGACCAAGGAGCCCTATTATTGGAAGATAGACGAGCTATTTGAACTAATGGATCAGGCGCGGGTAACTCTGTCCAGGGCACGCAGTCCACGTCAAAAGCCTGCCGAAAACCTTCCACTTTTTCCGGACAGTGATGAGAGGAAATCATGAAATACCGTCCTTGGGGACCGGTTGACTGGGTTCTATCGCTAAGCAGTCCGAAACAGTGGTATTTCTTCGGCACCATTGGAACCGAAGTGCGTTCGCTCTGTAGTTGGACTCAGCTGCGACAGCGAGGAGTACTCACTGGCGAGTCGTTTGTTCAGATTCAGGATGTTGATTCCATGAAATACAGAGATCGAACACGGCTCGCCCTGAATGATCGTCGGGAAGAGTATGCCCGGACTGGCGGCGATTTAGCAAAGGTACGCGATATCGAGCTTATGGTAGAAGGCTTTCAGATTGTAGCGCTTGCACGAGAAATTGAAGCAGCAGGTTCATCCATAGTTTTGGATATAACCTCTTTACCCAAAAGGTTTTTTTTCCCAATCCTCCGAGCCTTGGTGATCAGTGGAACTGTGCAAAATCTTATTTTAACTTACACCTCTCCGGATACTTATGCTGATGATGCCCCTCTCTACGAGGATATCGAACCTTGGAAGACATTGCCGGGGTTCGGTGGAGCTAGGACTAAACCGGAGATGTGGGTCGTTAGTGTTGGTTTTCTTGTCGAAAGTCTGAAGCAGTATGCCGGGGGTAATCCGCATGAGAAAATGAAAATACTGATTCCATTCCCTGCACCGCTTGCGGTCCTTCAACGGACATGGCAGTCAGTTGCACGCCTAGAGCAGGGGAACCCTGATGATCGTTTCGAAAAGTATCGGGTCGACACGCTCGATATGTCAGCAGCATTCGACCGTATTCTCTCGATTGCCGGCAATCCGCCGAAAACCTTGGCATTTGCACCTTTTGGACCAAAACCAACATCGGCAGCGATGTGTTTGTATGCACTCCAGAGGGATTCCTCTGTTCACTATCCTCAACCAACTGTTTATCATCCCGAGTACTCGATGGGAATTCGGGGAAATGATCCTTCTAATGCGGTGAGCGCCTATTGGGTCAAGTACGAAGGTGAGTTCCTTTACAGCGTGTGATATATTGACAAAGAGACCGCAGTAAAGACCACCTTCTCAGGAGTTCACAGTAATCCATACGCAAAGAGGTCTTTTTACATTTATAACTATCGACCATTTTTTGCATTGCGGAGAGAGGGTCAATGCTCATGAAAGGCCTTTATCTTATTCATTATAATAAAGTATGGAAAGAATACTAAAAGATAAGCTTCCAAACGGACATTTCCAAGATGTACTCCCTGAGCATAAGCGCATTATGCAAAGTGTGCGAGGGACGGGGAACAAGACGACTGAGGTCCGACTGCGCGGTGCACTAATTAGAGCTGGCATCAGTGGTTGGAAAGTTAATTATTCCTCCGTAGAGGGGAAGCCTGATATCTTTTTCCCTGGAGAAAAGATAGCCATTTTTGTTGATGGATGTTTCTGGCATGGCTGTCCCAAATGTGGGCATATCCCTAAAAAAAATACACCATTCTGGAAGACTAAAATAGAACGAAATCGACAGCGCGATAAGAAAGTTACATCTTTGCTGAGGAAGCAAGGAGTATTGGTAATTAGATTTTGGGAACATATGTTGGCTCATTCCCTTTCAGGTTGTATCCTGAAATTAGTTGAGCTTATTGAGACCCGCAGGACCACATTATAGCAAACGACAAAAGTAAGGTTACAGAGAATATTGCGATTGTTTTTTCCTGTCATTCCGGCTTGTCCGGAATCTTTTCCTGCTTTAAGAAGGATTCCCGCCAAGCGGGAATGACAAGTGCAAAAGCGTTATGTCACTTTACTTTTGTCGTTTTCTATAGATAGGTCCGAGCCTGTGTGTGTGACCAGGAATGGACGTGACACCCACCGGTAGATATAATAATGGGCAATAATAAGTGAGAAAAGGGATAATAAGAGCATAATAATATGGTACTATAATGGTACTGAAGAAACAGCGGGCAAAAAACCTTTGAAAATTAGTGCTAATGGGCCTAGCTAACGGGTTTCCCAAGCTGAAGGTCGCGGGTTCGAATCCCGTCGCCCGCTCCATTACTGCTCAGCAGGATCCGAACGAATACAATAACCGGGAGCACAGGATAAGTCTTTTATGATAAAATGGCATACAAAAATTGCCGGGCCTGGCAAGGGCCCCGCAGGGATTTTTATACATGAGCCATCTGATTAACTCTCATTTGCCTATACTCCTCATAGATGATGAGCCGAATATTCTGCTCAGCCACAGCAGGATGCTGCGCATGGAAGGCATGGAGGACATTCTGACCATCGATGACAGCAGGCAGGTCATGCCCCTCCTTGCAAAACAGGATGTGGCGGTGATTACGATGGATCTCAAGATGCCGTATATCACAGGGGATGCGCTGCTCGTTGAGATCAACCACTACTACCCGCATATCCCCGTTATTATCATGACGGCAGTGGACGAGATAGAAACTGCGGTAAAATGCATGAAGGCCGGGGCTTTCGATTATCTGGTAAAGCCGGCAGATGAGAATTTATTCATAGCGAGCATTAAAAAAGCGCTGGAATTCTATACGCTGCGGAGCGAAGTATCCTCTTTGAAGCAGCACCTGCTTACGGACAGGCTGGAGCATGCGCCCGCTTTCTCGTCGATCATTACGCAGAGCAAGAAAATGCATGCCGTCTTCAAGTATGTCGAAGTCATTGCACCCTCCCATCAGCCTGTTTTGATTACCGGCGAAACAGGAGTGGGAAAGGAATTGATCGCACGGTCGATACATTCCCTGAGCAGGCGCACAGGGGTGTTTGTAGCGGTAAATATAGCGGGATTGGATGACACTATGTTTTCAGATACCCTGTTCGGCCACAAGAAGGGTTCATTTACCGGAGCCGAACAGTCGCGGGAGGGGTTGATAGCCCAGGCGTCGGGCGGGACTTTGTTCCTTGATGAGATCGGCGATCTGAACGAGGCGTCACAGGCTAAACTGCTGCGTCTTCTCCAGGAGCGTGAATATTATCCCCTTGGGGCGGATGTGCCCAAGACAAGCGATGCGCGCATCATCGTAGCCACCAATCAGGATCTCCAGAAATCAATAGCGTCCGGCAGGTTCCGTAAAGACCTCTATTATCGTCTCCGTGCACATCAGATCCATATCCCTTCGCTCAGGGAGAGGCTTGAGGATATTCCCCTGCTGGTCGATTGCTTTCTCGGGGAGGAGGCGCTGTCTCTGAACAAGAAAAAGCCCACTCCACCGCATGAGCTTATCACGTTCCTGTCGACTTCAGATTTCCCGGGTAATGTACGTGAACTGCAGGCCATGGTTTTCGACGCCGTGGCCCGGCACAGGTCAGGTGTATTATCGATGGACAGTTTCAGGGAAATTATAGCGCAGGAGCGCTTATCTTTGCGCAATGATTCCCCTCCGGTACAAGGAGGACAGGCGCTTTACGGCAATTCCGGACGACTCCCGACATTGAAAGAGGCCGAAAGCTCCTTGATAGCGGAGGCGCTGAAGCGCTCTAACGGAAACCAGGGGATAGCAGCCTCCCTCCTGGGGATTACCCGACAGGCCCTTAATAAGCGGCTGCTGAGAACAAGAGACGGGAAATGAGAGCTTTTTACAATAAGCGCATCTTTTCATCTTATAACATAACCACCTGCTCATCCTTTCCCAAAAGCTTGAGACTTTTTTTGCATATGCAATAATTCTCTCATCGCGCCATCACTTTCACTATAAAGGTCTTTTTGCTCTATCCTTTCCCCCTTGCCTGATAAAGGTCTCAAGCCTTTGCTTCTTCAGGCGCCCTTTAAAAGCAGCAGGTATTATTGAAAATACTACTGAAAAAAAATATTAACGGGAGTGGCATTATTCATGCTCTGTTAAGGTCATGAGAGCTGAAAGGCACGTTGCACAAAGGGGAACCGGCAAGGTCCTTTATCAAGAGGAGAGGAGGGAAAAACAATGGCAAAGCATATTCTGGTAATAGATGCAGTCCCCCATTCGCGTTTTGCTGTTGTGAGCGCCTTGAGAAAGGCTGGTTATGAAGTAAGCGAGTCAGGGGACCAGGTGGAGGCGCTCTCTATGATTCTGAATACACAGGAGAAGGGTATGCCCTTTGATCTGCTCTGTGCAGACATCCGGATGCCGGGGATGACAGGGCTTGAGCTGATCTGCGAGTTGGAGAGAAGAAGGGTTTCAATACCGATCATAGCTATCAGTAATTACGTGAACAGAGATTTGGTGACGGAACTGGTACGCAATTGCTGCTCCGATTTGCTGGTCAGGCCGTTCGAGCCGCAGGAGTTGCTGCAGCGGGCCGGTGAAGTTCTGGAAAGATATGAGAAAGGCTTTTTTTAGCGTGCCACGAAGGAAGAATAGCGTGAAATGCTAATGCACATATCAACGCAACTTCTGAATACCCGGATAGCTTAATCGAATCGGCAGCGCATGTTTTGGAATAGTGAGAAAAGAGTGCCGTATCAGAACTGGGGCAAGCAGCTTATCTTATAAGTTCATGGCATTTTTTTACTTTGTCATGGAGGTTCCCTATACCGGCCAAGAATCCAAAATAATTATTGACCTTTTAATTTATCGTATGTCATATTTATGACGTGGAAAATGGGATAGGGAATAATGGATCACCACAGATTATAGGTAATTCTCAGGCAATCAGGCATATATACGAGCTTACTGCAAGGGTTTCGAATTGTTACAGCACAGTACTTATCCTGGGCGAAAGCGGGACAGGTAAGGAACTCGTAGCAAAAAACATCCATTTTAACAGCAAGAGGGCTGACAAGCCGTTTGTCCCCGTCAATTGCGGCGCAATCCCGACAGAGCTTCTGGAATCGGAATTGTTCGGCCACGAGAAAGGCGCCTTTACCGGGGCTATAGCAACCAGGATAGGCAGATTCGAGATGGCCGACGGTGGGACAATATTTCTCGATGAAATAGGCGAGATGCCGTCCATTCTTCAGGTCAAGCTTTTAAGGGTGCTGCAGGAAAGGTCTTTTGAAAGGATCGGGGGGACCAAGACGGTAAACGTCGATGTCAGAATTATTGCCGCCACTAATCAGAATCTAGAACATGCAGTCAAAGAGGGAAGGTTCAGGGAGGACCTCTTTCACAGGCTGAACGTAATACCGATTGAGTTGCCGCCATTAAGGAAGAGGGTTGAGGATATCCCCATCCTCTGTAATTTTTTCATAGAAAAGCATGCCGGGAGATTCGGAAGAAACCCGGTGACCATTACCGATGAAGCGTTAAAGGTATTTACCGGATATGCGTGGCCGGGTAATGTCAGGGAGCTTGAAAACGCGATAGAGAGACTTCTCGTCCTCAAAGATAGTGACGTTATAAACGCATATGATCTTCCCGACAAGATGACGGGCAAGAGGATTCCCGAATTGCCGAACATAGAGCTTGACGACGATGTGAATCCCTTCGTCGGCGGTATAGATTTAAATGCAGCGCTTGAGGAGTACGAAAAGCGGCTCATTCTCCATGCCCTTGAACTCCACAACGGAGTAAAAAGCCAGGCTGCAAAATACCTTAACATTAACAGAACGACATTAATTGAAAAAATGAAAAGACTGCGGTTATAAATCCTCAATTCGAAGCACTAAATTCCAAACAGTATCACAAATCTTAATTTCTAATTTTCATATGCACCCCATGTCATAAAAATAACGCGCCCGATCACACTTTTTAATTCTTTTCGTCAGATAATTGACTCGACAAGACAGTAACGAGTTATCAGTAACGAGTAATACACGGTCCGGAAATGGTAGCTGATAGAGCATTCAAGAAAAAACGTGCTGCTCTTTATTCTTTACTTGTTACTGTTTTTTGTAGCTGGCATATTTCTTTCATAATAAAATATGGATAATTGTGCAATCAGGAGTTTTGGAGAAATTATGGCCAGGAGAGCATATCCTTTGATCCGCCGTTTTTCAGTTACAGCCTGCTGCTGTTTAATTGTCGTGCTTTGCCTTGTCCATCCCGTTTCGGCCTCTCCTGCGGCAGGGGGGCAGGGGGCGGGCAGCGCGGCCGCTGACAAGGAATTTGAAGATAAGCTGAAAAGTGCTGACGGCTATCTCAAAACAAAAGATTTCATTAAGGCCGAAGAACTTTACAGGGAGGTTTTCCTCTCCGTAAAAAAGGGCCCGTTATCCGAGAGGGCGCTCTTCAATATCGGCAAGGCGGGTTTCTATTTAAAGCGTTATAACGATGCCCGGCTCAAGATAGAGCGTTTTATCTCGCTCTATCCCCGGTCCGTATACCTCAACGAGGCCTATCTTTTGCTCGGTTATATTGCACTGAATCTACAAAAGCCAGCAGCCGCGCAGCAGTACTTTGAGAAGGTCGGCGGCCCCCTGGAAGACCGGGCCGATATAGGGAAAGCGGAAGTGGCCCTGAGGGCCGGCAATATTTCTAATGCCGAATCGTTAATCCAGAGGCTTAATAAAAGGGTGCTGGAAGTCAATCCCCGTGCCCTCTATGTAAAGGCGATGATATACAGCAAAAAAGGAATGCATAAAGAAGCGGTGAGCACGATAAACAAAGTATCGGATCCGACTTTGAAAGAAGAGGATCTCAGATTCGGCAAGGCATTGATTTTATACAACGCATCCAGATTTGCCGATGCTGAAAAGGTGTGCCTTGGCATAACGAAGGAGCCCTCATCGAATTTTGAGAGGACCAGTGCGAAGAAAATGCTGGTGACTATCTACGATGCCCAGGGGAAAATAGATGATGCGTTAAAACTGGGCCTTGAAATCATGCCGGGTGAAACCGATGATAATTTTAAGATGAAGCTCGTCAGGCTCTTCGAAAAAAAGGGAGATGTGACCAATGCCCTGAGATACCTTAACTTTTTGCAGGATAAGTCTTTGAAGTCCGCAGAAATTGAAAAGAGGCTCAAGGGCATTATCGAATCGAAGGGCGCGAAAAGTATGGAATACGTTTTGAAATTCTCACCTTACCTTGACCAGGACAGCCGGTATGCCGTGGATATCGCACGGTATCTGATTACAAACGGCAGGAAGTTTGAGGGCATGGCGCTTCTCAGGAGAACGTTGAGGGGCTCTGCAAAGGGAGATGCCTCCCTGTACATGGCGGAATTGCTCATAAATGAAAAGAAATACGCCGAGGCCGGGAGATTTATTGCGCCCGTAATGCTCGACGGCAGATATTTTTCCAGGGCATCATATCTTATGGCAATAATTTTCAAGCAGGAAGGCGACTACCGGCAGGCGATACAATCCCTGCTGAAGACCATCAAGTTTTCCAGGGATTACAGGAACAGCGCCCTGCTTGCCGATCTGTACTGGGAGGCCGGAGACAGGTCAAGCGCCTTGAAATATTACAGCGCGGCTTCCAATGCAGGTGACGGCATATCCTCTGTAAAGGCAGGAGACCTCTATTATCTGTCGGGTAACAGGGCCAAATCCCTCGCCTTTTATAAAAAGGCGCTCGATCAGGGCATTAATGATCCTGAGAGCGCCCAGTGGGCGTACTACCAATACGGGAAGCTGTCAAAAGATAAAGAGTATCTGAAGAAAGCGGCCGGCAGCGGTGGTATAATCGGGGAGGCCGCAAAAATCATTATAGCAGGTAAGGAATAACCGTTATGGCTGATATCGAGCTCTTGAGCAAAGCGTTGGAGAGTTTCAATGCCGCCTCCGCGACTCTCGCCCAGTATTACAAGACGCTTGAGGATAAAGTCGGGCTGCTGACAAAGGAGGTAGAGCACAAGAAGCAACTGCTTGACAGCATTCTCGACAGCATCGATGTCGGCGTGGTCTTTTTCGACAAGGATGGTATTATAAGGCTCGTGAACAGCGCTGCTGAATCCCTGCTGAATATCAAAGCCGGCGAAGTGGCCGGGGGGACTTCATTGCATGCGGTCATCCACGATGAAATGATCGAGCCTGAAAGCGGCAAGCCGTTTCATGCCCTTGTATCGCGTTCGGACGTAGAGGACAAGGAGGGTAGCATCATCGGGTATGTCCTGATCTTTAAAGATATAACAAGACTTAAACAGCTTGAGTTAGAGAACGAGAGGAACGGCCGTTTGAGCGCCATGGGAGAGCTTGTCCTCAAGATCGCGCATGAAATCAGGAACCCCCTCGGAAGCATAGAGCTGTTCGCGAGCCTCCTTTCGGGCGATCTGAGAGGAACCGAGCATGGTGATTATGCACAGAGGATATCGAATTCGGTAAGGTCGCTTGTCAATACCCTCGATAACATGCTCAGGTTCTCAAGGGGCATAATCCCCACAATGGAATTCTGCTGCCTGAACGATATAATTGCCGAGATCTGCGGAGAGTTCGGGGAACTGTTGGCGGGCAACAAGGTCAGTTTCAATTTTATCGAAAACGACGAGTGCCGGCTGCCCCTGGACAGGGTGCTTATCAGGCAGGCGGTTATCAATATCCTGTTGAATTCGTTCCAGGCAATAAAGGGCAGGGGGAGCATTGAGATCAAAGTTGCGTATCAGAACGACCGCCGGTCGGCTGCACTTACCATCAAAGACAGTGGTGTCGGTATGGATGAGGAGACGCAGTCGAGGATATTCGAGCCCTTTTTCTCTACGAAAGACAGGGGGACCGGACTCGGCATGTCGATAACCGCAGGGGTGATAGAGGCACATAAGGGAAGCATCGATGTTAGAAGCGAGATCGGGAAAGGGACGGAGTTTGTTATTACCTTGCCTGTTCATAAACAGGCCGGGGATTAGGATTGCAGATTGTAAAGAAGAGATTTTAAAATGCTGGAAAAGATGCATTGAAATTTTGCAATTTCCAATTTGCACCGGAGCGGGGCGATATGAAAAAAGTATTGGTCATAGATGATGAAGCGGATATGGCGGCGGCGCTGAAAGAATCCTTGAAGAGGTTCGGATTTGATCCTATGGTATATCACGATGCCGCAGATGCGTTATCGGAACTGAATCTCAACGACTTCTCCCTTATTGTCACCGATATGAAGATGCCCAAGATGAGCGGACTGGAGTTTCTAAAAGAGGTGCGGGACCGGAACATCTTTGTCCCTGTCATCGTTGTCACCGGTTATGGAACCGTGGAAAACGCCGTGGATGCCATGAAGCTGGGGGCAACCGATTACATCATCAAACCGTTTTCCTTCGAGGTGCTCAGGAAGGTTATCGAGCGCCTGCTCCCGTCAGGCGACAGCGATATCGTCGCTGAATCCGCTGCCATGAAGAATATCATGTCCGTAATGAAAGAGGGAAAACGCCGTGGATGCCATGAAGCTGGGGGCAACCGATTACATCATCAAACCGTTTTCCTTCGAGGTGCTCAGGAAGGTTATCGAGCGCCTGCTCCCGTCAGGCGACAGCGATATCGTCGCTGAATCCGCTGCCATGAAGAATATCATGTCCGTAATGAAAGAGGTTGCAAAGAGCGATATAACGGTTCTCCTGTCCGGGGAGAGCGGTACGGGCAAAGAGGTTGTCGCCAGGTTCATCCATATGAACAGCCTCAGGGCGGATAGGCCTTTTGTAGCCATTAATTGCGCCGCGATCTCCGAGAACCTTCTTGAATCCGAGCTGTTCGGACATGAGAAAGGCGCATTTACCGGCGCCCTTGAAAGGAGAGCGGGCAAATTCGAGCTTGCCGGCAGGGGGACTTTGCTTCTCGATGAGATAAGCGAAATGGCCTACCCGCTTCAGGCGAAGCTGCTCCGCGCGATACAGGAGAGAGAGATAGACAGAATCGGGGGACGCTCTCCCATCCCGGTGGATGTCAGAATAATCGCCACTACAAATAAAGACCTGCTTTCAGAGGTTAAAAAAGGCCGTTTCAGGGAGGACCTTTATTACCGTCTGAATGTTTTTCCGATAAAACTTCCGCCACTCAGAGAGCGGCGTGAGGACATACTTCCGCTGACCGTATTTTTTTTGAATAAACTATCGAACAAGATGAGCAGGCTTTTTAAACTCTCCGATGAACTCAAAGCATATTTGATGAAACACAACTGGGAGGGCAATACCAGGGAGCTTGAGAATTTTATCTATAGAATAGCGGTAATATCGAGGGCCGAGGTCCTGCTGCCTCCGGCTGGTGAACAGCCGGGGGGGACGGCGGTTTCCGTAAACGCCACCAGGACAGGAAGAATAAAAGACATGGAAAGGGAATTGATTGTGGAGACCCTGAAAAAGATGGGGGGCAACAAGACACGGGCGGCCGAACTGCTCGGTAAAACGGTAAGGACCATAAGGAACAAAATAAAGGAATATAATATTTCAAATGAGGAGATCAGCGGCTAAGCACGGCATTTTTCGGCGTTGGAACAGGAATAGAAATTGCATGACGTTGATTAACTCAACACAAAGGGGGTACTATGCAGGATAAAGGTATGGCAATTCTCGAGCGTATGCTCGATGTCACAGCGTTCAGGCAGAAGCTGCTTGCATCGAATATAGCCAACGCCGATACGCCGGGGTATAAGGCCAAAGACGTATCTTTTCAGAAAGAGCTGGACAAGGTTATGGATGGAGGGCAACCAGGTTACGATGTATACGAGCCTGTAACGACTATGCCGAACAGGGATGGGAATACCGTGAATCTTGATATAGAGATGGCAAAGGTTGCCGAAAATACATTAATATACAACGCAGCAACCCAGTTGATGATGATGAAGATGAGAATGAATAAAGACGTGATTAGGGGAGGCAGGTAATGAAAGACATGTTCATGCCGCTGAAAGTAAGCGCAACAGCCCTTGAGGCCCAGAAGATAAGAATGAACACTATCGCCTCCAATATCGCGAATGTGAATTCTACAAAGACCCCCGGCGGAGGGCCGTACAGGAGAAAGGACGTTGTTTTCGAATCATTCCTGTTCGATGAGAGTTCCATCGGTGTCGATATCCCGAAAATCGTTGAGGACCAGAGGGCATTCAAGACCGTTTACGAGCCCGGGCACCCCGATGCGGACAAAGACGGTTACGTCAGCTATCCCAATATCAATACGATAGAGGAAATGGTCAATCTGATGGCTGCCGCCCGCGCCTATGAGGCCAATTTGACGCTTATGGGTTCATATAAAGATATGTTCATGAAGACGCTTGACCTTATGAAGACATAGTAGAGGAGGGATTTATGAACGAGATTAAAGGAATCGGAGATATAACCCGGGGCGCTTCCGAGCCCCAGAAAACAACTCATAAGAGCGGGACGTCGTTTGAGGCCGCTATACAAGATGCCCTGAAAGAGGTCTCGGATATCCAAAGCGATGCTGAAAAGGCTATTGAAGACTTCTCAAAAGGAGAGGTAAAGGACATCCATACGGTTGTGGTTGCCATGGAAAAGGCCGATATGTCTCTGCAAACAATGCTTCAGGTAAGAAACAAGCTTCTGACCGCATATGATGACATAATGAGGATGCAGGTATAATTGCGTTATAGCGTAAAGTGTTATGGAGTGACAGCGTTTATTGTAAATCTTATACGCTATAGCGCGCAACGCGATAAACGCTATAACGGGTTTACGAGGTAGAAATGGCGTTGATTGATGTTATCAATCTGATTAAGTCCTGGCCTTTGAAAAAGAAGATCGCCCTTGTCTCAATCATGGCTTTGAGCATAGCCCTGATGGCGGGGATAATGCTCTGGAGCAACAGGGTTGATTATCAGGTGCTCTACAGCAATCTTACCCAGGAAGATGCAGGCCAGGTTATCACCAAATTGAAGGAATTGAAAGTCCCCTATAATGTAGAGGGGAATACTATCTATGTGCCCGGCAGCAAGGTTTATGAGCTCAGACTTGAATTGGCCGCCCAGGGCATCCCCCAGGGGGGCGGTGTCGGCTTCGAGATATTCGACAAGACCCAGATCGGCGTCACCGAATTTGTCCAGAGGCTGAATTACATAAGGGCGCTCCAGGGAGAGTTGGCGAGGACCATACGGCAGTTGTCGGAGGTGGACCAGGCCAGGGTTCATATTGCGATTCCGGAACGCACCATATTCACCGAGAAGGAAGAGAAGCCTACCGCATCCGTTGTCCTGAAATTAAAGCCCGGAAGGGTGTTAAACCAGGGGCAGATCGGCGGGATCGTGCACCTGGTATCAAGCAGTGTGGAAGGGCTGCCCCCCCAGAATGTCGCCATAATAGACAACATGGGCAACCTGCTTTCAAAGCCGTCTGCCGGAGATATGATCGCTGACGCCAAACAGCTTGAATATCAGAAGTCCGTTGATAAAGACTACGAGAGCAAGCTCCAGAGTATGCTCGAGGGCATCGTCGGGAGAGGAAAGGCGCTTGTCAGGGTTGCCACAAAGATCGATTTCACCCAGGTCGAGAGGACAGAGGAAAAGTTCGACCCTGATACGACGGCCGTCAGGAGCGAGCAGCGCACCCAGGAAAAGTCGGCAGGGTCGGTCAGCGGCGGTATCCCGGGCGTCCTGTCAAACCAGCCGGGGCAGCAACCCGCCGCAGCAAGCGGCTCTCCGTCATCCTCGCAGAAGCAATCGGAAAACATAAATTATGAGGTCAGCAGAAGTGTCAGCAAGATATTACAGCCGAGGGGGGAGGTAAAGAATATATCCGTTGCAGTCCTTGTAGACGGTACGTATAAAAAAGCTAAAGACAAAAAAGTATACAGTCCGCGGAGCGAGGAGGAACTGAAAAAATACGAGGAAATAGTCAAGGCCTCTGTCGGGTTTAACAAGGAGAGAGGGGACCAGGTAATAGTGCAGAATATGCCGTTTGAGACCGCTGTTGAAGACATCCCGGAAAAGACGGATTATCTCAAGATCATAACCTCTCTCCTTAAATATATTGTGCCCATTATTGCTGTGGTATTGCTTATCTTGTTCGTAATCAAACCGGTCATAGAGGCGCTTAAGGCCCCGGTCGAAATTTCCCCTCGGCCGGCTGCCGAGCTCCTCAGGACCGCTCATGAGCTCCCCGAGCAGGAAACGACGCCTGAAGAGATTATGAAGGATCAGATGATGGATGTCGTGAAAAAGGACCCGCGCAGGGCTGCGACAATATTAAGGGAGTGGCTGTCAGAATAGGATGAAAAAGCTTTCCGGCGTTGAAAAGGTCGCGGCCTTCCTTTCTGTAATCGGCGAGGAGGCGGCTACCCAGGTTTTCAAGCATCTTGACCCGCTGGAGCTTGCCAGAATAGTCCCCATGATGGCACGGGTAAAGCTCTCCCCCGAACTGGCTGGGAACTTAATAAGGGATTTCTCCGATAAGCTCGGGACAGCCCTGCTTGCCGTAGACGAGGATTATATTAAAAAGATACTGGTGAAGGCGTTCGGGGAAGAGCACGCGAAGAAATTAATGGATAAGATCGAAAGCGGGGCCAGCGCGTTCGATATCCTTAAATGGCTCGATGCGAACGCCATAGCGAACATGCTCTCACGGGAGCACCCGCAGACTATCGCGATAATAATCGCCTATCTCGAATCCACGCAGGCCGCCGAGGTTATGGCAAAGCTCCCCGAGCACATAAAGATAGACGTTGCAATGAGGATTGCGAGCCTTGACCAGATATCCCCGTCGATTCTCGGTGAGCTGGAAGATGTCCTGCAGTCACAGCTGCAGAGCTATACACGCGGCAGAAAGATAGGCGGGATACGGACGGTGGCCGAGATCCTGAACCAACTGGACAGGGCGACGGAAGACCTTATCCTCAAGAACATCGAGGAGAAAGACCAGATACTGGCAGATGAGATAAAGAAACTCATGTTCACGTTTGACGACCTCATCAACATTGATGATAAAGGCATTCAGATGGTACTAAAGGAAATAACCACCGATGATCTTGCACTTGCCTTAAAGATGGCATCCGAGGAATTGAAAGCTAAGATATTCAAGAACATGTCGCAGAGAGCCGTTCAGATCCTCAAGGAAGAGATGGAATCCAAGGGGGCAGTCAGGGTTTCCGATGTCGAGAAGGCGCAGGTGAACATAGTGAGGGTCGCTCGAAGGCTTGAAGAGGAAGGCAAGATTGTAATTGGAGGCAAAGGTGGAGAAGAAGTTATTATTTAGCGGGGGGCATCACCTCGTCCAGCCGTATACGCTCACAAATTTTGAAGACGATATACAAAAAAAAGCAGGGTCCATCCCGGAACAGGAAAGACCGGAAGTGAATGAAGAGGATATTCAGTCAAAAATAAAAGAGCTGGAGCTCCAGGGTTACGAAAAAGGCCGCGCCGCGGGTTACGCCAAAGGCATCGCGGACGGCGGGAAGGAGGCCGCCGCCAAACTGGAAAGAATCGGGCACATAATCAGCGGGCTCGAAAATTACAAAGAGAAGAAGACAAGCGAGCTGCTGCCTGCCATCATAGAATTGTCATTGGATATTGCAAAAAAAATTGTCCATAAGGAAATCGAGCTGGACAAGAACATCATAATGTTTATCGCAAAAGACGCCGTAAAGAAGGTGAGTGAGAAAGAGGAAAGCATCACCATAAAAGTGAACCCGCTTGATTATGAAGTCATGATTTCCAATACCGGCCTGCTGAAAGAGCAGTCGGGCATGAAAAATATTTCTATTGAGCCCATGGCGACAATATCTCCGGGAGGGTGCTATATCGAGACCCGGACCGGGGAGGTTGATGCGCGGATCGAGGAACAATTAAAGGAAATTCAGGATGCAATCAGCACTACAACTGATAGAGAAATGTAAAGAGCTTGTAAGGGATTCAGACCTTATCAAGGTTTACGGCAGGGTCGACAAGGGAGTCGGAATTGTCATTGAGGGCCTGGGACCGAACGCAAACATCGGTGATGTATGCCAGATCCAGTCGAACGGCACATTCCGTAATCAGGAGAACGGCCTGACCGAAAAACAGGTTATAGAAGCCGAGGTCATAGGTTTTAAAGAGGACAAAATCCTCCTCATGCCCCTTGGGGAAATGATGGGGATCGGACCCGGCGCGAAAATAATAGCGAAGGGGAGACAGCGGTATATCAGGGTCGGAGAAGGACTCCTGGGCAGAATACTCGACGGCCTCGGAAATCCCATGGACGGCATGGGGCATATACCGGGACAACTTTATCCCGTTTATAACGAGCCGCTTAATCCTTTGTACAGAAGGCGCATTTCAAAACCGCTCGACCTTGGGGTCCGGTCTATTAACGCCATGCTCACCTGCGGAAAAGGCCAGAGGATCGGCATAATGGCCGGGAGCGGCGTCGGGAAGAGCGTCCTGCTCGGCATGATGGCACGGCATACCTCCGCCGATGTCAATGTCATAGCCTTGATCGGCGAGCGCGGCAGGGAGGTGCGGGAATTCATTGAAAAGGACCTGGGACCGGAAGGGCTCGCACGGTCCGTTATTATCGTGGCCACATCCGACAGCTCGCCGCTGATAAGAATACGGGGAGCTTTCGTGGCAACCGCTATTGCTGAATATTTCAGATCAAGAGGAAGGAATGTCCTGTTTATGATGGATTCCTTGACTCGGTTTGCAATGGCGCAGAGGGAAATAGGACTTGCTGCGGGAGAGCCGCCGACGACAAAAGGCTACCCGCCTTCGGTGTTCAATCTTCTGCCCAAGCTGCTCGAGCGGGCCGGGACCTGTGAGGAAGAAGGGGCGATAACCGGGCTTTACACGGTACTGGTAGAAGGTGATGATATGAATGAGCCTATTGCGGACGCCGCCAGATCCATCCTTGACGGCCATATAGTCCTGTCGAGGGAACTGGCCAATCACAACCATTACCCCGCTATTGACGTTCTCCAGAGCATAAGCAGGCTGATGAAGGATATTATAAACGACAGCCATAAGCTGCACGCCGAGAAGGTGCTTGAGATAATGGCCCTCTATAAAAGATATGAGGATGTCATCACCATCGGGGCGTACAAGGAGGGGACAAACCCGAAGCTTGATTATGCCGTACGGATGATGGACAGGATAAGAATGTTTTTGCGGCAGGATATAGCCGAAAAGGTCAACTTTGAACAGGGCCTGCAAGAGCTCGGCAGGTTGTTTGAGGGCGCCGCATGAGCGGCGCGATCAAGAGTCTTTTAAGTATCAAGAAGTGGAAAGAGGACGAGGCGAAGAACATGTTTGCCGTTTTCATCAAGGAGCTTGATACTGAAGAGAAGCGCCTGTTGAGCCTGGAAGAGCAATTCCAGGCTACAAGGCAGAGGCTTGAGTGCAGCATCAATGAACTGATAAACATAAACGAGCTGAAAAGGCTGAATGAATACCTGGATCATGTCCTCGCAAAAATAGAGCGCCAAAAGAAAGAAGTCGTAGAAAAGGAGAAACAGGTCGAGGAGGCGAGAAACGTGCTTGTCGATGCGACAAAAGACAGGAAGATATTCGAAAAGCTCGACGAAAAGCAGAGAGATGCCCTGGAAAAGGAAAATAAGAGAAAGGAACAGATAGGAACAGACGAGCATGCCGCTTCGGGACACAGAAGAAAGGGTGATGGGCGATAGGCAATGGGGAAAAATGAAGGTTATAGGTCATGGGTTATGGGTTATGGGACAAGGATATTCTTCGTTTTTTTGTTTTCTATAACCTATAACCTGTTACCTGTTACCTATTACCTGTCTTCTACTTGCGCCCAGGAGCCGGCTCAGCAGAAGCAGCAGCCGGTAAAGCGGTCGATGGAGGAGGAACGGTTGAATATTCTGAAGACCGATATCCGGAAAGAGATAGAGCAGTATAAAAAATTGAAGAAGGATATTGACGATGCACAGAAGTCCCTTGAGGAAAAGAACCGGGAAAAACTTGCAAGGGTTGTGAAGATATTTGAAGCAATGCCCCCGGAAGAGGCCGCCGGAAGAATGGAGAAACTGGATGAGGACGTCGCCGTGAGCATACTGGCTTCCCTGAAGCCGAAGTCGGCCGGTAAAATACTCGCCCAGATGGAAAGCGAAAAGGCGGCGGTCCTCGCGGAAAAAATCCTCGCCAGAGGGAAAGTTTCACAGGAAAAAAATTCCCAATAGGAAAAAACTTCCCACCTTAAAATTCAAATTCTAAATCCGAAGCACTAAATCCTAAACAAACACAAATGCTCAAGATACGAAATTCAAGATAGTCTCCATAGCTGGGGTTTGAATTTGTTTAGTATTTGGATATTAGGATTTAGGATTTTTATTTTTTTGGCATGTCTATTGCTTTATTCATTGTCACAGAAGAATTCCGGAGGTATAAGTGCCCGCTGATATGATGATCCAGACAATGCAAATGAACATGAGCGGAGTTAGACTTGACGGTAAATCCGGCATTATTCTCGGCCAGGGTAATCAGGATGGACAGCCTGCCGGCATTTTCAACGACATCCTGAAAGCCGTTCTCTCCGGGCTTGAGAAAGGTTTGGGAAATCTGAAACAGGGGTTGACGGTTAATGCGGACGGCAAGACCGTTACGCTTGACGAACTCCTGCAGAAATTATTTGCAGAAGGGGACAATAAGACAGATAAAGAAGGGTCCGCACTTGATATGCTTCAGCAGGTGATGGCGCAGCTTCAGATGGCGGGAGTGCAGCCCGCCGTTATACTCACTCAGGACAACCATAGTCTTGCTGATGGAACAGGTAACGAGAATTTAATCCCCCCCTTCCCCCCTTTAGTAAAGAGGGGTGAGGAGGGATTATCGGACAGCGGAACGCAGAAGATCGATATTCGCACCGGTGGAGACTCTTTTGCGCAGGTTAGGCTCATGGCGAAAGCGGATGGGCAGCAACCTGGGCAGCAGCAGCCGGTTAATGAAAAAGAGAATGATGACGGAGTAGTTGTTATAAGTGACGCCGTCCCGGTAAAAAAAGATGTGCTATTTGCTGTAAATGCTGAATCCAGGGAAGCGCAGCACGTGATGCCCCCGGTAAAAGACGGGATAACGGTTGACAACAGCACCTCCTCTCCTGTAAAAAGTGATATGTCAACAGGTCAAAGCAAAGGGCCGTTCATAAATATTTCAAATGAGCGCTTCATGGCAAATGAGGATTTAAGCGGGCCCCGGAATGTATCACAAGGACAGGAGGAAACCGCGGCATCCTGCGTTAAAACGGCTCTGAATATAGAAAGCATTAAGATATCCCCTGTCGTCGATACCCCGGCGGATAACGAGCCCGGTAATAACGGCAATAAGACCTCATCAAAGGAACTCGCCGATACTCTTCCTCCAACGGTACAGGTTCATCAGACCCCCTACAGCAAGGACGGGTTTGCTGTAAAGGAGACGGTGCATGTAAGCAGGCTTAATGAGCTGAGCGAGCCTATTATGAAAACACTCGGGGCCGGGGACAGGCACATGATTATAAAGCTTGAGCCTCCGGACCTCGGAAGCATCCAGATAAGACTGAGGATGGATAACGGCGTGCTCAGGGCGGATTTCAGGGTCGATTCCCCTGCCGTCAAGGATATGTTTTCAATGGCTATGCCTCAAATAAGGGAATCCCTTGAGAATTCCGGCATAAGAGCTGGAGAGTTCTTTGTTGATGTAAAGGACGAGTTTTATTCGGACGGGAGAGAGCAGCGGGAGAACGCCCAGCAGCAGCAACAACAGAGACGGGATAAAGAACCGGAACACAAATTTTTTGATTTCTTCGCATGATCATGATAAAGAAAAGCAGCCAGAGGCTGGAGACCGGTCTTCGGGATAAAGCAATCCGACCGGCTACCGGCTGCTAAAAAGAGGAGGTAATAAATGGCAACAGCACCGGTTGCACCGATTTACAGCAACTCAACATACGTTCAAGCACAAGATAATCCTGTTAAAAGTAAAAAGCCCGATATGGGAAAGGATGATTTCCTGAAACTGATCATCGCGCAGTTGAAGAACCAGGATCCCCTCAATCCCGTGAAGGACACGGAATTCATTGCCCAGCTTGCATCCTTCAGCGGACTCGAACAGTCGCGCAATACCGCGAAAAGCGTTGAGGAGGCGTCTGCTGTAGGCCTGATAGGGAAATCTGTGACGGATATCCATGAAAATGTGGGAATTGTGAGCAAAGTAAGCGTGGACGCACAAGGAACGCATCTTACCGTAGACACGGCAGTGAAAGATAAAGACGGAAGCACGAAGATCGTTCCTACGGTCGTTGATTATTCGGAAATTAAAGAAATCACGAATCCGTAGCCAGTGAACAGTGGCACAGTAGCCGGTAACCGGCAGCCCTGTTGTCTTACTGGCTGCCGTTTACTAAAAGAAAAGGAGGTTTATTATGGGTTTATCAACAGCACTGTATACGGGCGTAAGCGGATTGAACGCCAACGGAACCGACCTGTCGGTTATCGGTAATGATCTCGCCAACACGAACACCGTCGGCTATAAAGGGGGGCGTGCGTCTTTCGCCGATATCCTGAGTTCGTCGGCAGGAGGAGGCTCTACCATGTCGGTGGGCAGAGGTGTCAACCTCCAGGCTGTGACAACGCAGTTCACGCAGGGTACGCTTCAGACCACCAGCAACGCCCTTGACCTCGCCATCGAAGGCGACGGGTTTTTCATTGTGAGGGAGACTACAGGCGCCCAGTATTACACAAGGGCGGGCCAGTACAAGCTCGACAAGAGCGGCGATATCGTGAACCCTGAGGGGTTGAACCTGCAGGGATACCTGACCCAGCAGGGAGGGGTGCTCGGCACCATCAACGTATCCTCGCTGAACAGCCCCCCGTTAAAGACGGCCAATGTTACCGTATCCGCCAACCTGAATTCCGCAACAGCGGTGAATGATCCGACTACAGCGACTACTTTTACTCTTAATAGCGCAAACAATCAGGTAGTGATAAATGGAACAACGTACACGTTGGGGGCGGGTACTTATTCGGGATCCGGTCTGGCTGCCGCCTTCAACGCAGTCGTCCCCGCAGGCGTAGCAACGATGTCATATACTGGTAACGATGCCGCCCCTAGCGCTGCTAATGAGTATAAATTTAAAATAACTAATACCAGCGGTGCCGGTCTTCCTGTAAATTTATCAAGCGTAAATTTCACTGCGGCATCAATGCTCGGCTTTCCCGGTGTTGATTATACTATTCCGGCTGCGGGCACCTACTCAAGTCTTTTCCGGCAATCCGGATTTGATCCCCTCAATGCAACGAACACCTCGGATTTCTCCACATCCATAACAGTGTATGACTCCCTTGGCAACAGTCACCTGATCAACGTCTATTTCAGAAAGGTTGAACAGGGCGGCCTCCTGATTAATCCTTCAGGAGCAAGCACCACCGGAAACAGGTGGCTGTACTGGGCAGTGGTGCCACAGACAGACAGTACTGTGCCTGCTCCTCCCAATAACCGGTTGCAGGTAGGAGGGGCGGGATATCTCGAGTTCGATACGGCAGGCAAGCTGGTGTTCGATAGCAACGGAACCTCCGAATATACGAGCTTTAATTTCCTCGGCGGTGTAACGCAGGCGCAAAGTATCGCCTTTAACTTCGGACAGAGTTTACTGGCGGGCGGCAGCGGATTGAGCGGCACCACCCAGTTCGGCAATCCCAACTCCGTTTTGTTTCAGAACCAGGACGGATATACGGCAGGAAGCCTCCAGAGCCTTCTTGTCGACCAGAACGGCGCCATGACCGGCGTGTTCACCAACGGGCAGACCTCGAAGGTTGCCGATGTTGCCCTTGCGCGTTTCATTGCGCCTACCGAGCTGACGAAATCGGGGAGAAACCTCTATAACGAGTCATCCAAATCAGGGAGCGCTATCATCGGAACGGCAAGCACATCGGGAAGGGGAAGGATCTTCGCCAACAGCCTTGAGGCAAGCAACGTCGATATTGCAGAAGCATTCGTAAAAATGATTGCAGCCCAGAGAGGCTTCCAGGCAAACACCAAAGTCATCTCCGCAACCGACGAACTGTTGCAGGAACTGGAGAATATAAAGAGATAATTTAGCTCATGGCTCATAGCATAGAAAGAGAGGGGATATGAAAAAGTCGTCCGCCTTCTTAAAAATATAAGAAAATCCGGCTGCTGTTACCCGTCAACCATTGCCTGCCCTGTATTTTGACGGTTAAATTGGGGATTTTTCAATTTAACCGTCATTTTATTGACCAGCCATTTTAAAACCAATTTAAAAACAAGCACTTATATTTGGCACGTTCTATGCTATAACGCGTGGAGCGTTATAGCGCCGCGGGTTTGTAGCGTTATTCAATTTAATTTTATCTTCTTTTTTTACGCTATAACGTGTAACCCTATACCACGATAATGGAGGAGACTGTATGGCTGAAGAAAGGGATGAAAAACTCGGGGGCGAGGAGGAACTGCAAGAGCCGAAAAAGAAGAGATCCAAAAATATGCTTCTGATAATAATCATCGCCGCCGCCGTTGTCGTAGGCGGCGCCGGTGCATTTTACTTCCTCACAAAATCAGGCGGCGATAAATCCCATAAAGCCAAAGGGGAAGCTAAAAAAGAGGATGGAGTTATGTTCGCCCTCGATCCCTTTGTTGTCAACCTGAGTGATCAAAGCGGGAACAGGTTTTTAAAAGTATCCCTGCAGCTCGAGCTCGCCGGTCCCGCCGTTATGGAGGGCGCAAAGGCAAAGACTCCCCAGATAAGGGATTCTATTATCACACTGCTTACAAGCAAGACGTCGGATGCCCTTATTTCCCCTGAAGGCAAACTGCAGTTGAAAGATGAAATAAATATTACCGCCAACCAGATCCTGGGGAATAATTCAGTAAAAAATGTTTATCTTACCGAATTCGTAATGCAATGAATCGTGATGCGTAATGTGTAATGAGTAATGGGTGAAAATGAAAACGCATAAAGATTTAGACGTTTGGAAAAAAGCAATGGAGCTTGCAGAAAGCATATATAGCGTAACTGCAGAATTTCCTAAAGAAGAGCAATTTGGACTTACAGCACAAATCAGGCGTGCTGCTGTTTCATTACGCATTACGAGGTAATTATGGAAGATATCCTTTCGCAAGATGAAGTCGATGCTCTATTAAAGGGAATTGCAGAAGGCGAAATAGAAACCGAGAAGCTGGAAGAAGCGTCCGGCGTCAAGGTCTACGATTTTACAGGGCAGGAGAAAATAGTCAGGGGCAGGATGCCTTCCCTTGATATCGCCAATGAAAGACTCGCCAGAAATTTCCGCCTTTCCCTGTCCGCCGCCATAAGGCATATGGTGGATGTGACCAATGTAAACGTCAATATCACAAAGTTTTATGATTTCATGAGGGGGATCCCCTTCCCGTCGAGCATCAACGTATTTAAGATGGAACCACTCAGGGGATTCGGTCTTCTGGTGTTCGACGCCCCGATGATATTCAGCCTCATCGAGTACTTTTTCGGCGGGACCGGGAAGGGATATTACAAGCCTGAGGGAAGGGAATTTACGCCCATTGAGCAAAAGATAATCCATAAGGTTGTATTGATGTTCTTCAACGATATGGAAGAGGCGTGGAAGCCGGTCTACCCGATAAAGCCCATCTATGTCCGCTCGGAGATGAATCCCCAGTTTGTGACAATCGTTACCCCGGTGGATGTCGTCATAAAAGTTGAATTCATTCTTGAAATCGAGGGGAAGCAGTGTAAGGCCTTTCTCTGCATTCCCTACGGCTCTGTCGAGCCGATTAAAGAAAAGCTGTACAGCGCGTTTTCGGCGGACAGGGATGAACTGGATATCAAATGGCTCGAAAGGCTGAAAGATTCGCTTAGGGAGACATGGGTGGTCATGCAGGGATTGCTGGGTACGACGAGCCTTACCGTGCAGGAAGTGCTGGAATTGCAGACGGGAGATATCCTCATCCTCGATAAAAGGGCGGAAGAGGATATTAGTGTTGTCGTCGAGGGCGTACCGAAATTCAAAGGGAAATTCGGCAGTTACAGAGGCGGGCAGGCCCTGAAAATAACAAAGGTATTATGAAAAGACATGATGCGCAAAGTTGACAGGCTATGAGCGAGCGGCCTGCGATCCGAAGCCTGAAGGGAGATGGAATATGGCAGACGAAGTGAAAAATCTTGATGTGCAGGAATTTAAAAGTGAGGCTCAACCGTCCCAGGCGGTTCAGAGGGACATAAATTTCATCCTTGATGTTCCCCTGGAAATGACCGTGGTCATCGGCAGTACGAAAATCCTTATCCAGGAGCTCCTGCAGCTTGGACAGGGATCCGTTATCGCCCTCGATAAACTGGCAGGGGAGCCGATGGAAGTATATGTGAATCATAAACTCATCGGCAGGGGAGAGGTTGTTGTGGTGAATGAGAAGTTCGGGATCAGGCTGACTGATATTATCAGCCCGACAGAGCGGGTGAAACAGCTAAAGTGATAAGCAGCAGGCAGTCGGTAGCAAAGGGGGTTTAAAAATAAATTATTTCTTCTGCCCTTACTGCTTGCTGCTTATTACCGGCCGCTAAAGAACCGGAGGTTTTAGTTTGGGTATTGAACTGTTAAAGGTCACAATCGGCCTGCTGATCGTCCTCGGCGGAATATACTTGTTGCTCAGGTTTCTGAAGCAGAAGGTTCTACCGCAGAGGTGGATGATAGAGCTGATCCATTACCAGCCACTCGGCACAAAAAGGGGTGTTGCAATAATCAAAGTCCTGAAAGAGTACCTTGTAGTGGGCGTTGCCGATGAAAACATATCGCTTCTGAGCAAGCTGAATTCATCGGACGTGGAAGACGCGTTGAAACAACAGGGACCAACAGCCGGCAGCCGGGCGCCGGGAATAAAAATAAAAGATTTTATGAAAGGTAAATTCTTTTCTCTGTTTCCCTGGCTGCTGGCTACCGGTTGCTGGCTACTTTTCTTTTTGCTGCGTGCTGCTGATTCTTTTGCCGCCCCGGCATCACCTGCTGCGGCCGGCGGGGGCTTTTTGGGCCTTTCAACTCCGCTCGAATTGCTTTTATTTTTTACCTTATTGTCTATTCTGCCGGCAATCCTTGTCATGACCACCTCTTTCACGAGAATAGTTGTGGTGCTTTCTTTTTTGCGGCAGGCGCTGGGAACGCCTCAGGTCCCCCCTACGCAGGTAATAATCGGGCTGTCACTCTTTATCACTCTTTTTGTCATGTCTCCGGTCATTGATAAAATTTATACGGATGCGTATCAACCCTATACAAAAAAGCAGATCAATGCAGAGGACGCCCTCGACAGGGCGGGGGTGCCCCTGAAGGAATTTATGCTGAGACAGACGAGGGAAAAGGACCTCCTCCTTTTTTTAAAAATGTCGAAATTGGAAAGACCCGCAAAACCCATGGACCTCCCCATGAGGGTCGTTGTGCCTGCATTCTCCATCGGCGAGCTTAAGAAGGCCTTCGAAATCGGCTTTCTTATCTTTTTGCCCTTCCTGGTAATCGACATGGTTGTCGCAAGCGTCCTCCTTTCCATGGGCATGATGATGCTTCCGCCCGTTATGATTTCCATGCCTTTTAAATTGCTGTTGTTTGTTCTCGTGGACGGCTGGGGTCTCCTGATAGGGTCGCTTATAGGCGGTTTCAGGTGACGGTCGAACTATTGAACCAGTTGTCAAGGCAGACCTTTGAGACCATTTTGCTGGTAGGCGGTCCTGTGCTGCTGGTAAGTCTTGTTGTCGGGATACTGATCAGCCTCTTCCAGGCTGTAACGCAGCTCCAGGAAATGACCATGACGTTTATACCCAAAATTATTGCCGTCTTCTTTACGCTCCTTGTGGCGCTGCCGTGGATGGTCAAGATCCTGGTAGGCTTTACGCGAAGCATTTTTGAAAACATTCCACAGTATGTCAAATAAAAACAGTAATGGGTAATGTGTGATGGGTGATGAGATAAAGAAATACAAAAGTAGAGTTTTGACTCATTACTCATCACGGATTACGCATTACGCATCACGGATTTTAAGCTATGGAGCTCTATAATCTGATAAATACATACGCTGAGAAGTTCATCCCCATATTCATAAGGGTTTCGGTTATGCTTGCCTTTATACCTTTCATAGGAGCGAAGACGACGCCGGTAATGGTCAGGCTCGGTCTTTCCGTTGCCCTGACATTGCTGCTTTTACCTGTCGTAGAAGTGAAGATGGACAGCCCTGTAAAGGCGATTTATGAGGCTTTCTTCATCGGTACTGCCATAGGCCTGGCGGCCCGTATAATACTCGGCGCCATAGAGATGGCCGCCCAGTGGATGAGCATAGAGATGGGCCTGGGGGTAGCGGCGATTTTCAATCCCCAGTTCGGGGAGGTTTTGGGGCCATTGAGCCTTTTTTACAGCCTGGCATCCATGGGCATATTCTTTATTTTCGATATTCATCATTATTTTATAGAGGCCCTTGTGCGCAGTTTTGATATGACCTCCATTCACTATAACGGCATATTCGATTCTATAATCAAGCTGAACTCCCTGCTGTTTCCGCTGGCCTTTAAAATAGCGGCTCCGGTTATGCTGGTCCAGGTTCTGGTCAACCTGGGAATGGGCTTTCTTTCAAGGGCGATCCCCCAGGCGAATATATTCATCATAAGTTTCCCTTTACTCATTTTTTTAGGGGTTTTCTTCCTGGTAGTATCGATGCCGTTTATGATAGCGGTTATGGCGAAGGCCTTTATACATTTAAAAGATGCGATCATGGTGTTTACGAGGTAGCATATGGCCGAAGAGTTTGATGAGCGAACGGAACAGGCGACGCCCCGAAGGCGACAGAAGGCCAGGGAAAAGGGTGATGTCCCGAGGAGTAGAGACCTCACCGGACTTATGCCCTTGTGGGTTGTTACCCTCTATCTCTCTTTCGGGGGCTTTATGCTTACAACTCTGCTCTCTTATTTGAGGGCGGCGTTGAGAAGGGGCTTCGAGGCGCCTTTGAGTGATACGTCTTTCATTGAGATCTTCAGGGCCGATACCTTTCAGATCGGGATGATGATGGCCCCTCTTTTTTTATTGATGCTGTTCCTGATCGCCGCTGTCCATTTCCTTCAGACGGGTTTTTTAATTTCTCCTGCTCCGTTGAGCCCGGACATTTCAAAAATAAACCCGCTTGAGGGGATCAAGAAATTTATAAGCATCAATACGCTTTTCGAAACGGTAAAGGGTTTCTTTAAAGTTATCGTGCTCGGGCTGATACTTTACTTTATTTTGAAAAACGAAGTATTGAAATTGCCCCTTCTCGTGGATATGGACATACAATCCATCATGGGATTTTCTTTCGGCCAGATAAAAAAGCTCCTGATTATTTCAGCCACTGTGCTGAGTGTTTTTGCTGTTGCGGATTTTGCATACCAGAGGTGGCAGTTTGAGCGCAACCTGAGGATGACCAAGCAGGAAGTGAAAGAGGAATACAAAGAGATGGAGGGTGATCCGCGCGTTAAGGCACGGATAAAGAGCTTGCAGAGAGATATGGCCAGGAAGAGAATGATGCAGGAGGTGCCGAAGGCCGACGTGGTCATAACGAACCCCACGCATTTTGCCGTCGCCCTGAAATATGACTCTGCAAAAATGGGGGCGCCGACCCTGGTCGCAAAGGGAGCAAATCTTATTGCCGGGAAAATAAAAGAGGTCGCCCGGAAGAGCGGGGTGCCGGTGTTTGAGGATAAACCGCTGGCGCGGACGCTTTATAAGATGGAAATAGGGCAGGAGATACCGGAACCGCTATACAAGGCCTTGGCGACCATACTCGCCAATGTTTATAAGCTGAAAAAAAAGACCGTGATGCGTAATGGGTAATGAGTAATGGGTAACAGCAAAAAACATAAGAACTTCTCATGTCTTACGGTCTTATCTTTTGTCCTTTACTCATCACTCATCACTCATTACCCTTTACGAGGTTTTCATGCTTGACAGGCTGTTAAGACAAAGCGACATAATACTTGCGGCGGGGATTGTATTAATTCTCGGTCTGATGATAATACCCGTGCCGTCCCTGTTGCTCGATCTGCTCCTGTCGTTCAGCATCACGCTGTCCATCATCGTGCTCCTCGTTGCAGCATATATTTATAAGCCCCTTGATTTCTCGGTTTTCCCGTCTGTTCTTCTCGTGTCGACGCTCCTGAGGCTCTCGCTGAACATAGCGTCTACACGCCTTATTCTGATGAAAGGTGACGAGGGCATCGAGGCCGCGGGAAAGGTTATAAAGTCTTTTGGAGAGTTTGTCGTTGGCGGTAATTTTGTGGTCGGGTTTATAGTATTTTTTATCCTGATAATCATCAACTTCGTGGTCATAACGAAGGGCGCAGGGAGAGTAGCGGAAGTCTCTGCGCGCTTTACCCTCGATGCAATGCCCGGCAAACAGATGAGCATCGATGCCGACCTGAACGCAGGTCTTATTGACGAGTCCGATGCGAGACGGCGGAGGCAGGAGATCAGCAAGGAGGCTGATTTCTACGGCGCCATGGACGGTGCAAGTAAATTCGTCAGGGGAGACGCCATAGCGGCAGTCATTATAATGGTCATAAATATAATAGGCGGCTTTTTTATCGGGGTGCTCCAAAAGGGCATGCCCATGGCAGAGGCCGCGAAAACATATACCATACTGACAATCGGCGAGGGGCTCGTCGCCCAGATACCGGCCCTCATCACATCAACGGCAGCCGGTCTTGTCGTGACGCGTGCGGCTTCGGAAACGAACCTGGGCACTGATATGGTCAAACAATTACTCGGGAACCCGAAGGCCCTGGGAACAGCAGCGGGCATCCTCGCGTTTTTCGGTATGATTCCGGGACTGCCCCATATGCCCTTTCTAATGCTTTCGACAATCGCCGGTACCGGCGCTTACTTTTTAAGCAAAACGGCTAAAAGTGAGGAGAGGTCCGCTCCGGCAGCCGTCGAAGAAGCAAAGCAGCCCGAAAGCCTTGAATCCCTCCTTCCCGTCGACCCCCTCTCCCTGGAAATCGGCTATGGATTGATATCCCTCGTGGAAGAGGGCGGAAGCCTCCTGACCAGGATAAAGGCGATCAGGAAACAGATGGTAACCGATATGGGATTTATCGTTCCCCCGGTGCATATCAAGGATAATTTATCTTTAAAGCCGACCGGGTATTCCATCCTGATAAAAGGGGTTGAGGTTTCGTCGGCAGAGGTGATGCTCAACAAGTATCTTGCGATTTCGCCGGGAACCGAGAGTGAGAGGATAGAAGGGATCCCGACGAAAGACCCGGCTTTCGGACTTCAGGCCGTGTGGATAGATGAAAGGGATATGGAGAGGGCGCAGCTTGCCGGCTATACGGTCGTTGATGTCTCCTCTGTTATTACCACGCATCTGACCGAAGTAATCAAGAACTATGCCCATGAAATGCTCGGCAAACAGGATGTGCAGAAACTGCTCGATAACCTTTCAAAGACACACCCCAAAGTGGTCGAGGACCTGATCCCCGGACTCCTGAATTTGAGCTCTGTCCAGAAAGTGCTCCAGAACCTGATCAGAGAAAGGGTTTCCATCCGTGACCTTCAGACTATACTTGAAGCATTGTCGGATTCCGCCGGCGCAACAAAAGATCCGGAAGTGCTCACCGAGTATGTAAGGCAGGCGATGTCGCGGAGCATCACAAAGCAGATCCAGAACTCCGACGGCTCCATATCCGTCATGGTAATAGACCCGCGCGTGGAAAGGCTGATTATCGAGTCTGTCCAGAGCACGCCGCACGGCTCGTACCTGTCACTTGAGCCCGAGGCAAGCGACAGGATTTCAGAAAACATAAAAAAGAACTTTGAAGAAGGCATTTTAAAAGGATACCAGCCCGTACTCCTGTGTTCACCCGCAATAAGAAGGTTCGTGAAGAAATTGGCAGAGAGGATTTCCAGCAGCATCATGGTCGTATCTCACGGAGAGATTGCGCCGAACACAAAGGCTTATTCGGTCGGAACTGTGAAAATAGATTGAAGGCTTGCTTTAAATATGCGGAGGGTAATTCATGAAAATCAAGAAATTTGTCGGTAAAAGCTTTAAAGATGCCCTGGATATAGTAAAAAAGGAGCTCGGGTCCGATGCCATAATACTTTCCAGCAAATCCATAAAGACAGGGCCCTTCGGTATTCTGAGCAAAGATGCAGTCGAGGTTACCGCCGCAATAGATGAGACCGACACCATTCCTGCCGCAAAAGTAGTATCTTCCGAAATGGAGGAGGTACTGAAAGAGATAAGGGGGCTCAGGGAAGAAGTATGTTTTCTTAAGGAAACATTAAGGCCGATAGTGCCCACCCTCAGGATCGGGAAGGACAAAAAAGGACTTTTCAATCTGCTCGTCAGGCAGGGGGTCGATACGCAGTTCGCGATAATTCTGCTGGAGAGGTCACAGGAATCATTGGACAGCCTCAAAGGGGTAATACAGAGGGACTTGAAAATACAGGGGATTACGCCCGCTGAAGAGAGGGGGTTCATATTTATCGGTCCACCCGGTGTCGGAAAAACCACAACTGTCTCGAAAGTTGCGCATTTGCTTGCTTCAAAGAGAAAAAATGTCAACCTTATCTCGCTTGATGCCGGCAGAATAGGCTCCATCGCTTATATGAAAGAGCTGTCGAAACAGCTCAGGTGTCCTTTAAAGATCGTCAGGAAAATAAGCGATTTGCCGAAAATTGTTTATAAAGAGATACAGAAAGGACCGCTTCTTATAGATACGCCGGGCTATGATTATAACGGGATACTGGATGACATAAAGGACATATTCACCACGGGGTTCCCCGTAAAAAAATGCTTTCTCATCGATGCCTCCATGAGCGTTCAATCAGTGCTCAAGGCGTGGCAGAATTGCAGTGTTGACATGATAGATTCCATCGGATTTACGAAACTCGATATGGCGACGCACTACGGGAGCATCTATAATATTTCCCTGCTGACAAGCCGTCCGCTCTCTTTTGTAACTACCGGACCAGGGGTGCCGGATGATATTAGGATTCCTACCTCAGAGTTTCTTGCCGGTCTGATTATTGGAGGTGTCTAATGGGCATGACAGATTCTCGTATAGTGGCAGTTTCCAGTGGAAAGGGCGGGGTAGGGAAAACGAACTGCGTGGCCAATCTCGCTTTGTTTTACGCCAGCCTCAATAAAAAAGTGCTTATTCTTGACGCGGACCTGGGGTTAAGCAATATTGACGTTCTGTTCGGCATAGCCCCGAAATATAATCTCAAACATGTGCTCTTCGGAGAAAAAAGGATAAGGGATATCATTGTTACGGGTCCGTTGGGAATAATGATTTTCCCTGCGAGCTCCGGGGTCAGGGAATTAACGGAGCTGAACGAAAGGCAGAGGTTAAGGTTGCTTGCGGAACTGGATAATTTCGATCTGCCGTTCGATATATTTTTAATCGATACCGGGGCAGGCATATCCGATAATGTCCTGTTTTTCTGCAGCGCCGCACAGGAAACGGTAGTGGTGGTTACCCCGGAGCCGACATCCATAGCAGACGCATACGCGTTGGTCAAGGTGCTTTCGAGGGATTTCGGGGAAAAACACTTCAGGATACTCGTCAACACCGCACGTTCTGAAAAAGAGGCCTTTGACACGTTCAGAAAACTGGCAATTGTGGCGGATAAATTTCTCAATCTCTCCATAGATTACCTTGGCTATCTGCCGTACGACCAGCATGTAAAAGACGCGATCATCGCCCAAAAAGGTTTTATCGCCATGTATCCGAACAGCACTTTCTCGAAAAGACTGGCAAGCGTGGGGAAAAAATTGCTTGACAATCCCCTCAATGACGTCAAAGGAAATATTCAATTTTTCCTGAAGAAAGCATTGAAAATCAGATAATATACCGGCAAACAGAATCGACGCAAGGAAATAAAGGAGATGAATGAATCCGAAATTCTAAATTCGAAATCCTAAACAATCTCAAAATTCTGAATTCAAATATTCCAAGCCGGCTTGAATTTAGATATTTGAGTTTTGGATTTGTTTAGAGTTTAGAAATTGGGATTTAGGATTTTATATGGGAAAGACATCCGAAAAGAAAAGAGAGCAGATAGTCGAGCAATTTTTACCCAGGGTAAAATACTATGCCTGTAAATATGCTTTCTACCTTCCTCCCGAGTTAAGTATGGAAGATCTGGTATCAGCGGGAATCGTGGGCCTCCTGGAAGCAGTGGAAAGGTATGATCCCTCCCTGAATACCAGCCTCAGCACTTTTGCCGATTTCAGGATCAGGGGTGCCATTATTGACGAGATCCGTTCCATGCAGTGGGCGTCCAAGGACGCGAGAAAGAAGCTGGAAGAGGTAAGGAATATCTACACCGCGCTGGAAAAGGAACTGAACAGGAGCGCTACCGATGAAGAGGCTGCCGAAAGGCTGAATATCACGCTTGATGAGCTCTACAAGGTGCTCTCAATAGCGAATACGATGAACATGGTAAATCTGGAGGATCTGGGGATAAACCAGGAGGGGGAGACTCTCGACATCCTTGAATGCATATCCGGGGACAACGATAAGGATATACTGGACGAATTAAACCTTAAGGAGCTTGGGGTTACTCTCGGTAAAGCGATCGATGAGCTCCCCGATAAGGAGAGAATGGTTGTAACGCTCTATTATTACGAGGAACTTACGATGAAAGAGATAGGCAAGGTGTTGGATATCAGCGAATCAAGGGTCTGCCAGTTGCACGGCAAGGCCCTTATCAGGTTAAAAGGCAAGGTCAAACATTTTACGTAATCCCTATAAATGTCCTTGAATACTCTATCCTGTATTATTTATTCTATACCGGAAGCGGACAGAAACGGAGGTTTCCCGAGTGGCTAAAAGCATTGTCAAACTTATACAAAAACTCACCGATGAAGATCCCTCCATCCGAAGGATATCCGCAGAGGAACTGGCGGAGGGCGATGAAAGGGCCATATACCCTCTCATTAAGGCATTAAGCGATGAAAATGGCGGCGTCCAAGACGCGTCGATGAGGTCCCTTATCTCCATCGGCGGTGAAGTCACTGCATATATGCTATTGCCCCTGTTGAGGGAGGGCTCTTATCTCAGGAACACCGCGTTGATTATTCTGAAGGAACTGGGGCAGGCCGCCATCCCGTTCCTTTATCCCCTCCTCAAGGACAGGGATGACGATATCAGGAAGTTTGCCGTCGACCTTCTCGGGGAGATAAGGCAAGGGGTCGACCCCTCCAGGATTCTCCCGTATCTCAGGGATGGAAATGCAAACGTAAGGGCCGCTGCAGCAAAGGCCCTGAGTGAGTTGGGCTATAAAGAGGCCATTCCGGATCTGGTAAATGCCCTGAAAGATGAAGAGTGGGTATGTTTTTCCATTCTCGAGGCGCTCGGGGAACTGAACGCCGAAGATGCTGTAGAACAGATATCTTTATTACTGTCCCACCCGTCCGAAGCGATTCGTTTTGCCGTCATCGAGACCATGGGAAAACTCGGCTCGGACAAAGCTACGGCGGTGCTGAGGGCATACTTGCCGAGGACAACGGGAGATGAGAAAAACGCGGTTGTAAAGAGCCTGATACAGATAGGTATCACGCCTGAGATGGCCGACCTGTCCGGGCACCTTGTCACGATGCTCAAGGAAGGTGACTGGGAGGAAAAGGAAATAGCGATGAAAGGGATAGCGGCGCTCAATTGCAGGGAGGCCGTCCCTATTATTGTGGATATCGCCGGTTCCCTGGATCCCTCGCTGCCGGAAAGCGAGGAGAGGCTCTCCCTGTTGAGAGATTCGGTAAGCGCTGTGGATTCGGAAGAAGAACTGCTCAAATTGCTGGACTCCTCCGATATCAAGTACCGGGGCAAATCCTTTGCTATTGAGGTATTGGGACAAACAAAAAGCAGGAAAGCGATCTCCCGCTTTATCGAATACCTGAACGATATGCGCAGGGACTTGAGAAGGGCGTCTACACAGGCGCTCGGATCTATAGGAGCTTCGGAATCCGTCGAACCCCTCCTCGAGGCATCCCAGAGGGATGTCGATGCCCATGTGAGGCGTTCCGCCATCGAGGCGCTCGGCGCTATACAATCAAAAGATGCTTACAAGCCGCTCATGAAACTGCTGGAAGTGGAAAAATATAATGATGTCATCGAAAAGATCGTTGTCGCGCTTATAAAAATCGATGCCGATACGTTCCTCTCGGATATTTCGCAGTATAAAGACAGCATCCGTGAAATAACTGCAAGGACGGTAACGGATACCGGTATGCTCCTCAGGCTTGCCGGCGACGCGAACAAGAAGGTAAGGATAGCGGCGCTGTACGGGCTCGGTCGTGCCGGGACCGAGAAGGCGGTGTCGATGCTGGCCTGTTTCCTGAAAGACGATGACCCCGATATCAGGAAGGCCGCGGTTATAGGCCTGGGCGAGGCGCGCTATTGCCATTCCGAATTGATAAACGCCCTGAGAGACAGCGATCCGTGGGTCAGGTTTTACGCGATCAAGGCGGTAGCCTTTTCCTGCGAGAGAGAGAAGGCTGTTGAAATTATCGGCGCTATGCTGGACGACACGTTCATACCTGCTGTTATGGCCGCCATAGACTCCATCAAGGAAGTCGGCGGCAGAGAGGCTTACGAGGCACTGGCTGCACATGGGGGCCATGAGAATGGTGCTGTTCGAGAGAAGATAAAGGAGGCCTTAAGCTCTTTATGACCCTGCCGATTACCGATGAAGTATTCAAACAGTTCAGGGATTTTATATACGAAAAGAGCGGAATTTTCATTCCGGACAATAAAAAATATTTTCTGGAAAACAGGCTCGGAAGGAGAATCCAGGAAAAGAATTTTAAAGGCTACGAGGATTATTTATACAATCTCAAATATGATGCCGGCAAAAACGAGCTTGCCAAGCTCTATGATCTGATAACAACCAACGAGACGTTTTTTTTCAGGGAGCCCCAGCATTTCGATGTATTGAAAGGGGAGCTGCTGAACCGCGTTATCTCCGAAAATACAAAAGCCGGACGCCGTGATATAAAAATATGGTCCGCAGCCAGCTCCACCGGAGAGGAGCCGTGTACCATAGCGATGGTATTACTTGAAAGGCCGGAGTTAAACATGTTCAGAAAAGAGATTTATGCATCCGATATAAGCGAATCCGTACTTGAGTCCGCAAAAACGGGCATTTACGGATCATACTCGATACGTAATGTTCCTGACGAATACTTAAAGAGGTACTTTGCAAATACAAACCAGCAGTACACCTTGTCGAACAACGTAAAATCCATGGTCAAGTATATGAAAATCAACCTTATGGAAGACAGGGATATAAAAGCCCTGCGAGGGCTTGATGTAATATTCTGCAGGAATGTGCTCATTTATTTCGACGATAAGGCAAAACAGAAGGCCGTTTCGCAGCTCTACGACGCCTTGAGGCCGAATGGGTATTTGTTTATAGGGACATCCGAAAGCCTGCACAATGTGACAAGGGCCTTCAGACCGGTGGTTATAAACAAAGTGATTATTTATCAGAAAATATGAGCGTTATAGCGCAGAAAAATAGATCATGGACAACGTAACGCTATGACGTTTTGGGAGGAATAGATGAAAATATTGATTGTCGACGATGACAAGACCACACGGAAACTGCTCGGCCTTTACTTGAAGGGGAAAGGATACGGGACAGTGACAGCTGAAAACGGTCTTGACGCGATGGAAAAGCTGAGCGCAGGGGATATCAACCTTATTGTCACCGATATGAACATGCCCTATATGGACGGGATTGAATTGACCAGAACATTGAGGTCTGATGCCGCATCAAAAAATATCCCGATTATCATGGTCACAACCGAGGCGGACGATGACGAACGGAAGAAGGCCCTTGAAGCCGGTGTCGATGACTACCTGGTAAAACCCACCAATGCAGATCAGATAAGCGACAGTATAAAGGCTATTCTTAAAAAGTTTTTTAGCGGAGGTGACGGCAATGTTTAATTTCAACATTAAAGTGCTTGTGGTCGATGATTTCCCCACGATGAGGAGAATTGTGAAGAACCTTCTTAAACAGATCGGATTTGAGCATATAGATGAGGCCGAAGACGGGGTGCAGGCATTGGGCAAGCTCAAGGGCGGAAATTACGGACTCGTCGTCTCTGACTGGAACATGCCGAATATGGAGGGAATCGAGCTTCTCAGAAAGGTCAGGACCGAAGCGGGCATTAACGAAATCCCGTTCCTTATGGTTACAGCGGAAGCCGAGAAGGAAAAGGTGATCGAGGCGATAAAGGCCGGTGTCGATAATTATATTGTAAAACCGTTTACAGCCGAAATCTTGAAAGAAAAGCTTGAGAAGATAGCCGATAAGAGGAAATCTTTAAAGGCAGGGGGGTAGACATGGCTGATGAGATGGATGAAATAATAACCGAGTTCGTTACAGAGGCTGAGGAGACCCTTGAAAAAATAGATCCCAGGTTTGTGGAGCTCGAGACCAAAGGATACGATAAAGATATTCTTAACGAGATCTTTCGCGGAATGCATACTCTCAAAGGAGCTGCCGGATTCCTTGGATTTCAACCGATAGTTGATATCGCCCACAGGGCGGAAAGTATCATGAAGCGGGTCCGTGACGCCGAGATCGGACTTTCACGGGACTTGATCGATGTAATTCTCAAAAGTGTCGATAATCTGAGACTCCTTATCTTTCATATAAAGCTCAAGGACGGCATCGAAGAGGATACCTTACCGCTTTTGAAAGAACTGGATGCGGCAATGGGATTGGCGTCGGCGCCGGGGACCCGGGAAAAGACAAATGAAAAAGAAGAGGCCGGGGCCGGGATCGCATCTGAAGAAGAGGAAGAACCCGAGCTCGGGATCGGGAAAGCGGTTGCCCCTCAACCCGAGCCGGAGCCTCAACCTAAATCCAAACCTGATCCCCACCCCCCATCCGCAATTGAAGAGCAGGTCCAGCAGATATCAAAAGAAAAAGAGGTCGTCTCAAATCTCAGGGTCGATGTAACAAGGATCGATAAGGTGATGGACCTTGCCGGAGAGATCGTCCTGGCCAGGAACAGGATCATTAACCTTGCGGCAAAGCTCGATATGAGCTACTCGGACGACCCCCACGTGGAAAGCCTCCTTGAGACAACGGGCTTTCTCGACAGGGTTACCTCCGACTTGCAGCTTGCCGTGATGAAGATGAGGATGCAGCCCATACAGAAGGTTTTCGGTAAATTCCCCAGAATGGTCAGGGATATGGCCAGAAATCTGGGTAAGGATATAGATCTGGAGATGTTCGGCGAGGATACCGAAGTCGATAAGACCGTCATAGAAAATATCGGAGACCCCCTGGTCCATATAATCAGGAATTCGATAGACCATGCAATAGAGTTTTCCGAAGAGAGGGAAAAGAAAGGAAAACCCGGAAAGGGCAGGATAATTCTCAGCGCCTATCAGAAGGGTACGCAGATCGTCATAGAGGTTTCAGATGACGGCAAAGGCATTGACGTGGATGCCGTCAAGAGGAAGGCGATCTCGAAAGGGCTTATAACCGAAGAGGAAGCATTAAAAATGTCAGATGATTCCGCTATAAACCTTATATTTTTACCGGGGTTCTCTACAAAGGACGTTTCAACGGAGCTCAGCGGCCGCGGCGTAGGTATGGATGTGGTAAAAACGAATGTCGGGAAACTGAACGGATATGTTGAAGTAATCACCAAAAGGGATACCGGAAGCACCTTCAAGATAAGCCTGCCCCTGACCCTTGCAATCCTGAACGCAATGATGGTGAGGGTCGGCAAAGAGGTTTACGCCCTCCCGCAGACGATGATAGAGGAGACCCTCAGGGTTAAAAGGAATGATATAAAAGATGTAACGGGCCAGAAGGTGCTGACCATTCGCGGCAGGATCATCCCGATGTTCGAAATGGCGGAGGTCCTGTCTGTCGCCAGGAAATCGGATCTGCGGGTTGATTACAGTTATGTGCTCGTTGCATTGGTCGGGGACCGGAGGTTCTGCATAGCCGTTGACGAATTGCTCGGACAGGAAGAGATCGTAATAAAAACTATCAACGGTATCGAATCGGAAGAATGCGGCATTCTGGGCGCCACTATTACGGGTGACGGAAGGGTTGTCCTGATAATCGATCTTGCGGTATTGGCAAGAAATATTTTTGCTGTAAGCAATAAATAAAAAACGTTATAGCGTTAAAGGATATAAAGCTGTACGCTATAACGCACAAGAGGAGGACTCATGCAGTATATAGGCTTCACCATGAATAGCAATGAATATACCATCCCGATACTGAAGGTTCAGGAGATCGTCAACGTGCCGCAACTGACAAAATTGCCTCAGGCCCCCCCTTATATAGAGGGCATCACCAATCTGAGGGGCAGGATAATCCCGATAGTCAACCTGAAGAAGATGGTCGGTCTGCAGGGGGAAGCGGTAGGGGAGAAAGTCATTGTCATCACAAGCGGGCGCATTATTTTCGGTGTCCTCGTCGACGGTATAACGGGGGTAGTCAGCATAAAGGAATCTGAAATAGAGCCGCCGACCGATTTCAATACCTCTGATATAGTTTCGGGCGTTGCAAAAGTTGACGACAAACTGGTTGTGCTCCTCGATACAAAGAGGCTTATCCCTACCGAGGACATGAGTCTTTTCGAGGATGAAATATTTGAAGTGAAAGATGAAGGCGATAAAGTAGAGGTCGTAAAGAGAGTGGAAGGCATCGGGGGAGAGCTGCTCGTGAAAGAGGTGATGGACGCAAAAGACTTTTTCGAGAGAAAAGGAATGGATTCGAAAGACCCGAGGTACGCCCTGTTCGACGAGATGGTCGGCTTTATGAATGCGATTGCAAACCAGGACTATGATAAGGCGGATGAGGCTATCCAGAGCATTATGAAAAAGGGGCAGAATGACCTGTTCAAGGAGGTCGGCAAGGTCACGAGAAAGCTCCACGATGCAATCAGGAGCTTTAAAGAGGCCCTTGACCCCAAGCTCAGGGATATGGCGATAACCGACATGCCCAATGCAGTCGATAAGCTCCGGTTTGTTATTGACAAGACCGAAGAGGCCGCCAATAAGACAATGGGGATAGTGGAAAAATATACGTTGAGCATGGACGACCTTGCCTCCCACATAAGAAATATCAAGGAGCCCGAGGAATCGGTGAATTACTTGAAGAGCTTCAAGAACAGCCTTGAGGATGACCTGACGGAGATATTGACGACACAGTCGTTTCAGGATCTTACGGGGCAGACCATAAAAAAGGTTATCAAGCTTGTGGGGGATATCGAAGAGGAGCTTGTGAGGCTCATCGCCACCTTCGGCGTAAAGATCGAGCAAGGGGTGAAAGCGGATGTGCCGGCTCCCGAGCAGGTGTCGCAGTCGGGAGTCGACGATCTGCTGAAAGATTTTGGATTCTGATAACAAATAAGGGCATGCATTTAAGGGGAGGTCATTATGAAGAAGTTTGTCGTTATTTTGTTGACCGGTTTGGTTTTGTCCTTGGGGACGAGCGGTGCTTTTGCCGATGAAATAAAAATCGGCGCCGGAGCAGCGCCTTCAAACGGTATCTTCAAACCGATAAAGGAACATTTTGAAAAGGCAACGGGAGTTAAAATGACTCTTTTGGAACAAGGGCCGAAAATGGCTTTAGAGGAATTAATGAGAGGCGCTATAGATGCTGCAAGTGCAGGACTTACTGTGGATGAGTGGATTGCCATGATGAAAAAGGAGGGCATCGAAGTCAACAAGGCGGAAATACAAGGGGTTGTTATCGGAAAGAGCAGGGCGGTAGTGATGATCAACAAGTCCAATCCTGTTTCAAAGCTCACCAAAGAGCAGTTGAAGGGGATATTTACCGGAAAGATAACAAACTGGAAGGATGTCGGCGGAAAGGATATGCCGATAATTGTCGTGTGGGGAAAACTCACCCCGGGAATGAACTCTTTATTCATAAATAAGGCGCTTGACGGGATAACCCCTGTAAAAGACGTCCTTGATGCAACCACAGGTCCGGATCTAAGACAGAATGTGGCATCCAATCAGGAGGCCATAGGGATTTCCGCTTCAAGCGTTGCTGACAACACCGTCAAGGTTCCCGAGCAGCCGGAAGCATTAAGTGAAATACCCATAGTCACGAAGGGCAAACCGTCTGCCAATGTACAGAAACTTATCGATTTTATTAAAGGGGAAGGACAGAAGTATATAAAATAAAACAATAAGAGAGGTCGAAGCGGCAAGGGCCGGCCACCTTTGGTGGCATGTATCCTGATTTTAAGATGGAGGTTGTGATGAGAAGAAGTCTCTGGCGCGTGGGAGTATTTGCAGTAGTAATGCTGGTGGCGGCGGGTTTCGCTTTCGCATCACCTTATCCGGACGCGGTGATGAAGAAGATCGCGGATATTCAGGAGCTTGAAAAGAACAAAAAAGAAATGCCCGAAACACTTCCGGGCATACCGGTAATCAAAGGCGATGAAGTCTCCAGGATGAAGGCAAAGGGGACAAAGGTTATCGATAACCGCCTAAAGACACAATATGACACGGAACGTATCGCAGGCGCCCGGTTGCTTACCGTGGACGAGTTGTTGAAAAATCCTTCTCTTGCAGGCAAATACAATAAGGACGAAGACTTGATACTTTATTGTAACGGGGTCAGATGCTGGCGCTCTCCTGCCGCAGCATTAATCCTTCAACATCTCGGGTTTAAAAAAATACACTGGTACAGAGAGGGGCTTCCGGACTGGAAGAAGAGAGGTTACCCCACAGAGTGAACAGTTAGTATGAGGTTGAGGTTAAGGGGCGCAGAGACTTGACCTCAACCTTTTAAAGGGCGCTGAGGTCTTGTCCGGGAAGAATGATCCATAAATAGAGGTTATTTGAAAGAGCGGTGGAAATATGACAATAAAGACTAAACTGACACTGAATGTTGTAATTGTCCTTGTGATTATCGGCGCCGTTGCCGCCACGAGCATCATAGGGATGGGGTTTGTCAAGAGCAAGTTATTTTACCTGACGGAGCGAAGCACACCCTTTCAAATGAGGACCGTCGAATTTCAGAGGGCCATACAGGGGGCCACCGCCGACCTTGTCAAGATCAATACCTCAAAGGGCATGGAAGAGTATAGGAACTATCGTGTGGAAGCCGAAAAAGCGCTGTCCGAAGTAAAGAATGCGCAGGGCGCCCTGGAGTCCCTTTCAGGCGGCTCTAAGCTTGAGACCCATGAGGAACTGCACAAAATAGCAACCGAGCTCTTCGATGTTGCGCAGGGCAGATTGCAGGCCGAAGAGGCTGCGGGAGCAGCGGACAGGACTATTATGCAGCGGCTAAAGGAGAACTCCGGCAAGCTTCAGGAGCTGGACACAAAAATCAAAGGCCTTCAGCTCAACCGCTCAGCGGCTTTTGTGACGTCCCTGGAGGATACGGAGAGCATATCTTCAAGGCTCAGGAATATCGAGTTGCTGAAAATCACGTTGAAAGACCTCCAACTGGCTGTTTTCGAGATCCAGAAGGCCCAGGATAAAAAGACTATGATCATAGGCCGGGGAAAGGCAAGGTCTGCAATCAACAAAGCGCTTCAAAACGAATATCTCAAGGAATCGAAGAATCTAACCGCGGACATAAAGGCTCTTGGCGAAAGGATAGAGGAGCTTGTAAAAATCAAGTCATCTCCCAGGGACGCGCGGACCGCGGCTGATGAGGGCAGGGAGGAGGCCATAAACAAGGACGTAGGTGAGAAATTATCATCGATCCTGCTCACTATTGACCAGGAAGTGGTTTCCGCAGAAGAAAAATACGGTATCGAGACCAAAAGACAGGGTGAAGTCTTTACCCAGGCGAATATCGCGACCAACGTTTTAACAGGCAACTCCGAGCTCGTGGCTCTTGGATTGTCAATAGAGGGGTTGTCAACGAAGCTCTTTACCCTTGCCTCTGTGAAGGATGTAACCGGCGTAGAGAATGAGCTCAAGAAGGTGTTCGGAAGGATAGAGAACGCCGAAAAAAATCTCGAAAAGGCACTTGCAAAAATCAATGCAAAGGAAGAGATGAAGATATTGCGCACTGTCGAGGCATCCCTGGCTTCCATCAGGGGACTGCTGTTTGCGCGTGAAGGTGTTATTGCGAAGATCGACAACCATCTCTCCATGCAAGAAAAGGCGGTCAAGGCTGCCGGGAGGCTTAGGGAAATTGTTTTGCAGCAGGCGGAAAAAGGCAAAAAGACCGTTACAATCGCTCAGGGCGAACAGGAGAAGGCTATCGGGACGGTGAACAAAATGGTCAGTTTCAGCATGGCGCTCATCGGCGCGATAAGCCTCGGCGCCGTTGTGTTCGGGGTCGCCTTCGGCGTCTGGGTCTACCGGTCCATTGCCAGGCCTTTGAATCAGCTCATGCGGGTGTCCGATGAGGTTGCCGGCGGAGACCTTAAGAGTGAAATATCCGTCAATGCCCATGATGAAGTCGGTATAGTCCAATCGTCGATGGCAAAGATGGTGAACAACCTGAGGGGAATCGTGGGCAGGATAAGGAATGCTACGGAAAGCCTCGCAAGCAGCTCGGAGGAATTGTCAGCCACTGCAACCGCGCTCGAAAAAGGCTCGCAGGAGCAGACCGCGCAGACAGACCAATCGGCAACGGCTATGACAGAGATGTCACAAACTACGCTGGATGTTGCAAAAAATGCTTCAGATACATCCGAAGCGGCGCAGAAGATGAAAAAGACGGCAATGCAGGGCAAAGCTGCTATGGATATTACCGTAAATGAATTGGTGAAATTTGCGGATACCGTCAAGGAGTCCGCTGTGAAGGTCGAGTCGCTGGGCCATAAATCCGAAGAGATAAATGACATAATAACCCTGATCAAGGACATAGCCGACCAGACCAACCTGCTTGCCCTGAATGCGGCTATAGAGGCGGCGAGGGCAGGGGAGCAGGGCAGGGGGTTCGCGGTTGTTGCAGACAGCGTAAGGCAATTGGCCGAAAGGACCGCCAATGCCACAGACGATATCGCCAAGACTGTGAGGACCATGCAAACCGAGGTGGGCGAATCAGTAGAATTCATGAAAGAGGAGAGGGAATCGGTTGAGAAGGTAATAGTGCATGTGAAGAATACCTTGAAAGCGATAGACGAGATAGTCGTATATGTCGGACAAGTCGCTGATATGGTCCAGAGGATTGCTGCGGCCACGGAAGAACAGTCGTCCGCCTCGGAAGAGGTCTCGCACAACATGGAAAATATCGCTTCAATAACCAAACAACTGGGCAACTCGATTACCGAGATAAAGCGCACTTCTGAAGAGCTTTCGAAGTTTGCCGTCGAATTGAATTCGATGGCCGGGTGGTTCAAGGTGTAAGATACACAAAGGACGCGGATTTTAAAATAAACCCAGGTTAAGGAATTAAACGAATGGTAAAGGTGCTTATTGTCGATGATTCGGCGTTCATGAGGAATGCGCTCGCCAACATGCTCTCCTCGGATCCCGAGATTAAAATTGTAGGGACTGCGAGGGACGGGCTGGAGGCGATCGAGAAGGTCGATACCCTGAACCCCGATATTGTGACTATGGATGTCGAGATGCCGCGCATGGACGGCATTACCGCTTTAAAGCATATTATGGAGAGGAACCCTGTCCCCGTGATCATGGTCAGTTCAATTGCTACGGAAGGGGCGAAAGTCACTCTGGAAGCCCTTGATCTGGGCGCAGTCGATTTTATACCGAAAAACCTCTCCGAATTATCGGTGAACATAATCAAAATCAAGGAAATTCTAATAGATAAGATAAAGCAGATCGCGAAAAAGGGGATTGTCAGGAGACACATCAGACCTTCTGCTGCCCCCAAAACGATCGAGATCCTCAAGGCTATGCCTGTCAGAACTACCGGCGAACGGAGGATTAGTGTAATATCGATTGGGACATCCACAGGGGGACCGAAAGCCCTCCAGGAAATAATACCGAGATTGCCGAAAGATTTTCCTGCCCCGATTGTAATAGCCCAACATATGCCCCCCAACTTCACCGGCCCCTTTGCCGAAAGGCTTAATCAGTTGAGCCAGATCACCGTTAAGGAAGCCGAAGAGGGCGAGTCCTTAAGGCCCGGAGTTGCCCTTGTGGCGCCCGGCGGCGGACATATGCGGGTAACAAGGAAAAGGGGCATAGATACGGTGATCAGTATTTCAGAGAGCAAGGAGGATTTCATCTACCGCCCGTCCGTTGATGCCCTGATGCTCTCGATTGCTGAATTCTTTCCGGGCAGGGCGCTGGGAGTAATTCTGACCGGAATGGGGCATGACGGGCTCAATGGCATGATAGCCCTTAAAAAAACAGGCGGGAGGATATTTGCACAGAATGAGGAGACCTGTGTGGTCTACGGCATGCCGAAGGCGGTCGTTGACGCGGGCATTGCCGATAAAGTACTGCCCCTGGAAGAAATGGCAGGCGAAATAATCAATTCGGTGTAGGGACAGTTGCTCCACGGGGACGGGATAATATCTAGTTTAAACAAACTGGAATCCGAGGCATAGGAGAAACGGTTCGGTCATTGAGAGCAGCCGTAAGGCTGCCCGGTTTCAGGTTTTATGTATTGCAGCTTTATGATTGACAGCATGAATTGCAGTAACGCAGGGGAAGCCGTATAACAGCGGTTCAAGCGGATTATCTGTTATAATCACCCTGAACAAGGCGTTGGGACAAAATGAAAAAAGTACTTGTAGTTGACGATGATACTGATGTGGCTAATTTGATGATGCTGTTCCTCAGCGGCCTCGGCTATGATACCGATATATTTCTGTCGTGTGAGGAGGCCGTTGCAGCGCTGGAAGAAAACTCATACTGGGCGGTATTCTGCGATTACATGATGCCGAAGCTTGCCGGGGACAAGCTGTACGGAATAGTAAAAAACAGGGACGCGGGGCTTGCGAAGAGATTTATTGTCATTACCGGTGCGGTGCTGGACGAACGGCTTGACGACTTCCTGAAAAGTGAACAGGTGAAAGTCATAAACAAGCCGTTTAAACTGGATGAAATAAAAAGCATACTTATTGAATTCGAGGAATTATGAAAGAGGATACGCTTGAAAAAATCATTATGGACACGGTTGATGTGCCGAGCCTTCCTCCGATCGCATCAAAGGTCTTGCAGCTTATCAACGATGATTATTCATCGGTAAATGAGCTTGAGAGAATTATTTCAAAAGACCAGGCGTTTTCAGCAAGACTCCTGAGGATCGCCAATTCCCCGTATTACGGGAGGGGCAGGAGCATAGACACCGTCTCGACTGCGATCATCCTGATCGGTTTCAACACCATGAAGTCCCTTGTGACGGCCGCCTCAATGAAGGATCTCCACCGGCAATTCGGCCTCTTTGAACAGAAATTGTGGGAACACAGCCTCGGGGTATCTCTCGCGGCGTCGCTCCTTGCGGCGGAAACACAGATGATCGAGGCCGAGGAGGCGCTTATCGGCGGATTGATTCACGATATGGGGAAGATTATTCTCAACAACAGCCTCCCGGAATCTTATTGCGTCATTATAGAAAGGGTCTATGAGGAAGGCTTGCCTTTTCTGGAGGTAGAGGACGAAATGCTCGGGTTTAACCACTGCAATGTCGGGGGCCTTATCGCGAGGAAATGGAAGCTGCCCAAAAGCCTTGAGGCGGTGATAGAATATCATCACGCCGAGAGCTTTCCGTCGTTTGAGGACAATAACCACGAAACCCTCTGCCAGATAGTCCGCATAGCGGATGCCATGTGCCTGAACCTGGGTATCGGGCTGAGGGTCCCCATTAATTTATCAAAAGCGGGGTTTGAGCAGGTAGGGCTTACCGAAGAAAAGTTCAATGAATTGCAGGAAAAGCTGAAAAAGATTTATATCGAGCAGAAAGCCCAATTGCTGGAGTGAATCAAGAAGTTCGGATATTTCACGATACATAAATCAAGATGGCCAATGATGAAGGCATAGGGGGATCATACAGGATTTCCGGCGTTCGGAATGTAGGGCCTGCTCATGTATTCCCGAAGAGCCGTGTTGTCAGGAAAACGGACAAGGAATATAGAGAGAGCACTAAAAAACCAAAAGAAAAGAGATCTCCCGAAACCCCGGAGGAAAAGGAAGAGGGGATAGACATCACGGTATAATTTTCCCGCCCCGGAAAAAATTTCCCACCAAGAGCGTTATAGCGTAAAGCGTTATAGCGCTCTTTTATTAATACTGCACGCTGAAACGCCACAAACGCTGCAATGCCATAACGTTTTTCCCCTGGCATTAATATTGCTTTTACTATGGCAATATCGCAAGGAGAGGTCATTAAATGTATAAGGGGACATATGTGGCAATGAGCGGGGCTGTGCTGAGGAGTCAAGAACTGGACAATGTTGCCAATAATTTGGCAAATGCGAGCACAGCGGGTTACAAGAGGACCATATTTTCCTCGCAGCTATACCCGCTCATGGCGGGCAATCCCCAAAAGCAGGATTCCCTATACCCCGATGCCAGGGCAATGTCTTATATCGGTGCATATCATATAGACGCCTCTGAGGGGGACATGAAGATGACAGGCAATCCTCTTGACCTGGCGATCAGGGGCGATGGATTTTTCGCGGTCGAAGGCAAAGGCAAAACCCTTTACACAAGGAACGGCAGCTTCAGCAGGGACAAGGATGGATTCCTGGTCACCGCTGGAGGATTAAAGGTTCTGGATACGGCGAACAGTCCGGTTAGAGCTGCTGGTGAAACGGTAAACATCTCTCCTGATGGAAATATTTATGTAAATGGAACTCCGGCGGGAAAACTTAAGTTCGTCAACATCAATGCCATTATGCATGTGGGAGACTCTTTGTTCTCGGGCGCAGAAGCGGGCTTGGCCAAGGGCGAGATTCTGCAAGGGAATATAGAGATGTCGAATGTAAATCCCGTAAGGGAGATGGTCGGGATAATAAGCGCATTGAGGGAATATGAGGCGGCCCAGAAGGTTATTCAGAATTTTAATGACCTGGCGCAGAGGACCGTTTCGGAAATTGCAAAAGTATAAATAACACGAGTTATGTGAGTAAGGGGACAGTCCCTATTCTACGACTTCGCTTCGCTTCGTCCGTAAATAGGGACAGTCCCCTTACTCCAGTGCACATAACGCTCTATAAGGAGGCCTTTTAGATGATCAGATCGCTTTTTACTGCGGCAACCGGGATGCAGGCTCAGCAACTCAATGTTGATGTCATATCCAATAATATTGCAAACGTAAATACAGTCGGCTTCAAGAGAAGCAGGGCTGATTTTCAGGACCTCCTCTACCAGACGTTACGGGCCCCGGGTGTTACCTCCGGGGACGGCATACAGGTGCCGGCTGGTATCCAGGTGGGACTCGGCGTCAAGCCTGTAGCGGTTCAGAAGCTTTTTACCCAGGGAGACTTTGTGGCTACCAATAATGACCTCGATCTCGTTATCGAGGGAGACGGTTTTTTCCAGATAACAATGCCGGACGGCACCATGGCATACACAAGGGCGGGAGCATTCAAGCTCGACAAGGATGGGAGAATCGTGACTTCGGACGGATACCCGATTGAGCCTGCAATAACGATCCCGTCTGATGCGACAAAGGTCAGCATTACCTATGACGGCAGCGTCAGCGTCATGCAGCCGGGCAGTGTCGCGCCTTCGCAAATCGGATCGATCGAGATAGCCCGGTTTATCAATCCCGCAGGGCTTCAGGCCCAGGGGAAAAACCTGTTCACCGAGACGGACTCCTCCGGTGCGCCCGTAACCGGTGTGCCCGGAACGGAAGGACGCGGAACGATCAATCAGGGCTTCATTGAAATGTCGAACGTCAATGTGGTGGAAGAACTCGCCAATCTCATAATTGCGCAGAGGGCTTTTGATCTGAATTCGAAAGCCGTGCAGGCATCAGACGAGATGCTGCAGACCTCGAGCAACTTGAAGAGGTAAAAAGACGGTGATGAGTGAAAGCTGCGAGTTAAAAGGTAAAGGAGGAAGATAATATGAAAAAAGGGATATTCAAGTATGCCTGTTACTTGTTACTCGTCATTTGTTGCTGCCTCTTCCTTCCCTTTGTATCGTATTCCGGCAATAATGAAGGACTCATGGAAAGTATCCGCCGGGCAGTGCTGAAAGAACTGATGAATTCCGTTTCCGATCAGGTAGAGCTGAACGAGATCAGGATAGTGAAGGGAGCGGACATTATGAAATACGGGGGCGACTACGCGATCAAAGGCCTGAACATGAGCGGTTATAACGGCAGAAACAAGGCGCTTTTCGCGGTGTCGCTCACGGACAAAAATGCAGCGACGCGGGAGGTGATCGTTGAGACATCATACGATGTCATGACAAACGCTTTTGTTGCGTCGAGGCCGCTTTCCGTCGGTACGGTGCTGACAGAGGGAGATTTCTACGAAATAACGCAGAAAAGTGCGAAATTGCCTCCGGGCGCCATAACCGAGAGAAAGGACATTGAAGGAAAGATTTTAAAAACCAACATCGGACAGGGTATCCTTTTCAAGTCAGGCTATCTGAGCACGACGGCGACCATCAAGAGAGGACAGAAGGTTAACCTTGTGATCGAAGGAGGCAATGTGGTCATATCGACCAGGGGCCAGCTCAGGAGCGATGCCGTTGTGGGCGGCGAAGCAAGGGTCCTTTGCGATATGTCCAAAAAAGAGGTAAGCGGAATATTGGTAGCGCCGAATACGGTGAAGGTGAAAATATGAAGAACAGTAACGAGTTGATAGTAACGAGTGACGAGCTAAAGAATAAAGAGGAAACCGGAAACCTGTTGCGCATTTTTTTACTTTTTACTTTTTACTTTTTACTCGTTGCTGTCTTTACGGGTTGTACCGGTCTGAAAGAGGCCAGAGAAATAAAGACGGCGCCCATGCCGCCCAAATACTTCGAGACGAAGGAAAAGGAGAGGTACGCTTCGGAAGGCTCCCTCTGGATGGAAAGGGCATCGCTTTACGAAGATCGAAAGGCCCGGAGGGTAAACGACCTCCTGACTATCCTGATAACCGAGAGATCGACGGCATCAAAAAAGGCTTCCACGAATACCGACCGTGATTCATCGGGCAATTACACGGTGGCGAACGCCCTGGGCATGCAGGTCGACAACTTCCCCATGCTCAACGACCTGAACAAGGGATTCAAGGGAAGCGGGACCTCGAAGTTCAAGGGAAACGGAGATACTACGCGGGAAGGGAAGCTGACCGCGACGATAACAGCTAAGGTGATGGAGGTCCTCCCCAATTCCAATCTGGTGATCGAATCGAGGAAAGAGGTCATCGTGAACAACGAAAAGGAGATCATCGTGTTGAGAGGGATCGTGAGGCCGGATGATATCCTGCCGAACAACACCATCCTCTCCCAGAACGTGGCGGACGCCCAGATATACCTTGTAGGTGACGGCGTCCTGGATGACAAGCAATCGCAGGGATGGCTTGTAAGACTCCTGGATAAGGTATGGCCGTTCTAATTACCGTAATGCGTGATGAGTAAAGGGTATAGAAGATTAAAACAGGAGAAAATAATGAGAGATAAAGTGCAAACTGTAACCACCGTCTTTCTGACCGTTATTTTCTCACTTGTAACTCTTCACGCATCACGCATCACGGCCTCTGCCGAGCGTATAAAAGATATCGCCAGCTTCGCCGGCATCAGGGAAAATGAAATTATCGGGTACGGGATTGTTGTCGGGCTGAACGGGACCGGTGATAAAACGGGAACCTTCCTGTTTCAGCCCTTTGCCAATATGCTCACCAGAATGGGCATAACGATAAACCCCTATGATACCGATGTAAAGAAGAAGACAAAGAATATAGCAGCCGTCATAGTTACCGCAAAGCTCCCCACCATGGTGAAGCCGGGCTCGAAGATAGATGTGCAGGTATCATCCATTGGCGACGCAAAGAGCCTGCAGGGCGGGGTACTCCTCATGACTCCCCTGAAGGGACCTGATAACAACGTATATGCTGTTGCGCAGGGCCCCCTCTCCATAGGAGGTTTTATCGCGGGAGGGGGAGGGGCACAGATCATCAAGAACCATCCGAACGTAGGGACCATACCGAACGGGGCCATCGTGGAACGGGAAGTTCCTATTCAACTGAACAGCAAGAACAGGCTTGATATCCTCCTGGTAACGCAGGACGTTACAACCGCAAAGAGGATTGCGGATAAGATAAACGATCGTCTTGGCGGCATCTTTGCAAAAGCGGAAGGTCCATCGACTATTTCCATTTTGATCCCGGACGCGTTCACGGATAAAGTGATTGACCTCATGTCAGCGGTTGAACAGATATCCGTTGATGTCGATGTGCCTGCGCGGGTCGTTGTCAACGAGAGGACAGGAACGGTCGTTATCGGCGAGAATGTCGCCATCAGCCCTGTTGCGCTTGCCCACGGAGGTTTGACCATCGAGATCAAGACAGAGCTCCAGGTTTCACAGCCCTTGCCGTTTGCCCCCGAAGGGGCGGCAACGGTAGTCGTTCCTAAACAGGAAACAAAGGTTGAAGAGAAGAAGGCGGCATTGATGGAGGTAAAGGGGACGACAATAGGTGAACTGGTCAAGGCGCTTAACGCGCTCGGCGTTACCCCGAGAGACCTTGTCGCCATATTGCAGGCTATCAAGGCTGCGGGAAGCCTTAAGGCCGATCTGGTGCTCATGTGAAACCGCCGACCAACATAATAAGGCCCGAATCGGGGAATATCCAGATACAGGAGAAGGTGAAGGGAAAGTCTGATGCGAAAGTCATGGCAAAGGAAATCGAGACGGTTTTTCTCAATGAATTCATGAAAATCATGATGGAGCAGACATCTTTCGGCAAAGATAAGACTGTATCGACATTTATGCCCCTTATAACCTCGGAGATATCCAGGTCTCTTGCCGAGAGGGGTATTGGAATAGGCGATTTTCTAACTAAAAATAGTAACAAGATGGAAGTAACGAGTAACATGAAAGACAGTAACGAGTTAAAGGATGAAGAGGGCTCGTCACGCGTTACTCGGCACTCATCATTGTCTTTAAGCCCTCCGGTTGAGGGGAGGATATCTTCCGGGTACGGAACGCGGCATGATCCTATGGACGGAAAGCTGCACCACCATAACGGGATAGACATTGCCGTGCCTGAAGGCACCCCTATTACGCCGGCGGCGCCGGGCAGGGTTGTTTTCAGCGGACAATCAGGGGGCTATGGCAATTGCGTGGTTATAGAACATGGAAACGGCATGACAAGTATCTATGCGCACAACTCTGTAAACTATGTAAGAACAGGTGACCTTGTAGACCAGGACAAAATTATTGCCCTGTCAGGTTCTACTGGAAAATCGACAGGTTCTCATGTGCATTTTGAAGTAAGAAAACAGGGGTCGCCAGTGGACCCCATGGGCTTTTTCGGTTAACTTTTATGGAAATTCTCCGATATAATATTAATTAAGTAATATTATATGCAAGGAGGAGTAAAGAGATGAGAATAACCGACAGGATCGACATTTCGGGGTCAAATTTACAGAAACCCGACAAGGTTAAGGAAAAATCAGGGGAAAAATCAGAAGAAATCCTGACAAAGGACCAGGTAACCGTATCTGAAAAGGCAAAGGAGATAGGAAGACTCCAGGCAGAGGTCAGCAAGGTTCCCGAAGTAAGGACTGACCGCGTGGACGAAGTGAAAAACGCCATTAATGCCGGCACTTACAATGTAAGGGGCGAGGCCGTAGCGGGTAAACTAGTAAAGGAGGCGATAATTGACTCACTTATATGAAGAATTGGTCAATATTTTGGAAAAGGAGTTCTCCCTGTGCACCAGGATGGTTGAGCTTCTGCAACAGGAAAAGGACGTAATAATCAGCCTTGATCCAAAAGCCCTGGAGCAATTACTAAACGACAAAGAGGCAATTACAAGCAGTATCAGGGGATGTGACGAGGAACGTGAAAAAATACTCGCGGCCCTCGGCTTCAAAAACAAAACGATATCTGAAGTTGCAGAGCTGGCAGGAGCAGATTACGAGGATAAGCTCACAGGCATCGCTTCAAAGTTTACTTCAATCATCCACAGCATAACGGAATTGAACAGATTCAACAGTAGATTGATCGAAAAATCTCTCTACTATATAAAAACCTCATACAATTTCCTGAGCACCTTTGATGTAAGCGCCCAGCATAAGATCTCGGTGGAGGTATAAATGTCCGTTCTCGGTGTGTTTGACATTGCTCTGACATCGATGTTCGCTACAAAGAAGGCATTGGATACGACGGCGCATAACGTCTCCAACTCAGCGACGCCGGGCTACACAAGGCAGGACGTCGTCCTCGAAAGCATCCCGACAGGTATAATCACCAGCGCAGGGGATAGCGGACGGGGAGTCAGAATGTCGGGAGTGAAGAGATTGTATGATTCATTCGTAACCCTCCAGTTGAATACGGAGAAGTCCAATTTTTCCTATTGGGATGATTATCAAAAGGGTATTGTGAAGATAGAGAATATCTTTAATGATGCGTCCGGTAACGGTATGAGCACGGTTTTCAACGATTTTTTCAATGCGTGGCAGGATGTCGCTCAGAATCCGGAAGGGTACGCGCAGAGGACACTGCTCGTTAAAAAGGCCGATGATCTGAGCTCCCGTTTAAACAGGGCATATACGACACTTGATACCGAGCGTGCAGATATAGTTACAGGAAGCCAATCTCTTGTAAATGAAATAAATACTATCAGCTCCAAGATTTCGGATCTGAATACGAAGATCGCCGGTTCCCCCGGGGCGCTGGACTTGATTGATCAGAGGGACGGCCTTCTCCAGCGCTTAAACGAGATAGTAAGGGTTACCAGCTATGAAAACAGCGCCGGTGTTACCTCGGTTCTTATCGGAGGCACGCCCCTTGTCGACGGTGGAAGAGTATTCAACATGTCCGTTTCCACCGACACGGCAAACAATATGCATTTTAATGTGAACATTACCAATGGAGTCGGCGCTATTATCGAGACAAGGGATATCACCAGTATCATATCGGGCGGCCCGGCAACAGGCGGTGAGCTCAAGGCAAACCTTGATTTAAGGGAGACGAAACTCCCCGGCTTTATGAACAAATTGAACTATCTTGCTGTCGATCTTGCGGACATTACCAATTATTATCACAAACAGGGATACGGTCTGGACAGCCTGCCCGGAGGTAATTTTTTCAAACCGCTTACCCTGCTTGCCAAATACACCTCTGTGGGGTTCGCAACAGATCCTTCAACAACGACTTTTACTGCCAATGGCGGTACGTTAACCGTAAAACTGGGAGATAATGATACAACACCTGCAACTGTTACCATAGCTGCAAACTCAACACTTAATGCGGTAGCGAGCGCTATAAATGCACAGGCCGGCTCGAAAGTATCTGCAGCAGTGGTGGATTTGGGCACCTCAACCGCGCATGATTACAGGATCAGTATCAAATCAAATCCCGACGGCAGATTGGGAGATGTAAGGATTTCAGCCGCAACGACTGATGCGCTTGGCGCCGGTCTCAATTTGCTTTCGACCAGCGCGGTCATCTCATCGATGAGCGTAACCGATACGACCAGCGCCAATCCGCAGGCGCAATATAAGGTAGACTATAATACCACCGGAGGGGCCGGATATCAGCAAGAGGACACTACCGGAAGATATTGGCGTGTGCAGAAATCGACGGACGGGAGCACCTGGACGACCATTACTCCGAACCCCGGCTATATTCCGTCGAATCCTTCGACACTTAACCAGACCCAGGTCAATTTAACCACGGATACCACCGGCTCATTCTGGAGGACTTTGGAGTTCGAAGGGGTTAAAGTGAGGATAGACGGCAACTGGGGGACAAATCCTAACGGGGAGACGTTCGATGTCCAGCTCGACCCGAATGCCGCAAAAAATATAGCAACGACATTTACCGACCCCAAAAGAATAGCCTCTTCCATTGATACCTTTTCTATCGACAGTTCGAATAACGGTATTGTGTTTAACGTAGGCGGTGCAAATATAACAACGACAATTCCACCCGGTTCCTACGCTCCGGGCGACCTCGCAGCGGCGCTGACAACCGCACTGCAATCTGCATCAGGGGTTTCCGATACCTACACGGTTGCCTATAACCCGAATGTCAAGCAGTTCAAGATCATAAAGGCGAGCGGCGCCAACCCCCTCAATATACTGTGGACCAACGCCGGCTCGACAGGCAAGCAGGTTTTCGGTTTCAGCGCTGATGCCGGCATTGCTGCCGGTGCAGGCAGTTATGCGGTAAGCGATAACCCCGCTTCTGTCTTGTCTACTGCAATAAAAGCGATCCCCGGAGACAACAGGAATGCAAACACCATTGCCGACCAGTCAAACCAGACAGTCTTTGCGGGTATGAAGCCCCTTGATTTTTATCGCGGTCTGGTCTCTGATGTGGGCGTAGAAGCGCTGTCGGCAAAGGAGAGTGTGAAATTTGAGAATACCATCGTGGAAGAGCTTAACAAGAGGAGGGATGAGCTTTCAGGTGTGAGCCTGGATGAAGAAGCTGCCAACCTTATCAAATATCAAAAATCCTTTGAGGCAGCCGCAAAGATGATTAGTATGGCCAATGACTTGCTTGACACCATCATGAGAATGACAGGGAGATAGCCGTGAAAATTACGACCCAGATGTTTTTTGATAGATTCCTTTCCGGTATTCAGAGGAACATGGAAGCGGTAATCAGCGATAACGAGCAGATCTCCACGGGAAAGAAGATCAACCGGCCCTCGGATGATCCCTCAACGCTGGTAAGGATTATTAATTATAAAACTCAATTAGCCTCCCTGGGCGAGTATAAAAGGACTATTGACGCAGCAAAAGGCCCGCTCCAGGCGTTCGATTCAGCCTTTGGGAATCTAAGCGATATTCTCCAGAGGGCAAGCGAACTGGCAATAGGCGGGGCATCATCGACAACGGATGCGAACTCAAAGCTCATGATCTCAAAAGAAGTAGACATGTTGTACCAGCGGGCCGTTGGTATTGCCAATACGAAAATTGGCGACAGGTATATTTTTTCCGGCTTCCAGTCGAATGTTGCTCCTGTTGATGCCAACTCCGGTGAGTTTGTCGGAGACAGTAACACGCTTCAGTTAAATGTCGGCGTGGGTATAAACATTTCTGCGAACGTTTCTGCAGGCGGCTTGTTCAGTTTCAAACGTGCGTACACGACGGACTCCTCAAATGCCATACTGCCTTCTTATAACTGGAACAATAACGGCTCCATTACCATTCCCGATGCAGACCCTGTTTCTGCATTGTACACATCTTCCGGGAGCTTTGTTAATTCCTCGGATGTTTTTACTGCCAACGGGGGGGCGTTGTCTATCAAGGTTGGTGACAGCAGTCAGACATCAGCCGGTGGATTTATGATCAATGCCGCAAACAATATTATCAATATTGACGGCGCGAATCGAACCATACCGGGCGGTATTTATACCGGAGCAGGTCTTGCCGCCGCTCTTTCAGGATTGGTTGCAGGAGTGGCTTTCAATTATGATTCTTCCAGCCATTCATTTTCCATTAACGGTGCAGGACATACCATTGATCTTTCCGCCTCAAACAGCAGGAGCATACTTGGTTTTAATTCCGCGCCTGTACAAACCCTGAGCAGTACAGGGATTAAAAGTGATTTTTCTGTCGGTGATGTCAACCTTGCTGCTAACGCAACTCTTAATGATGTTCGTAATACTATAAACACCGCCGTCGCAGGGGTAAAGGCGGAGGTGGTGAATTTCGGAACGCTCACGGGCCAGGATTACCGGCTTGTCGTTGCCTCGAATCCCGTCGGAAGCTCCGATAAGATAAAAGTCACTGTCTCCACCACTGATGCGGCAGGTACGGGGCTTAACCGGCTTTCCTATGATAAAAGTACCACTGTCAATATGACGCTCGGGACGGATATCAAAAATTATAATTACTTCAGCGATCTGTCAACAGCCAATGACAGTATTGCAATAGACAGTTCGAATAATGCTATTAATATTAAAGAGGGAGCGCTTTCCGGAACGGCGACCATCACTCCCGGGACGTATTCGGCAACGCAATTAGCTGCAGCAATCAAAACTGCATTGGAAGCTGCAACCGCTTCCGCAAACACCTATGCGGTTGCTTATGATCCAAATGCCAGGAAATTTACCATTACGAGTAATGGGGGCAATCTGGATACCCTTACTTTGTACTGGTCGAATACGGCATCAACAGCGCGTCAACTGTTAGGATACAATGCAGCAGACGTAAATGTTGCACCGGGCAGCTCTGATGTGAGCAACAATGCGGTTTTAGCGAATTACTATAGTTTTAATAATAATTACCTCAATCAAGATAACATACTTCGCGCTTTGAACTTCCTGAAAGTATCTCTTGAATCGAATGATGCCGGCAGGATCGGGAAGGCTATCGGTTACGTTAATACGGTATCGGAAAAAGTTTATCAAACCGCGGCGGATATCGGTTCACGGCTGAACAAGATCGACGCGGAGGAAAAGTATCAGGGTGATGTGGAGCTTAATGTCAATACTTATTTGTCGAATGATCAGGATACCGATTTCGGGAAAGTGGTCTCCGATATCGCACAAAGGCAGAATGCGCTGCAGGGGCTCAGAACCATTTCAACGGACTTTCTGAAAACAAGTCTCTTCGATTTTCTCAAATGAGGCCGGAATGCTCGTTTTAACACGCAAGGCTGATCAGACTATCAATATCGGCGATGATATACGGATAAAGATTCTGGAAATCGGCAACGGTTATGTTAAACTCGGCATCGAGGCGCCGAAGGAAATGCCGATATACAGGGAGGAGCTTTACGAGAAACTGAAACAACTGAATGTGGAAGCGGCACGCATAGATATTGACAAGCTCAGGAATTTTCTGGGCGTGAAAGACAAAGCGTAGGTACTAATGATGAATATGGGCGATGCTTTAGCGGGGTGGAACTAATATGAAATTCAATACGACCAGGTTTGGAGAGATCGATATAGATGAGGGGAAAATCATTACGTTTCCTCTGGGAATTCCCGGTTTTACTGAATTGAAGAGGTATGTTCTCCTTGATTATAAGGAGCCTATAAGATGGTTGCATGCGGTAGATGATCCTGATGTGGCCTTTATAGTAACCGACCCCTTTACACTCTTCCCGGACTATAACCTCAAACTGGATGATGAGGAGGAGAATTTTCTGGGAATCAAAGATCCGGCATATGTCGTAGTGCTTGTAATCCTCACCGCGTCCGAAAGCAATTTGACTGCAAATCTAAAGGCGCCTATAGTTTTTAATGCCTCCAATTTAAAGGCCGCCCAGATATTGATAGATGATGAGCGCTATTCTTTCAAGGCGCCCCTTCCGGTAATGCCCAAAGAAAGCAGCAAATAGAGAGACCTTCACTTAAAGTCGCCTTTGTACAACTTTGAAAAAATAGTGCCGAAATGTTATTTTATATTTTACAGTTTTAGTGGATCGCCGGTTAACGGGCAGCAGGAGGTAATATCTTGGCAATGAAACGCGTACCGCTGACACCTGATGGTTACCAGAAGCTTAAAGAAGAGCTTGAAAGGCTCTTGAAGTTCGACAGGCCCCGGAATATAAAGGACATAGCCGAGGCAAGGGCTCATGGGGACCTTTCTGAAAATGCTGAATACCATGCTGCAAAGGAGCGGCAGTCGTTCCTGGAAGGACGTATACAGGAGCTTCAGGCGAAACTGGCGCTTGCCGATGTGATAGACCCATCAAAAATCAATCAGTCAAAAATAGCCTTCGGGGCAACGGTTAAAGTTGTCGACCTCGGGGCTGATGAGGAATACGAGTTTATCCTTGTAGGTCCGGACGAGGCAAATGTAAAAACAGGGAAGATCTCCATAACTTCACCTGTAGGAAAGGCCCTGATCGGCAAGGAAGTCGGCGACATCGCAGTAGTGAAGGCGCCTGCGAGGACTATAGAATACGAGATACAAGAGATTGACTTTGTGTAGATACTTCAAGGCACAGATAACCGGCAATAGTTTCTTAAACAGTCACTTCAAATTATTAAGCATTACC
>JAMCVZ010000071.1 GCA_023476565.1 Nitrospirota bacterium
GTTAAATGACTTCATCCGCTCATCAGCAAACGCCGCGAGGGCTGCGTCTTCTTTCAATTCCAAAGCTTCCTTGATCAGATCCCGCACCACCATCGCCATAGAAATACCGCTGTCTTCCGCCATGTCATGAATAGCGGTATATAGCGGACGCTCAACAACTATATTTATTCTCGGATTCTTTGCAGGCATAATTTTTACCTCCTTTGACCTTTGAATATAGTGTAACACAGGTGGAACACTCTGTCAAATGGGGGCTTAAGCATTATCTCCCCGCCATCGAGGATTTGGAGTCGACAGTTATGCAAACTGAAGTTTCTTCTCCATTGGGTTAAGAACATTTTTAAACATATAAGAGGCTTTAAACAATTCAACGCCTATAAGGTTGCCGTTGCTGTCAAGTTCCATATTCACGCCAATCGTAATAATTATCGGGACAAGGCCAGTTCCGACTTTTCCCCTGTCGCTTCGTTGATTACAAAGAGCTTGCCTGCATCTTCTTTTTTCAGTTGTTCATTAGCATTAAGTAATTCAATCCCATAAATAGTGCCGTCGGGAGCGATGTCTATGTTAATTTCATCGCCTATCTTTATTGTCTCGACCTCTGTTGTTTTCTCATGCAGCCTTATATAAGCTATGTTATATCTCGGATCATATGTTAGCCTCATCTTTCTTCCTCCTCTCTAAAAATATCTGGTTATGGGGGATGAAGTTTTACCATTGCTCGCTTCTCCAGTCCTCATCATTATTTTGCCATCTATTGATTTTCATTGCAATAGCCTCGATTTATATCGTTCCCTTTACAATCACTATCTATGAGATTGAGAAAATTTTCATCAGGTATTTCCTCTCCCACGCCTCTATAATAATAGCTTAAATTCGCCTTTCTGCTCTGCCTGTGCTACGGCAGACAGGCGCTCGTGCGAAGCATCTTGTAGAGCGGAGGGCATAATTTCCAAATATCGATTCCGGCGTTCCCGCTGGTTGCGGGTGTTTCGTCAATAAAGAGAACCGTCCCGGTTACCGCCCTATGGGGTCGTGGAGAATACGATCTTTGAAATTGTATTCTTTATAGAATTTGCCTATGGTTTGTTTCAGGGTCATTCAGGATTTTTTTCAGTTAAGTCTTTAAGTCTTTCAGTATGTTTTCAATCGCAGGTTTAATTCCCGGCAATTTTTCTTTTATAACCTTCCAGACAATCTCATAATCAATTCCAAAATAGAAATGAGCAATTTTCTTATCGCCCCTTTTCTAACTAAATCAACCTTCCTTCTTAAAATTCTTCTAAGATAATCCTCCAGATCAATGAGCAAAAAAACATCAGGGAGTTCAACAAATTCAACCAATATATCAATATCGCTCCTCTTTCTCTGTTCTCCACGAACAAAAGAGCCGAATATCCCTAATTCGCTGACGTTATATTTCTCCTGAACTTCTGTCTTATGTTTCTTTAAGATTTGTTCAACCTCTCTAAGTGTTTTCATGGGCCATTCTCCTTAAGTCTATTTTATACTTTACCCCTCCACAATCTCAATCTATGAGATTGAGAAAATTTTCATCAGGTATTTCCCTCTCCCACGCCTCTATAATAATCGCTTAGCTCCGCCTTTCCGCCGCTTGTGCGAAGCATCTTGCAAAGCGAAATGCGTGATTTCCAAACATCAATTTCGGTGTCCCCGCCGGTTGCGGTGCTCCGTTAATAAAGAGAATTGTCACGATTATTCTCCCTTCCCCGTAAATCTTTACCCCCTTTGACCCTTTTGGACCTCTTCACCTATTAGTCAATTGTTGGTCAATTATTAGTCATTTTGTCAATAAATGTACCTGCCCCTTTATTACCCGAATCCCTTCTTTTAAAATTAAGATTATTCCCTAAGAAATCACTTTATAAAGCCATCTATGCTTTGCCGTAATATAAATCTGTCCATTAAAGGTACGGCGAATGAGTATTTGCCATGCCTATTTTTATAGATAAGTCCCGCATTTGTTAATGATAAGAGCATTTGATTCACATGACTGCTGCTAAAAGGATTTGACAAGTGTTTTTTTGATTCCTCGACAACTTCCTGCACGGTAAATTCCTCCTGACAATTACTAAGGCTGGCAATGACAGCAAGCAATTCCCTTTGTCTATCGGTAGCTTTTGCCCATCTCCCGGAAAAAAAGTCCTTATCAAGTTTCATTATTATCTCTTCCATAGGGACAGACAGATGTTTTCCACCCGAAACCTTTTGCAAAAAAACATCATATATCTCTCTGCAAATGAACTGGATAAAATATGGGTATCCGCCCGATTCTTTTATGACAAGCTTTATAGAATCTTCATTAAACTTAATTGGACACTTTGCATCTTCGATCGGTTTAATAATAGCGTCTCTGCTTTCCGAGTCGCTTAATCTGTCAAGAAAAACAATCCTGAACATTCTTTCCGAAAAAGTCCGCGCCTCTACCAGCTTCGGGAAAAGTGTCGGCAGCCCTGTTAATATCAGCATAAACGGTATGTTTTTTTTCTGAATAGATTGAAATACATCCAGCAGGAGGGAGAGAGGATACTGCTCTTTCTCGGCATGGTCGGTCATTGTTTGAGCTTCGTCATACGCAAAAATTATTCCGCGAGTGTTAAAAGGTCCAAGGTATTTCCATACAAGCTCAAAAATACCTTTAAGTTTGTCGGATACCAATCCGGGGATTGATTTAAAAATATCTATTAAAGTAGGGTAATTGAGTCTGTGGTCAATAAAAGATTTTTCGGAAGTAAAACCTATTGCTGTCTTCTCCTCCTTTTTAATGACAATATTTGATGTTACTACAGAAAGGTCGGTAAGAAGACGCAATGCAATTGTCTCTTCGGTAACGCTTGCTGATTCAGATAAATCTGTTCCGACCCATAACCACTTTTTTTCTATGGCCAAAGGTTTGAATTTATCCAGAAGAACAGTCTTGCCAACCCCTCTTAATCCCGTAAGCACCATATTGTCAAGGATAGTTGTTTGCTCTAAAAGTTGAAGAAATTCCTTAGTTTCCTTTTCACGGCCGGCAAGGTAAGGCGGCATATGTCCAGCACCCGGTTTAAAAGGGTTTGTAAACGGCTGGTTTTGCATATTTATACCTCCAAATGCGATAAGATTAATTTAGACCATAGCGTTAATTTAGTCTATTTACTAAATTTAGTCAAGAGGATAATGCATGCTAAATTTCCCCCTCCACAATCGCAATCTCATCCAGCGTGATTTCAGACCAGAAGCCGCTTTGATCGGGTTTTATATAGTACTCAGCATTTCATTGTTCCCTCAATTTTCAACTTCAGCGTCAATAAACTGCTCCAACCATCACCCCTGGAATTAGCGCATGCAGATAGTTTTTCCGCTACGAATCTCGCAACAAGAGGCTTGCAGTCGCTTTTATTGTCAGGGCCAATACCGATAAATTCTCTTGCATCCCTTTCAAGTTGTTCATAACTTTGGCTCTCGAATAATTTTCTTTGAAACCGGTCGCTGACCCTATTATTTAAAATTAATTTTATTCATCATCAGCCTTCAATACCCCCCTTCCACAATTTCAATAACACTTTTCTCAAAAAGACAACGTCGTCTGATTTTTGTTTTCTATCTTTAAATGTCGTTCCGAATAAAACGAATCCATCTTTTTATATTGATACTCCAAAGAGTTTTCATCTAAACCCTGCAAATTATGCTTCGGGAAAAATTCTATTTTCTGCCTACCAACATACTTGTATGAACTATTCTTATTGTTCGGTTTCTCTATAAGCCGCTCGATTAACGGCAGACACTTCTCTGCGAGGGCCTCTTTATCTGCATTTGTCGAAGCATGATCAAGACAATTATTCGCACAGCCTAAAAGCATATCTATAAACTGAACAAAATGAGAATATTTATTTTTGGACTTCTTGTGATCAGAGTCTATAAATTCAACAGCGTTGCAGCTAAAAGAGACTTTATCATCTTTGTTTTCTATAAAGAAAATCGAATGCCAAGGGAAGTAGGCATTGGCTTCCAGAGAGGTATTGGCATCGTGATAGATATTTGCTATCAATATAGATTTATACTTGTGGAAATACGATTTTACAGACTTTAATATGGCAGTTCTAAAAAATCTATTGTAAATATTTGTGGTTTGGTGTTTTTTACCAAAGTGTGTTCTATCCAGTTTTTCCAGGTCGAGACCCAAGATATAAAAATAAATCTTATCCGTATCGTCTAACAGATAGTCCAGCCAGCGTGCGGCTACAAAATATTTATCTTTCGATTTCTCAACTTCTACATAATGAACTTCTGTGTTATTGTGCTTATGCCTGTTACATTCAGGAGAGCATCTGCCCCACACTTTGTTGCCTTCTGGATTGCCACACCGCTTATTCAATAAATCCTGCAGAAGAATGGTTTCTATTGTCTCTGGAACAATCAGAATGCCTATATAAAGCCAGTCTTTAGAGCCGCCTTCATCGCAGAACAGCTTTAATTTTACTGATGTGTTCTCTTTTGGTTTATGCCCAAATAAATTTTTATTCACCTCCCATTCCCCTCTACTATCGTAATTTCCTCATCCGTCAATCCATATAATTTATAAACTATCTGGTCTATTAGATTATCTGTTATTTTGATTTTTTCTTTCACCGGTTCAAGAACCAACACACTTTTTGTAAAATGTTTTTCGAGCAATTCCTGAGTTTTTCGGTTTGAAGGTTCTATGGAGAGTTTGTTTTTATTTTTCTTAAGGACATCAAGAAGATGCTCAAAGCCGTGTTCGTGATATTCCTTGATTGCAGTTTTGTTTATTAAATCTTCAATCTCTGCGCCGATTTCTCGCTCAAGCCATTTGACAAAGCCTTTGGTTTCATCATTCTTAGCCTTGTTTAAATCAATAATCTCCTTGGTGAGAAAAGCAAGGAAGTCGTGAATTGTGTCATTTCTCTTCAAAGTAATCTCATGGTCTGCCCATTTTATAATGTCCTCATATATTGAATCGTCATATAGCTCAATAGCCGCCTCTGCAAATTCCTTTCGCTCCATTGATGGGGAAATAAATGAAATAGGCGGCATCGGCATTGAATCAATCTCATATGAATTTACATGATTATTTGTGCTTGTGAGCCTGAATCTCCATTCCCATAGAGATGAATTCAATAAGGCAAGAATAGCATAGAGGTTGTATTCTCTTGGTTTAACGATATAGTTAACGGTATCCGAACAGAAATTATCCTTCTCAATAATAGTAGCAATGATTCTGCGCCAGTTATCTATCGCTGCTCCTCTCTGATACCCGATGCGAACATATCTATGGTCATATGCCTTTGTATCTTTGCCATGAGCATCAAGAAACCTTTTGACATCAAGATACATTGGAATTCCTTGTTTCGGTTCCTCCTGAAACTCATAGCGATTGATATGAGCGCCTCTCAAAACAATCTGTCCTTTTTCTTCATCAGTCAGATATTCTGAGTGTGACGTAAGATTAACCTCACCCTGCTGAGATGAAACAAAGTGTTTGAGTATTACTCCGTTAGAGACTCTATTTAATTTCAGCGCAAGGTTAAAATCGTTAGTAGTCATAAAAGGATAACTTGGGATGCTTAAGTTCTCTTTATCAAATTCTTCTATTTGAGATGGCTTTATCGTTAAGTGAGTCGAGGAATCAAGAATATCTCTCCCTGGATGAATTCTAATATCGAATAAAAAAGGCTTCTGTTTAGAAAGAATATATATACAAGTGGGAAGTTTTGCCTCAAAAAATACTCTATTGAAGGGATCATCCTTTTGAGGGAATGCTTCTATTTTTTGCAAACGATTCTTCCTTAGTATAAACTCCCTTAAAGGTTTTGCTTGCTTATCTGCTAATAAAGCCATCGGGACTATAAACCCATGCATCCCCTTAGCCTTTAGCAAATTTAAAGAAATAGCGCTAAAGAGACGATAAAAATTAAGCTTACTCCCGATAGCAGGTCTGTATAGAAACTGGTGCAAGAAAAATTCTTTTTCGTACTGTATATCCCGCCTCTGCTCAAGCTCTGACAAAACATCATAAGGTGGATTTCCTATCACGCAATCAAAGCCCGGATTCTCTCTAATACCTCCTTCTTCATCGAAGAACACTTCCGGGAATTCAAGCTCCCAGTGGAAGAAATTCTTGTCTTTGGAAATATCTTCTGATTTCTCAAGCAATGCCGCGAGCTTTGGCAGTTGCATCTTGCCCTCAGGACTTTGGAGCGAATTTACAATGAAACTGTAAATCTCATTTGATAAGCCTGTTTTTGATTTCTTTTTGACGGCAACCTCGGTCTCTGAGCCGAAAATGTCCATTTGATACCTGAACTGGTCTTTCATGAGCGCATCGAATACCTGTTCTTTTTCCTCAAGATTATTCCCGAAAAATAAACTTGTCCAGAGGTTTGCAATTTCTCTGTATCTATCCAGTTCCTCGATCAATTTTTTGAATGTCTTTTCTTTTGCCTTTATATCCGAAAGCTTCTCGCTCGGCATTTCTTCTATTGAGTGGAAGCCTTTTATTACTGTTGTAATGTCTTCCTTAAAACGGGATCTATCAAAAAGCACAAGCTGGCTATCATGCTCCTCTATCTTCTTCTGTTTTCCTTTTGGCTGAGGCAGATAATTGAGGTCGCTAATCCTTGCGCCAATGAGAGAGTTGCCGCACCTGAGATGATGGTCTAAAAAATTAAGAGGTTGGCTTCTGTCAACGGTTTTAAGCCATAAGGATAGCTTTGCAAGCTCAACTGCAAGCTCTTTTATATCAACCCCGTAAATGCAGGACTCTACAACCTTACGCTTCCAATAATTAATCTCATCCTCTGTTTCTCCTCTTTGCGTCTTTAACCGTGTTGTCGGATGGTAAGCAATCTCATCTGCGAGATATTGAACAGCCTCAACAAGGAAATGCCCTGAACCCATTGCGGGGTCGCAGATATTAAGTTTTAGAACCTCCTCAGCAAAAGAGTCATCCTTAATGCCTCGGCCTTCTTTCTTAACCTTTTCGTCTATTTCTTTAAGTATCGGAGTCAATGTATTTTCAACTATGTATTTAACGATATAGTCAGGCGTGTAATACGCTCCTGTTGCCTTCCTTTCTCCTTTATCATTTTTTAGAATTACTTTGCCTCTATCTGAAACTAATTTATGTTCAAGCAGCCCTTCATAAACAGTTCCAAGATGTCTCTCACCGAGCCCTTTGTAGTCAATGCTATGAACATCCCCATTTTTATCGGTGCGGTAGGAGAGTTCATAAATTATTTCTGAAAGAACATCATCTCCTACTTTGTTATCTTCAAGGAACTTGTGCCTCTCGGGATCAAAAAGGCCACCGTTGTATCTTGGTATATTCATGTCTCTATTGAGCTTTTCATTGCTGCCGTTTATCAGATGAAAGAGGGCTGAAAGCTCATCATACAAAACTGTTTTTGCGCTTATGAATTCTCCTTTTTCATGTCTGACCCTATCCTTTATCCTCTGGATGCCGTAATGTTTGTAGTAATTGGTTTGCGGATTTGTGGGAAGAAGATCTCTTGCCTCTGCATTAAGTACAAAGAGTATTCGATATAAAAAGATCAGGCTGTGATGGTAAATGGAATCAAGGTCTCCTCTCGTTAAATGATTTTCTTCTCTTGACAGGAATCCATGACCAAGCCATTCAACGCATTTAAATACTTTTTCTCTAAGATCTTTCTCGATGTCTTCCTGAAATCTCAACGATTCTTCGGAAATATAATCGAGGAGGCATTTGCCTGAATTGTCTTTTATAAAGGCATCGGGTCTGAAAAGGACATAGAAATACTTGAACTTCCGAATGTCTCCAAGGCATGCCTCAAGGTCTATCTCAAAGAATTTGCTTGAGCGACCCTCTTTAAAATAAAGCCTCCACTCTTTACCGTTAGTCAGAATTCCCCATTTAATATGTTCTGATTCATTCAGATAATCCCTTATCTGCTGATGAGGATACCTGCCTCCGGGAGCCTTTCCTTTACCGGAAGATGGCTGGTCTAAGTTATGATCCCATCGTTTCGCTTCTGCAATTGAGATTGCCAGCCTGTATTTTTTATGCGAGGAGAGTTCAAATGCTTTGTCCGCTTCTGTATTAGTTTGGTAGAGAAAATAATCCGGGACTTGTCTGCGCTCTGCTTCCGGGATTTTATTTTGATTGAGATAACCAAAGCCGAGCTTATTAAATATCTTATCAATGAATCTTCGCTCTGTCTCGGCTTCATTCCCCTTCCGTAAGCCGACAATGTTTTTCTCATATAATTCTTGAATGGCCTTATATACAGGGAATACTTCTTCATCCGAAGGCCAGATTTTAGGCCCTGCTTGCGGCAGGCGTTCTAAGAGATAATGGCTTGAAAAGACGCCCGCTGTTATCCAGACATCTTTAAACAAATTCGGCTGTGTTTTTTTATTGGATATAGCCACTTAATTATCCAACTTTTCTTCTGTTATACCCGATTGCTGACGGCAACTCATTCGGCATGAAGAATCCCCCTCATCCGGTTGAATAAGCAACTATTCTCATAAACAAAAACTGCTATGCGAGTCTTGACAGCGCCTCTCTTATCCTCTCTAATCCCTTCTTTATATTCTCCATGGATGTGGCATATGAAATCCTGATATAGTTGTCATCTCCGAATGCCTCGCCGTGCACCAGGGCCACATTCGCATCCTCCAGCAGATACATAGCCATGTCCAGCGAGGAATTCACCTGCCTTGCTCCGGCCTTTCCGCCGTAAAGCTTCGAGATATTCGGGAAAGCATAAAAAGCGCCGTTCGGATTCAGGCAGCATACGCCGTTTATGGAATTCAGCCCGCCTATGAGGAACTTCCTCCTCTTGTCGAATTCCGAGCGCATCACGGACACAAAATCCTGCGGGCCGTTCAATGCAGCCACCGCAGCTTTCTGGGCTATGGAATTGGGATTGGATGTAGACTGGCTCTGGATATTGGTCATGGCCTTGATGATATCCTTCGGTCCGGCGGCGTAGCCGATCCTCCAGCCGGTCATGGCATGAGACTTTGAAAGACCGTTTACCACGATCGTCCTGTCCTTTATCTCCCTGCCGAGCGAGGCGATGCTTGTATGTACCGTCCCGTCATAGACAAGCTTCTCGTATATCTCATCCGATATTATGAATATATTATGCTTTAAAGCTATCTCGGCAACGGCCTCAAGCCCCTTTCTGTCATACGCCAGCCCGGTCGGGTTTGACGGGGAATTCAGTATCAGCGCTTTTGTCTTCTTCGTAATTTTTTTCGCAAGGTCCTCAGGCCCGAGCATGAAACCGTCTTTCTCATAGGTAGCCACAAACACGGGAGCAGCATCGTTCAAGAGCGCCTGATCGGGATAGGATACCCAGTAAGGAGACGGGATGATGACCTCGTCGCCGGGGTTGAACAGGGCCTGCGCGATGTTATAGAGACTGTGCTTTGCACCGCACGAGACGATTATCTCGTCCTTTGCGTAATCCAGGCCGTTGTCCTGTTTGAACTTGGTTACAACGGCCTCTTTAAGCTCATCTATGCCGCCTACCGGCGTATATTTGGTAAAGCCGTCCCTGATCGCTTTTGCGGCGGCCTCTTTCACATGTTCCGGCGTGTCGAAATCAGGCTCGCCGACACCGAAATTCACAACATCAACTCCCTGCGCCTTCATGGCCTTTGCCTTTGCATCCATGGCAAGGGTCGGTGACGGCTTTATCCTCCTGGCCCTGTCTGAAAGCATGCTGATAATCCTCCTCCTTTGAAAAATCGTGACGCGTCACAGTCTTTTATTATAGCCCATTTTTCGCCTTGAGTTCTCTAATTTTATTCAGCGTATCACGATAAGCGCCGTTTGAGGGGTTCAATTGAAGCGCTTTCAAAGCAAGGGCTTCAGCCTCTGCCAGGTTCTCTCGCTTCGTATAATAAAGCCAGGCAAGGTTATTATAAGCATCCGCGCTGCCGGGATTAGCGGGTTCCTTTTTGATGATTTTCTTATAACTTGCTTCCGCATCGTCAATTTTATTCATCTGCATGTAGGTATTGCCCAGATAGAGATAAGCAAGGGGCAATTCCTTCGAGGCCTTCCTGTATTCCTCCAATGCATTGTCCAGTTCACCCTTTTTCTCGTATGCAACTCCCAGATTGACATGCTCCTCCGGGGTCAGGGGATCTTCGAGCACGATTATCCTCGGCAGCGAGCAGGATGACAACAATAGAATCGAAATGCAAAACAGGAAATGCAAAATTGCGGAACTCCTCAATTTTAAATTTTTCATTTTAAATTTTGCATTTGTTTCGGCTTTATCCATAGTGTCCAGTAGTTCGTCCTTTTCCATGACTTCAGAAAGCTCTCCTTATCGAAAGCTGCCCGCTCGGCCCTGCCTGAATTGGCAATAATGCTGTTACCATTATATCCGATTATCACCATGAAATGGTTCGCCTGATACAGGTAAAACCCGTAATCCACAAGCACAATCAGCGGCTGGCCGCCGTCAATTTTCGCCTTCAGATCGTCCCAGTTCCCGGCGTACTGCACTGCATTGAGGCCTTTATTTTGAGCGTAAAACAGCATATCCATGCTGAGGGTTCCCTTTGCAGACCCGCTGTATATGTCCTTTGCCGCCTCTTCCGGGGTGATGCGCGTGCCCCGGTAATTCATTACCCCCGCAAGGGAAGCCGGTCCGCACTGGTAATCCTCCTGCGGATAAAAAGGCACGTTTTCGATAATCACAGCACCCGGCCCCGGCTGCATAGGCGCAGTCGAGCAGGCAGCAAGAAGAAAGTGGATAGCCGCAAGAAATATGAAAATTCTATATTTGTTTGGCAACTGCATCATTTGTGAAATTTATTATCCTGATTTCACTAAAAATAAGGCAGGGAACTATTATCCCTGCCTTGCCGGAAACTTTAAAAAAATTACTTCGTCACTATGACCCTGTGCCCTGTCAATTGCAGCAGGAGCACAACAAGTATAGCTATCACAAGGAGCGCGATAATCACGCCGAGGGCGTCGTCCTTTCCTACCTTCAGGTCATCGAGCTGAAGGGCAAGCCGGTGTACCTGCTGGTCGCTCAACCGGGCAAGGCGGCTGTTGATCTCGTCCTGCGTCAGCCCGAACTTCTCAAGCCTCTCCCTGATCATTTTCGTTTCCAGGGTCTTCTGCACCCTGTCCAGATCCGCAGCCCTGTCTACCTTTGAAAGAGCGATGACCTCCGATGGAGTAAAACCGGCCTCGGCCTTCGGGGCAATACCTATGATAAACATTGCAAAAACAAGATACCACGCAACCTGTCTCATTAAAGGAATCCTCATAATCCTTCACCTCCTTCCCCCGCTCTGCGGGAAATTTTAAATTCCAGGCGCCCATCCTGATCAAATTCTAAAAGCAAATTCCCTAAAATTCAAATATATCTTGCATCGTAAATATTGTATTATTGAGAATTTGCAATCCGGGATTTTAACTATTGTAAAGCCTTTTTGCCCTGCTCCCGAGGGACAACAGTATTTCATAGGAGATCGTACCTGCCCTGGATGCGAGCTCCGGAGCATCAATGGATTCGACGCCCTGACTCCCTATAATGACGGCCTCATCGCCTTCCTTTACACCAGCGATACCCGTTACATCAATCATGGTAACGTCCATGCAGACGCGGCCGGCTACGGGAGCCCTCTTTCCTTTCACAAGGACCTCGGCATTATTGGAGAAACGCCTGTCGAAACCATCCGCGTACCCTGCTGTCATCACACCGATAAGGCTTTCCCTTTTTGTAACGAATGTCCTGCCGTAACTCACCGGTGTGCCCGAGGGCAGCCTCCTGAGCGCTATTATCCTTGCTTTGACAGTCATGGCAGGCTGCAATAGTAACGAGTAACGAGTAACAAGTGACGAGTCCTCTGTGTCTTTTTTATCTTTCAACCCGTTACCCGTCACCGGCACCTTGTTACTGTCTTCAAGCGGCGAATATCCGTAGAGCATCAGTCCCGGCCTGACCGCGTCGAAATGAGATTCGGGAAGCGTGATAACCGCGGCACTGTTTGCTATATGGAGCAATTTTACGTTTATACCCTTTTCCGACAAAGCACTTCTCATAGCCTTGAACCTGCTGATCTGCAATTGAGCAAAAGAGGCATCGGCCAGGTCGGCCTCGGAAAAATGGCTCATGATGCCGTCTATTCTTATGTTCCTCAACCCGGCTATTTCCGTTATTTCCTTGACCGCATCCCCCGCAATGCCGAGCCTTCCCATGCCGGTATCGACCTTTATGTGCAGGCCGAGCTCCCTGCCGGCCCTTTCAGCCTCTTTAGATACGGCCATAGCGGTCTTCCTGTCGCCGACCACTGGGATGAGATCGTACCTGAAGATATCTTCCATATCCGGGTCGAACAGCACGAGGATCCGGGAGCTTACCCCGGCAGCTCTCAGCTCCCGGGCCTCTTCTGTAAAAGCCACGGCAAGATAATCCACCCCATCTTCTGCCAGTCTCCTGGAGATATCCACGGCGCCGTGCCCGTAAGCATCCGCTTTTACAACGGCTATCACGGGGCGCTCGTTTGACAGTTTGTTTATGACAGCGAGGTTGTTTGAAACGGCGTTTAAATTGATTTCAGCAATAATTCCCCTCTCCATTGCACAGATAGCAACGAGTTATCAGCAACGAGTAACGAGTGACCACATAACGAGTTTTAGATATTTATTTTTTTAACCCGTTGCCCGTCACCGGCAACTTGTTACCGTCTTTATTGTCACTCGTTACTTTTTCTCCTCTCCTCCCTTGTTTTCCTCGGTTGTCTTCGTGGGTGTAACATCGATTTCATCAGGCTCGGTTGTCGCCTTTTTGAAATTCTTTATGGCCTTCCCCATACCGCTTGCCAGTTCAGGCAGCCTCTTGGCCCCGAACAGGACAAGAACAATTACCAGTATTATGATCAGCTCCTGCATTCCCAGACCGAACATATATTACCTCCTTTTACCGTCATGGTGATGCGTGATAAGTGCATTCAGCATTCTTAATTATACCTTAACTCATCACGTGTTATACATTACGCATCACGGCGTCATAGTCTTCCACGGTGTTTATGTTAATAAAGGACCTGCCGCCGGGATCTATAGCCCTTATAGCGGACTCGTCAACAAGATTGGTCTTTATTTCGTTCAGCAGGCGCCTTAACGATACCTTTCCATTCAGAATCCCGGCTTCCAGATGAGGCAGGACCGTTCTTGAGTAGACGCCGAACAGCGGCTGCGGTTTTCCATTATATACCGGGACAGTAGCGTCGAACGTCCCGGACAGCTTCAGGTGTTCCTCACAGATGAAGGATGCAACATCCCTATCGGGGAACGGCATATCGCAGGCGATAACAAAGATATCGTCACCTCCCGCATTAACCAGGGATGAGTATATGCCCGACATGGGGCCTTTTGACGGCAGCGCGTCTCCAATCAGAGGCGCCCCTGAAAAAAAATATGCCTCCGGCATATTCGTACTGATGAGCACTTTGTGGAATATCCTCCCCAGCAGGCCGAGGTTCTTCTCTATGATCGTCGAGTCCCCTACCCTTATAAAGCCCTTCAGTGTCGGAAATCTCTTATTCTCTCCGCCTGCCAGAACAACTCCTGTGATCCCCTTTATCATCGGCCCAGTGCCCCCGTACCGCTTATTTCACCAGGATCCCCGCATATCCTACGACATGCTCGTAATCTCCGCCCGTATCGCCGGAGGTGGCATACTTCACAAGCCTTGCCTCGCGCGCGCCCAGGGCCCCTGCAGCATACAGCATGATCGTCGAAGGGATAAAGCCGCACATGGAGATGTGCTGCTTCGTAACCGTGTTGAACAAGCCTTCGGGATTGAGCTTAAGCATCTCATTTACGGCAAAACCGTCGAGCTTTCTCGCGACATCGTCCGGAACGTAATGGGACATATCGGAGCTCGCCACAATAACGACTTCGTAGCCGGCGTCACGTACGGCTCTGGCGATGCCCTCCCCGATAATTCCGCACTCCTCCAGGGTGGCGCTCATAAAGGTTATGGGAACGATCCTGGCGGTATCTGAAAAGTAAGAGATAAAAGGGAGCTGCACTTCGATTGAGTGCTCAAATTCATGCGCCCCTGCATCATCCGCCAGAAGGGGCGTCTCTTTCATTATTTTCCTGCTCAAACCGCTGTCTATTGAAAAGATCCGCGCCGGGATCTCCCACTCTCCGGAAGCCATGATGGACGCCCGCGCACCGAGATTCGTATGATTGGGGCCCAGGATGATGAAGGTTTCCGGGAAGCTGATCGAGGAGTATACGGCGCCCGCGACGTGTCCCGAATACATCAGTCCCGCATGAGGAGAGAGCACGCCGATAACCTTCTCCTTCGGCGCTCCTTCGATAATACAGTGACCGACCTGGCTCTTCAGTTTCGATGCAGTCCCATCATAAAACCGGCCTGCTACAACCGGGGGTCTTCTCATCAGTAGACTTCCTCTTCCGACTCGTAGGACATGCCCGTGTGGTCGACAAATTTGGTGCTCTGGGCAAGGAACGTAAGAGTTACTACGCCTGTGGGTCCGTTCCTCTGTTTCGCGATGTCTATCTTGACAATATTCCTGCTGGAAGAGTCGTTCCTGTTCTGGTCGCCATCCTTGTAAATAAATATGATTACATCGGCATCCTGCTCGATGGCCCCGGATTCCCTGAGATCTGCAAGGGTCGGCTTTCTGTCTCCCCTGTGCTCCACGGCCCTGTTGAGCTGGCTCAACGCAATTACCGGGACCTTAAGCTCCTTTGCCAGGGCCTTGAGCGATCTCGAGATATCGGATATTTCCTGCTCCCTGCGCTCAAAGCTGCCCCTGCTCCTCATGAGCTGGAGATAATCGATAACCACAAGGCTGAGTCCCCGGCGCTCCCTCTTGAGCCTCCTGGCTTTCGCTCTGATCTCAAGCACGGTAAGGGCGGACGAGTCGTCTATAAAAATAGGGGCCTCTGCCAGCCTTCCCGCGGCGCTCGTCAGTTTGGGCCAATCCTGTTTGCTCAGAAACCCCTTCCTCACCCGCGAGGAATCGACCATGCCTTCGGAGCAAAGCATCCTCAGCGCCAGTTGCTCCTTTGACATTTCAAGACTGAATATCGCAACCGGCTCTTTCTGCTCAACACCCAGATGCTGTGCGATGTTAAGGGCAAAGGCGGTCTTGCCCATACCGGGCCTGCCGCCGATGATAATGAGATCTCCGGGCTGAAAGCCCGAGGTCAATTCGTCAAGGTCCTTGAACCCGGAAGAAGCCCCTGTTATAGATTCTTTTTTATCATAAAGGTGCTCGATCATTTTGATGGAGTCTTTTATAACGCTGTCCATACTGGCAAAAGAGTTTTCGGTCCTCTTGTCTGCGATATCGAATATCAATTTTTCAGCGTAATCCACCATTTCATCCGCGTCGGGAGTCTCTTCGTAGACCCGTGCGGTAATATGCGTCGCCGTCTGTATCAGCGACCTCAGCAGCGCTTTCTCCCTGACGATCTTCGAATGGTATTTTATGTTCGCGGAAGTGGGGATACTGTTCGCAAGGGACGACAGATAGGAGATACCCCCTACGGCCTCGAGCTCGTTGTTCTTCTTCAGATAGTCGGTCAGAGTGATAATATCGATCGGTTCGCTTTTATCGAACAAGTCGAGCATCGCGCGGTACAAACGCCTGTGGGATTCCTTGTAGAAGTCGTCAGGGGTAAGCGCCTCGATGGCCTTTGTCACGGCCTCGTTGTCAAATATGATCGAACCAAGAACGGCCTGCTCTGCTTCTATATTCTGAGGAGGCAATTTATCGATGTTTAAGCCGGCCTCTTTCACTTTACCTCCCTGAAAACAGTAACAAGCAACGAGTCTTCGGATTTTTTATTCTCTAACTTGTCACTTGTTACTCATTATACGACTCACCCTTCGCGCTCAACGTTTACGGATATCTGAGCTGAAACTTCAGGGTGGATCCTGACGGTGACTTTATACGTGCCGAGTCTCTTAATGGGCTCATCCAGCACAAGCCTCTTCCTGTCGATATCGAGCCCTTCTTTTTTAAGCGCCTCTGTAATGTCCATGGCTGTTACAGAGCCGAAAAGCTTGTCCTCCTCACCCGCCTTGACCTTTATGGTAACGGACTGCGCGGAAAGCTTCGATGCCAGGTCTTCAGCTCCTGCCTTCGCCTTTTTAACGATCTCCTGTATCTTCCTCTTCTCATGCTCCAGCGACTTGATATTTTTAGGGTTGGCCTCAACAGCAAGCCCCCTCGGTATCAAAAAGTTCCTCGCGTACCCGTCCTTGACGCTCAGCATTTCGCCTATCTGTCCCAAATCTTTGACCTCTTCCTTGAGAATAACCTTCATATAAAAAGCTCTCCTTTCAATAAACAATTTTTATTAGTATAAAACAATTACATCAAAAAATGGGAACCATAAAGGCAAAGGTTGCAGGATGAGGGTTGACAGAGGAATCCAGAAATTTCATCCTCGTGGAAGACAGCATCCATTTCTCGTATTTTAAATGTACCTGTCCCTTTTATTTTTTTATTAAAATCTCAGCGTTGCTTTCAGTCTTTTATGGTTGAGAAGCAGTTCAAGGGCGTCAATCGTCGAAGTCACAAAAATGTCCGCCGAAATAATTGCATCTGTTGAGCATCCCTCCTTTAAGCATACCGCTATGCCGATCCTTGCGGCTCTGAGCATCTTCCTGTCATTGTTCCCGTTTCCCAGCGCTATCACACTCTCTGTCCCGAGCTTTTTCACGTATTCCTCTTTCTGCATATCATGATTTTCACCCTCAAGGATATGCACGTCGCAATTGATGCCTTCAAGTTCAGCTCTTGCCTTGCCGAAGGTATCAGCAGTAAGGATGTGAATTCTGAGGAACTCTGCGACCCTATTCAGATACTCCCTTACACCAGCCTGAAGCTTTCCATCAACAGATAGGGTGCCGGTATAATCGGATACCAAATGATTCAGTCTCACGAGTCCAAAACCGGGAACATCCACTTCAAGCATGATGAGATCCTCCCTCCTATAAATAGAATTTCACTTAATGCTGTGCCGGGTCACTTCTTTTGACCACGGCAATAAACATGACAAACAGCGCGGCAGACAGGCTTGCTGTTATTGCCCCGAAATAGAATGTCGCAGACGGTGATACATGGTCCCAGAGCCATCCTCCTATCAGGCTTGCAGGGAACATGGCAATTCCTACCGCCGTATTATAGACCCCGAATGCTGTTGCTTTGAAGTCCTGGGGGATAATGGTGGCAAGAAAAGCCTTCTGAATCCCCTCCGTAAGTCCCATGAAAAGCCCGTACAGGCCGAACAGAACCCAGATAGCAGTTGCACTCCCTGCAACTGCAAACCCGTAATAAAGAACAGCGAACAGCACAAATCCCAGAAAAATGACCCTTTTCTTCCCGAACCTGTCCGCTGCAATGCCGGCGGGAAGGGCCGACAGTGAATAGACAAGATTGAACAGCAGATAAACCACAGGGATCATCACCGTTGTGATCCCCATCTGTTGAGCCCTCAGTATCAGGAACACATCGCTCGAATTTCCGACGGCGAACAGTCCCGCAATGGCGACAAAGAACTTGAACCTCCAGTCAAAATGTTTAAAGGTCAGTTTCGGTCTGTCTGCATGAGTGGCAACGGCCTTCTTCTTTTCCGTGATGAAAAGGATTATCAGCAACACGGCAATGACTCCAGGTATCATGGAAAGCCAGAAAACTTTGCGGTAATCGTTCGAAAGTATCCCGAGGAGGAAAAAAGCCAATGCAGGCCCCACGACAGCGCCCATAGTATCCAGCGCCCGGTGAAACCCGAATGCCCTTCCGAGGTATGTCCTGTCTGAGGACTCGACAATAATGGCATCACGTGGAGCGGTGCGGACCCCTTTGCCGAATCTGTCAACAAATCGGGAACCTAAGACATTTTGCCAGCCTGTGGCAAGGGCAATGATAGGCCTGCTCAGTGTAGAGATTCCATATCCTGCGGCCATAAGCCACTTCCTATTGCCTATCTTATCGGAGAACCAGCCGGAGAAAACCTTGAGCAGGCTGGCAGTTGATTCCGCAATGCCTTCGATGAGTCCTATTACGGATTTGCTTGTTCCGAGTACATTTGAAAGGAAGAGTGGCACAAGAGGGTAGATCATTTCGGAGCTGATGTCCATAAAGAAACTGACCAGCCCGGCAAAAAAAACATTCTTATTAAAGCCGAAGAGTTTTTTATCTTTTTTTGTCAAAATCGGCCTCGGTTTTTTCAGTCGTCACAGTACTGAGTCACGATTCTATCATTTACGTTTTACCAGCACATCAAAGCC
>JAMCVZ010000026.1 GCA_023476565.1 Nitrospirota bacterium
CCTTCAGGTTGATATGGTTTGGAATGGATAAGAACAATGCCCAGTGAGGCGCAGGTATGTTCAAGATGATGACTCCTGAAAGCTGAACCATTATCAACGTACAGTTTCCTGGGAATGCCGCGCATAACATATCAAATGTTGCAAATAATGTATGCACTCCAATTGCAATAAATGAACCTAATGAAGTCTCAAAAAGTGTTTCAGTAAGTGCAGGGCAAGGTACAGCATATAAGAAATCCTTGCCTTCTGCGATTCCCTTATCAGACCCCGTCAAAGTTTCTCAACGCACTGCTGGCGATATCCCTGTTACGGTCAATTTTCAACAATCAATATCAGGCTACTACACACAACGTCCTGATTATTTTGGCGCGCGGGGGGCAAACTGGTCTGCAACGCTCTCTGGCACCAGAACAGGTGCGGGATCAGTCCCGGGGAGCTTTACCGGCTCCGGCAGCGGCCGTGCGGAAGCATTCCCAGGCTATTTTGCCAACACGCTGAATAACAAGCCCCTTAGTTTAACCACACAGGGGCAGGTTACAGCTTCGGGTAAAGCAGGACAGCCGCTTACCGGCACGATGACTTCCACTTTCAACACAACGGGTATCGAATCGGTCAGCCTCAAGGGACCCGTAACTCTTAATCCTAACGGCTCCCTGAAATGGCAAAACTTCAGTGGAGAAGTTCGCCATAACGGAACCCAGGTCGGCGCCATGACCGGCACAGTCAACCAGGGGCCGACAAAATGAGAACACTTTAAGAGATATTTAGCCATGCAAAAGGGCTTTGGTAGATTGCATAAGTGAGGATAAAATATGGGGTATTGCCTGCTGGTTAAAAATTTGTTTATAAAGGGAATAGCACTAGGTGTGATAGTTCTTTTTTCCCTTTCGGCCTGCGCGACCGATTCACGCTATATAACAAATCCATCGCCATTGCCGCAGGATTTGGAGATTTTTTCAAAGGATAGGAACCTTTAAACTATCTGACCTTGCCGGACGGACCAGGTGCGTGGGTTAAAGGGGCTCGTTGGGATGAATATGTTCTGACTGTGAGAAACCTCACTGATAGACCGCTTACTGTAGAGAGGATCAGATTGATCGACCCCAGAGGGCTATATATCGAGAGCGGAACTGATCCTGTACAATTGGAAACTGATAGTGAAGCTATGGCATCGGCATATAAGGATTTCGGCATATCGGTTGCTATTGACATAGCGCCTGCTGTTGCGGGAGGGGCTGCACTCACATCTGGGGCATTCGGTACTGCTGCAGGTGCTATGTTCCTTGCACCTGTTGCAGCGATTGCTGCTCCCGTTTATTTGTTTAGCAGACAGCATGCAAGAGAGCAGGATAGAGAGGCTATCCAGAAGGAATTCACGAGAAGGCGTCTCAGCACATTCACACTTTCAGGTAATGCCACTATTTCCGGAAGCTCCTTTTATCCTATCATCCCAAATCCCAGGGCTCTGGTTGTCGATTACAGAATTGGAAGCGAAATAAAGGTGATCGAAGTCTCACTGGAAAAACTCAAAGGTCTCCATGTTGCTTCGGCAAAAAAGGATAAGAAATAAGAGAATACCAAAGTAGCACAATATTGAAGTTCCACAGGTATACACGAACTCATCGGCACACTGACAGCGGCTTTGCCGCTACAGGCGTTCAACGTTTCAGAGGAGGCATTGAGAGATGGGCTTACAAAGTCAGACGAAGAAGATTCTGTTTATTGCCATGCTCGCCCTGACTTTTGTGTCGGCGGGCTGTGCCGGCAATGTCTACAGCAACGTGTTCAACGACCAGAACAGCCCAAATGTAAAGAATTTCGACGCTACCGCAGACGTAAGCTACAATGCGACTAAAAAGGCGGTTTTGCTGCAGAACTTCAAAATTGAAAAAGAGGATATACAAGGAAAGTCCCTTACAGCGGTCAGATATTTTGAGGACGGCAAGGACAGCACGGTGCTGACCATCAACATCAACGTGATGGACGCCGGGCAGGGCAAGAGCACCGTCTACGCCTCGGCTGTGCAGCACCGCGAGGTGGTAAGGGTGACAACCGACAGAACCTTTTTCGGCTTGGTGCCTGTCGGCAGTACGGCAACAAAGACCAAACAGAACGAGAAGACGATTGAGGATACGGCTTTCTACGAGAAGCTCTTTGCTGAGATCGAGAAGGAACTGCCCGTATCCTTGTTGAGGCGAAGAAAAAAGGAACCCTAAACGGCGTGAGTGATGCTCTCAAGCAGCTTAAAGAGAGCGGGCTATCCTGATGTTCCTGACAAGATAATCTTGGTTAAAAACATTATTGCAGCACTTAAAGTTGAACAGCCCACGGGAACGGATTAAAGTGATAATTTACATCCAGTCTTCTGTTTGAATCCACCGTCTTGTTGATACAGTTAAGGCTATCAAGATAACTGTCCTGATAGCCTTAATTTATCGAAATGCAAGGATTTTTTTGGTGGCGGGGAGAGGATTCGAACCTCTGACCTTCGGGTTATGAGCCCGACGAGCTACCAGGCTGCTCCACCCCGCTAACGTTAATACTAACTTAAAAATGGATGTCTTGTCAATCAAACTCTGCAAGATAATCTGGAAGATAAACCCGTGCAGGGGGGCACCCCCTCCCTATTTTATTCGCGTTCTATTTTGAATTGCTGGATTTGTTATAATTAACTGATGTAATGCGCTTTTTAAATCAATCTGTAGCGGGAGTAATATCTATGGCGAATGAAGACCTTTCGAAATTGAGGATAGAAAAAACTGCCGGAGCTGCAGGTCAGGCGCAGAGCAGAAAGCCTGCTTACCGGGTTGCCGCACTGCTGCTCATTATTGCAATAATAGGGCTCCTTTACCTCAAAGGGGTATTTACGCCGGCTGTCCAGATTGAAGCAGCCGGTATTTCCAGGACGTATCCATCACAAGCGTTTACCTTATTGAATGCCAGCGGTTATGTGGTTGCACAGCGCAAGTCTGCCGTGGCATCCAAGGTGACCGGCCGTCTCGTATCGATAAGTGTTGAAGAGGGAAGCAAGGTCAAAAAGGGGGAGATTATAGCCCGTCTTGAGAATGAGGACGTTACCGCCAACAGGAACCAGGTGGCTGCGAACCTTAATGTTGCGCGCGCCAATCTCGAGCAGGCCCGGGCAGAATTACAAAATGCCCGTATCAGTTTCGACAGGGAGAAGGCGCTCCTCCAGCAGGGATACACGACACAAGCCGACTACGATGCTGCCGAGGCCCGCTATAAAAAGGCCGCAGCAGTTGCGGCGGGGGCCGAAGCGGCGATCAAGGCCAATACCGCTGCTCTCCACGGCGCGGACGTTGCGCTTGAATATACGCTTATCCGCGCACCGTTCGATGCCGTGGTGTTGACGAAGAATGCCGAGGTCGGCGATATTGTAACCCCGATCGGGGCCGCGGTCACCGCCAAAGCGTCTGTATTCACTATTGCCGATATGAGTTCTCTCCAGGTAGAGGCCGACGTTTCGGAATCCAACCTTGAAGTGGTCAAAGCGGGTCAACCCTGCGAGATACAGCTTGATGCACTGCCCGGATCGCGTTTCCGCGGAGAGGTGCATATGATTGTGCCCACCGCCGACCGGGCCAAGGCTACCGTAATGACCAAGGTCCGCTTTATCGACAAGGACAGCCGTATATTGCCCGAGATGAGTGCAAAGGTCGCTTTTCTCTCAAGGCCTGTAAGTAAAGACGAGGAAAAGCCCCTGACGACAATCAAACCGGCAGCACTGGTAACCCGTGACGGCAAGAATTATGTATTCCTCATCAAAGGAGACCACGTTGTGCTGACCCCGGTAACGTTGGGAGAGCAGATCGGGGATCTGCGGGTAGTCCTTGGCGGAGTCAAGCCGGGTGACAGAGTGGCAACCAAACCGCTGGATAAACTCAAGGACGGCTCAAAGGTGAAGATTGCGGAAAAATAGAAGCACGAAGCTCTAAGCACCAAATCCGAAACAAATTCGAATGACCGAAATTCAAAATGTGTTTGGGTAGTTTGAATTTTGAATTTGTTTAGGATTTAGGATTTTATAATTTTATGGAAATGGCAAATGGAAAATAATAAGCCGCTCATTGTTCAGATAAGAGATTTATACAAGTCGTACCGCAGGGGCGCCCAGATAATACCGGTGCTGGAAAATATCACGCTCGATATTCAGGAAGGAGAGTTCCTCGCGCTTATGGGGCCGTCAGGCTCCGGGAAGAGCACTCTGCTGAATCTTATTGCGGGTATCGACGGGGCTGACAGCGGCAACATAAAAATAGGCGGTGTGGAAATCACCTCTCTTTCTGAAACGGAGCTTGCGCACTGGCGCGCGAACAATGTCGGATTTATTTTTCAATTCTATAATCTGATCCCGGTGCTTACTGCTTTTGAAAACGTGGAATTGCCGCTGCTTCTGACCGGGCTTTCAAAAAAGGAGCGCCGCGAACATGTGGCGGTGGCCCTGAGGGTGGTCGGCCTCTCCGACCGTATAGACCACTACCCCGGCCAGCTCTCCGGAGGACAGCAGCAGCGCGTGGCAATAGCCCGTGCCGTGGTGACCGACCCTACCATACTGGTCGCGGACGAGCCGACCGGCGATCTCGACCGCGTCTCAGCACGGGAGGTGCTGGACCTGATAGGCCGTCTCAACACCGAGTCCGGCAAGACCATTATCATGGTGACCCACGATCCGAGAGCCGCGGAAAGGGCCCATCTCATCAAGCATCTGGATAAGGGTGTTCTGCATGAAGATACTAAAGCTTCTCTTTAAAAACGCCTTCCGTCATAAGCTCCGCACAGGGCTGACTATTCTCGGCATGACCATTGCCATTCTTGCATTCGGACTTCTGCGGACGGTGGTCAGCGCCTGGTATGCCGGGGTCGAGGCGTCTTCGGCAAACCGGCTGGTCACCAGGAATTCCATATCTCTGGTATTTTCACTTCCTATCTCTTACAAGGAAAAGATCCGCCAGGTTGATGGGGTGAAACTGGTCTCATACGGAAACTGGTTCGGCGGCATTTACATCGACGAGAAACATTTCTTTGCGAACTTCGCCGTCGAACCGACAAGCTACCTTGAGCTCTATCCCGAGATCGTACTGCCGCCTGACCGGAAAGACGCCTTCCTGCGCGACCGGAAGGGCGCTATCGCAGGCCGCAAGCTGGCGGAGAGGTTCGGCTGGAAGATCGGGGATACTGTTACCCTGAAAGGGACCATATTCCCCGGGAACTGGGACTTCGTGCTGCGCGGAATCTACTACGGCAGGGATAAGAGCACCGACGAGACCACGTTGCTTTTCCACTGGGATTACCTCAACGAGACAATGAAAAAGACCGTTCCCCGCCGCGCTGATCAGGTCGGTTTTTTCATGATCGGCATAACGAACCCCAACCTCGCCGCCGAGGTGTCGGTTGCGATAGACAAGCTGTTCAAGAACTCCCTTGCCGAGACATTGACCGAGACCGAAAAGTCGTTTCAACTCAGCTTTATCTCGATGACCGAGGCGATCGTTGTTGCCATCCAACTCGTTTCTTTTGTTGTGATTATCATTATCCTGGCGGTGGTGGCGAATACCATGGCCATGACCACACGGGAGCGGATGGGAGAATATGCCATACTCAAGGCCCTCGGTTTCGGGGGGGGATATATTGCGGCATTGATTCTCGGCGAGTCGCTCGTTATTACCTCGATCGGCAGTGTATTGGGGGTTGCCGCTACGTTTCCGGCGGCGCACTATTTCAGCAGTGCATTGAGCGCGTTCTTTCCTGTTTTTAATGTGGCGCCCGGGACCATTTACATGGATATAGCCGCATCGTTTATTGTCGGCATTGCGGCGGCGGTCATACCCGCCCTGCGCGCCGTGAATATCCGCATAGCGGACGGGCTGAGAAGGATAGGATAAGAGGATAGGATGGGCATACCCTATTATTACAGCCTCCGCAACCTCTGGACACGCAGGCTTACAACCATTCTTACCGCCTCCGGCATGGCGCTTGTGGTATTTGTCTTCGCATCGATCCTCATGCTTGCCGAGGGGCTCCAGAAAACCTTGGTGGATACAGGCTCGTACGATAACGTGATAATCATCCGCAAGGCATCGAAATCCGAAGTGCAGAGCGGCGTGGAGCGCGGGCAGGCATCCGTGATAGAGGTGCAGCCTGAAGTGGCGACCGGGGCAGACGGGCAGAGACTCCTGGCAAAGGAGCTGGTGGTGCTTATCAGCCTTCCCAAGCGGGGCACAGACAAGCCTTCCAATGTCGTTATCCGGGGGACTTCCGAAGCCTCTCTGAAATTGCGTCCGCAGATTAAAATCATTGATGGGCGCATGCCGAGACCGGGCTCGTCGGAGATCATGGCCGGGCAGAGCATTGCCAGGAGATTCAAAGGAGGCGGCATCGGGGAGACACTCCGCTTCGGAATGCGGGACTGGACCGTGGTGGGCATATTCGACGCCGGGAACACCGGCTTCAGTTCCGAGATATGGGGAGATGTTGACCAGCTCATGCAGGCATTCCGGAGACCTGTTTACTCATCCCTTACCTTTAAACTGCGCGAGCCCTCTGAATTCGAAGAATTCAAGACACGGATAGAAAGCGATCCGCGCCTGACCGTTGAGGCAAAAAGGGAAACGCAATACTACAGGGAGCAATCCGAGATGATGGCCAAATTCCTCCGCATCCTGGGGATGTCGCTCACCGTCATATTCTCCCTTGGAGCCGTTATCGGCGCGATGATAACCATGTACGCTGCGGTTGCCAACCGCGTCAGCGAAATAGGGACCCTGCGCGCCCTCGGCTTTCAAAGAAGAAGCATCCTGGGGGCGTTTATTATGGAATCTCTTTTCCTCGGACTCATCGGCGGCGGCGTGGGTCTGTTCTTTGCCTCGTTCATGCAACTGATCACCATATCGACCATGAACTTCCAGACCTTTTCAGAGCTTGCGTTTTCTTTTACCCTCACCTTCGGGATTGTCTACAGGGCTCTGCTCTTCTCATTGTTTATGGGGCTTGTCGGCGGCGTGCTGCCCGCTGTCAGGGCATCGCGCATGAATATCGTCGATGCGCTCAGGGCGGGCTGAGCTTAAACACGCATATTCCATGAAAATTCCTTTTATGCTAAGATTGTGGAATAACAGGAACTGAAAGACAGGCGGAAGTCAATATGAAAATTGAGAATCTCAGGAAAATAGGCAGAGAACTTTACTTCGAAATAGGAGAAATAAGGTTGAGGCCCTACGCGGAGGAATCCATCGGCAAAGGCGCTGGGGGCGACAGGACATTCCCTATAGACAAGAAGGCCGAGGACATCATTATCGGTGCTCTTGAGGCCCTCGGCGAGCCGTTAAGCATCGTCTCCGAGGAGCTCGGCACGCGCGAGATAAACGGAAGCGGCAGGAGGGTCCTGATAGATCCGATCGACGGCAGCAAGAACGCCATTTCGGGTGTGCCTTTTTATTGCTCGTCCATTGCGGTCGCCGATGGAGATACCATAGGCAGCATATCTCTATCATACGTGATAAACCTTCTGACCGGTGATGAATTCTGGGCTGAAAAAAGGAAAGGCGCTTTTTTTAACGGAGAGAGGATAAACACGCAGGGAGACGACGTCTTTAATCTCGTCGCTTATGAGGCGCAGAACCCCGGGGGCGATATCCCCAAAATCATGCGGCTTCTCGGCGAGGCCCGGAGGACAAGGTGCCTGGGCGCGACCGCGCTGGACCTGGCATATCTTGCATACGGCTCTGTCAGCGTATTTGTATCGCCGGCTCCCTCGCGGAGCTTTGATTTCGCAGGAGGATGGCTCCTGGTAAAGGAAGCAGGCGGCGTGTTTACGGATACCGCCGGCAACTCCATAGAGAATATCGAGGCGGGGCTTGACCGAAGCGCTCCGCTTCTGGCCTCAGGCAACCGGGCGTTGCATGAAAGGGCTTTAAGATTGCTGCATGAGTGACACAATACCTTCCATATTTAAAACCGCTGCAGAGAAATTCAAGGACCGTATTCTGTTCAACTATTTTCATGATGCATGGAGAGCCATGACTTACGGCGAGTTCCTTGCCCTTGCGGAAAGGCTCGCGTCATATCTTATATCCCTGGGTCTGAATGCGGGCGACAGGGCTGCCATAATCTCGGAGAACAGGCCGGAGTGGGGCGCGGCATATATGGCGATACTCATGTGCGGCGGCATTGCCGTACCCTTAGATATGCAACTGGGGGCCGGAGAGATTAAAAACCTGCTCATGGATTCCGGAGCAAAGGTTGTCTTTTACAGTTCAAAGACGGAACCCAATATCCTTGAAGCCGCCGGCGAGGGCGTGATGAGAGGTATTAATTTCGATGCCGGCGATAGCGCCCTCTCAAAGGATTCGTTGCGCATTGCGCGTTACGCGCCACGGGAAGCATCTCCTGAAGACCTCGCCTCCATAATCTACACCTCCGGCACCACCGGAAATCCCAAGGGCGTAATGCTTACCCACGGTAACTTCTGTGCGGATGCCGGCGCCGTCATCAAGGCCCGTGTGGTTACCGGAGATGACAATGTCTTGTCAGTCCTGCCGTTGCACCATACCTATCCTTTCATGTGCACTTTTCTCGTGCCTTTGTTTACGGGGGCGGCGATTACGTTCAGCCCGGGGCTGAAGGCGACGGACCTCGTGCCGGCGATAAGAGAAAATAACGTAACCGTCGTTGTCGGCGTGCCCCGGCTTTTCGAGATGATACGGAACGGGATCGTCTCGAAAATAAGGGAAAGGAAACCGATTTCAGGCATTCTTTTGGGAATGGTCCATGTATGCGGGAAGATCAGGAGGAAGTCTGATATAAACATCGGCAAGGTTCTTTTCATATCCGTCCATAAGAATTTCGGCAGGGTGAGGTTTTTCGCGAGCGGAGGGGCGCGGCTTGACCCTTCTGTTATGGAGGATCTCGAGGCGTTGGGGTTTACCGTGCTGGAAGGATACGGGCTGACGGAAACTTCCCCTGTAATTACCTTCAATCCCCCGGGCAGGAGGAAGCCGGGCTCAGCCGGTAAGCCGCTGCCCGGTGTTGCCATAAGGATAAGCGAAGACGGCGAAATAATGGTAAAAGGGCCGATGGTTATGAAAGGGTATTACAAGAATCCAGCGACAACTGCCGAAGTCTTTAGGGATGGTGAGCTGCTGACGGGCGATATCGGCTCTATGGACGATGAGGGATACCTCTTTATAACAGGGCGCAAAAAAGAGGTGATCGTGCTGAGCTCAGGAAAGAATATCTATCCTGAAGATGTAGAAAAGGCGTATATGGTCACCCCGCTTATCAAAGAGATATGTGTAATTCCTTACACCCCTGCCGGCATCCCCTCGTCAAAAGGGGATATGGAAACGGCGGATACAATCCAGGCGGTCATAGTCCCTGATCTTGAATACGCAAAAAGAGAGTCTATAGGGAATATAACCGAGGCGCTGAACTGGAAGATAAACGAGGTTTCAGCACGGCTCCCGGAATACATGAGGATCAAAGGCTATTCCCTTCATATGGAACCGCTGCCCCGCACGCCTCTGGGCAAGCTGAGGCGCTTCATGGTGAGAGCTCTGGAACAGCCGGACAGGTCTGAAAAGCAGTCTGATGCTGTTTTGATGAGCGATGAAGCGGGTAAGCGAGTAGTAGCGGCTGTCTATGCGCTCACGGGTGAGAGTACTGCTGTCCGATCCACTGATAATCTTGAGCTTGACCTCGGCTTTGATTCGCTGAAAAAGATCGAGCTCATATCATCTCTCGAAAGCTCTTTTTCTATAAGCCTTCCCGAAACATTCATCGCAGAGGTCCGGACTGTCGGCGATGTCGTTGCAGCGCTGAAGGAATACCGGGGCGAGGGCAAGGCAGTGGAAAGCGGCGCCGTATCATGGGAAGAGATTTTTGAAAAAGAGCCGTCACCTGAGGACGCGAAAAAGATCGGGTATTCCCATGGCTTTGGGGAATTGGCGGTAATTTATATTCTGTTTATGATGCTGAAAATTTTGTTTAAGATTCTGTTCCGTCTAAGAGTCGAGGGCCTCGGGCATATGCCGGAAGCGGGCCCTTTTGTTATCACCCCCAACCACGCGAGCTACCTTGACGGCTTTATCGTTGCGGCGGCCATCCCCTATAAAATGTTTAAAAAGCTCTATTTCCTCGGATTGCAGCAGTATTTTACAGGCGGGATCAAATCCAGGCTCGCACGGCTGGGCCATGTCATTCCGATAGATTCGGAAATGTACCTGCACAAGGCACTGCAGATGTCAGCATATGTCCTGAAAAGCCGGAGGACCCTCTGCATATTCCCTGAGGGAGGGCGTTCCTTCGACGGTACGGTAATGCCGTTCAAAAAGGGGATAGGAGTGCTGGCGCTGGAACTGGGCATACCGGTTATCCCTGCCTATATCAGCGGCTCCTTCAGAGCGCTTCCAAAGGGCTCAATGCTCGCAAGACCCGTCCCCATCAGAGTGAGCTTCGGGAAGCCTGTAACTCCGTCTGCCGTCAGAGTTAAACAGGGGGCCGACAAACACCGGCTTTTCGCCGATGAGCTGAGGCGGAGGGTTATACAGCTATCAAATGAATAAATAGCGAAAAGCATACAGGCTATGGTAAATTTATACACCGACTTTAAAAGGAGTCCTTATGGCAGATCTTGAATACAAGCACTATACTGAGGAGGAATCAAAGCTTTACAATGAGGCCATAGCGAAAATAAAGAGCGGTCTGGACAACGGGCTGAGCTTTCACGAGGCATGCAGCGCCGTTGACGTCGAGGACGGGACCCTGAAAGGTTTCATTATGGATGATGCGCTCAAAGTGGCTATCGCGGAAATGCACTATGGAAAAGGTCTCCTCCTTCAGCAGGTTGCGGATACACTGAAGGTCCCGTTGAAAAAGATAAACACCGCGCATCTGGAAATGCTGGAAGACGCCGGGATCACGGCAGCGGAACACTACAGGCAGAATAATCCCGACGGCCCGATCGGGCATGCATAGGGTTGCATGGAGCGGCAGGCAAAGAGAGTAAGGCTTTACGCCCTGAGCACCTGTCCTGTGTGCAAGCGTTTAAGACAGTTCCTCGATAAGAGCGCTATCGCATATGAATATATAGAAGTGGACCTCCTCGAGAGCGGCGAACAATGGGTCGTGTCAAAGGAAGTGAAAAAATATAATCCCTCCGGCAGCTATCCTACGGTTGTCGTTGAAGAGGTGATAAAAGGATTCGACGAGGAGGGGCTGAAAGAGGCCCTCGGCATTAAATGACGGCTGAAAGGCTGTACGAGGCGCTTTCCAGGTATGCCGGGTCGCAGGGTTTCCGGCTCAACAGGGACAGGGAATATGTTCTGGATATTATTGCCGGGCTCCTTAAGAACGAGGAAAGATACGGTTACCGCTCATGCCCCTGCCGGCTTGCAGCAGGGACAAGGGAGAAGGATGCCGACATAATTTGTCCGTGCATATACAGGGAACCCGATATAAGAGAATACGGGAGCTGTTACTGCGGGCTGTATGTATCAAAGGAATGGAACGAGGGCACGGTAAGGCATACGGCAGTGCCTGAGAGAAGGCCGCTGCAATAATGGTCCGAATTGGTTTAAGAACGCAGGATAGTTTGAATTTGAACCATTTTGAACTGTCCTGAACAAATTGAAACAGAGCTTCAAGTAATGGAGGTAGAGCATATGATATTCAGTGAGATGCTGTCATTCGACGATATTAAAAAAGAGCCTTTCATCATACAGAATATCAGGTGGGAGCTCCAGCCCAAGGATTTGATGGAGCCCAAATACACGACAACCGGGGAGGGCGTAAAGGTAAGGGAGCCCATAAAGGGTTACGTGTTCTATATTGACACCACGGATGAAAAGCCGATGCTCTTCCTGATGCGCCATACCGCGGTCGATTATGCCGAGACACTGGCGCAGATCAACGAAATCCCGCAGGAAATGCTCCGGGGGGCTGTGGAAGAGAATAAAGCCGGCGTGTATTTTAATATGTATCCGATCAACAAGAGCGTGGAAGGCTGGCTTAAGAGGGAGCTCGGGATAAAAGAGTAATCATATTTAAGACGATTTTATAATTGTATATCAATCATGCAATGGCTGGAAATGAAAAAACTTAACCTTACCCTCCCCCATAGCCCGGTACCCCTGAGAAGCGCATTCATTGAGTTCCGTCCTCCTGTCTTTCCGCTGTAATTTTCAAGGAAAAGAGGCGTTGCGTCCGGTTACAGACTGATCCCCGTTGTTAAGGAAATGACGAGAAAGAGTGCGCCCAGGACTATCCGGTAATACCCGAAGTGCTTGAAGCCGTATCGCGGAACAAACGCGATAAACGCTTTTACCGCGATCAGGGCGGAGACGAAGGCGACCAGGCCGCCGGTGGCGAGGAGCGTCCACTGGCCGCTGTTAAAGTGGGAAGAGGTCTTCAGCAGGTCGTAGCCCGTGGCTGCGAACATGGTAGGGATAGCAAGCAGGAAAGAGAATTCAGTTGCCTGTTTCCGGTCAAACCCTGCCAGCAGCCCGCCGAAAATCGCTGCGGCCGCGCGCGAAACCCCGGGGACCATGGAGAAGCACTGAACAGTGCCGATCAGCAGGGCTCCTGCGAACGAGACGTTTTCCGTCGAGGCAAAGCGGGCTTTTCTTCCCTCTGTCCACCGGTCGAGAACGATAAGCGCTATACCTCCCGCGATCAGCGTCGCGCTTACCACGAAGGGATTAAAGAGATACTGCTTGATGGTCTTGTAGGCGAGAAATCCGATGACACCGGTGGGAAGAAACGCGGCCGTCAGCTTGAGGTAAATATCCGCGCTCACCAGGAACCTCCGGTAATACAGGGTGAGCACCGAAAGGATAGCGCCCAGTTGGATGGCGATTTCGAAGGTCTTGACGAATTCGACCCGGCCTATGCCCATAACCGCTGATGCCAGTATCATGTGCCCTGTGGAGGAGACGGGCAGGAACTCGGTGAGCCCCTCGATGATGCCGAGAATAAAAGCCTGGATGGGCGACACGGTCAGCTCTGAACCGTGGATGCGAGGAAGGCGTCAGGGGTGAAGGGGTGGAACGTTCCGCGCAGAGACCGGAGAGTTGTGACAATTTCCATGAGGATATATTATCAGCGGAGGGAGCGTTTTGTACAGTGCAATTCGCTATCCTTTCTCATAACAACTGCAGGAGCCATCCCGCCAAGCTGTTTCAGCAATTCCCGGTAATCTTTCAGGACGGGGAATTCGTGGGAGTGCGCATCCTTTTTCTTTGAGTTTGCCCCGACCTTCAGGAAGAGGTGTTTGATCCCGAAGGCCTTTGCCGTCTTGAGTATTTCCGGCGTATCATCAATGAAGAGGGTTTTCCCCCGGTCAAAGTGCAGTACCCCTTCCACCTTCTGCCAGAATTCGATCATCTCTTTCGGATAGCCCATCTCGAAAGACGTGATGCATTTATCGAAATATTTTCCGATTTCCGTTTTTTTCAGTTTTATATCCAGTACCTTATAATGGGCATTGGTGACCATGTATATCCTCTTTTTCTCCTTTTTCATGGCCTTCAGGAAGTCTTCGACGTGGGGGTGGACCTCTATCAAATGCTTTATCTGCTCCTTGAGGGCGGGGATATCAAGGTTGAGCTCTTTTGACCAGAAATCGATATCGGTCCAGTTCAGGGTCCCTTCATGCGCCTTGTAAAGCGATAGTAAGACCTCTTTTGCCTTTCCGAATGTTATATTGAATTTCTCCGCATATTTCTCTGGGACAAGGTGCTCCCAGAAGTAATCGTCGAAATACTTGTCCAGAAGCGTTCCGTCCATGTCCAGCAGGACGCATTCAATATTCCTGAGGGGGAGCACTACTCTTCCTCCCTGTACCAGGACAGGTCTATATAATCTTTTGTCCTGTTGTAGATGAGCTGCATTATATCCTTGAGCTCGTTGAATATCTGATCGATCAGCTCGGAGTCCATTACGTCCTCGGCCTCGATATTGTAAATATACGATACCTCGTATTCCTTTGATGATTCATCGCTCATCAAGACCTCTTTTGCCGTAAGTACCGGCTCAGTATCGGGGTACTCCCCCTTGATCTCTTCAAGCAGTTCATCTATTGACGGGTCCCCTTCCATAACCGGAAGCTTTATGGTGAATTCGATCTCCAGGGTGGTGTCGGCGTCCATGTCGTTTTCATCGGCGCCTTCCTCATACAGGGTCATCCCGGTTTGAAAGGCGTCGTAGGTGAAAGAGACGACTGCCGAGATGAAAAAGGGCGGCTCCATATCAGGCAAGGTCAGGGAAAACCTGCTCTCCCTGTCGAGGGTGAACTGCTCTATGAAAACCTGCATATTGAATATCTCGAGGCAGTTTTTAGCGGATTCCGCTATTCTCATCTGGACTTCTTCAAATCTTGTCATGGTTCCTCCGTGCAGCGTTCAGCGTTATAGCGTTGTTCGTTATAGTGCAACATACCTGTTTTTATGCTATAACGCTCAACGCTGCACGCTATAACGCAACGACATGCTTGCTTAAAATCATCCGAAATTATAACATGAATGACAGGGATATGACGAATAAGGTTGCACTGATAACAGGCGGCGCAGGGGGGCTCGGCAGGGAGCTTGCCGGCGCATTTTATGAGAGTGCATACCGGGTGGCCGTCAATTATCATGCATCCGAAGAGCAGGCGCGTGAGATCATAGCGCCTATGGGAAGTGCGGCAATGGCCGTCAGGGCGGATGTAGGCGTCTATGATGATGTATTAAAAATGGCTGAAACCATCGGAAGGCAATGGGGGAGGGTGGATGTCCTTGTCAATAACGCGGGGATCACAAGAGACGCCCTGCTCATCAGGCAGAGAGAAGATGACTGGGACCGTATAATCGGGGTCAACCTTAAAGGCGCATTCAATACGGTAAAGGCATTTGCGCCTTTGATGGCGGGAGGCGGCCATATTGTGAACATATCGTCCTGCTCGGGAATGAAAGGGAAGGAGGGCCAGGCCGCATACAGCGCATCAAAGGCCGCATTGCTGGGTTTTACAAGGACCGCGGCAATGGAATTAGCCGGGCAGGGGATAAAAGTGAACGCGGTTTTGCCGGGGTATATGTCCACGCAGATGGGAGCAAGCGCCGCCGGTGCGTTAAAAAAGGCGTGTGAGAACAGTTTGTTGCACTCCCTTTCCGATCCGAAGGAGGTGGCGCGGTTCATCGTGTACCTATCAGGCACTGAGAATATTTCAGGGCAGGTCTTCTGCCTCGACAGCAGGATCATTTGATTTTATCTCTGTAAATGATAAGATTTTCTTATATATGGACAGGCCCTACCTTGGAAAACTGGATTATACCGATCCCCTCTATGAGATACTTAACTCACACGTATGCCCCGGCATCAGCAATCCTCATTTTCACGTAAACCGGATGTCATCGCGGCGGGTGTATAAGTATACCGAAGAGAAGACCAGGATCGCCATTGTAGGTAAATTTTTTAATCCGGACGATCCCAGACAGGAAAGGATTCTGAGGATAAAAGGCGAATATGATAACCTGCAGACAATCAGGGCATACGGATTCGATACCTTTCCGAATTACGTGGTCCGCCCCATAGCCAGGGACGAGCGGATAGGCCTTGCCCTTATTGAGGAATACATTGACGGCAGAAACCTGGATTACTACCTGAAGAGGGCCGCGTACGAAGGGGACGGCTTTTCCTTGCGGGCGGGACTCTCCAGGCTTGCGTTCTTCCTTTATGCTTTGCATGCCAGGACAGGAATGAAGAGCAGCGTCGATCTCGACCATGTGAACGCCTATTTCCGGAAGGTGCTTTGCAAATTATCCAGGCAGAGGGTAATATCACAGGGCGATGAGAGGACTTACCTGAAACTCATGGATAAATGGCTGAACAGGACGTTGCTTCAAAAGGCGAAGGGGGTCATCGTCCATGGGGATGCCACTCCCACGAATTTCATATTTACGAAGAAGGGCGATGTGGTCGCCATAGATCTTGAAAGGATGAGGAACGGGGATATGGCATATGACGTGGGCATGGTTTGCGGAGAACTGAAGCATGCGTTCCTGTGGAGGACGGGAAGCCCGTTCGCTTCGGAGCCGTTCATAAACCATTTCCTGCGTATGTATTCAGACCATTTCAGGGACCAGAAAAAGGCGTTCAGGGAGATCACCTTCCGGAACCCTTTCTATATGGCCCTGACCGAACTGAGGATTGCGAGGAACGATTACCTTGACTGGGATTACCGGAAGAGGCTCGCTTATGAGGCCCTCGAATGCCTCAGGTGGGGACTCAGGCTCAGATGAAAAAGGCGATCTTCTTTGATCTTTACGGAACGCTGATCGATATAAAAACCGATGAGGGAGACCCCTGGGTTTACGAGACCCTTTCAAAATACTTCTCGTACTATGCTGTCGATATCACCCCGGAAGAACTGAAAAAGGCCTATTCCGAAGAGGTGCAGCAGAGCCTGAAGAGCAGCAGGGAGATGCACCCCGAAATCGATGTGTACGCTATTTTCCACACAATTATGCACAAGTACGGCATGAGGCGGTACCCCAGGAACATAGTTGCCGGAATGGCGATGCTTTTCAGGTCATTGACGAGAAAGCACTTTGGGGCTTTCCCGGGGATCTACGATGTGCTGGTTTCTATTACCGAGAAGAGGTACAGGACCGCGATCATATCCGATGCTCAATGGGTCTTTACCGAGCCCGAGATATTGATGCTCGGGCTCGAACGTTTTTTCAGGTTCAAGGTGCTGTCATCGAGATTCGGATTCAAGAAGCCTGATGTAAGATTGTTCAAGCTGGCGATGGAAAGGCTCGGGGTGAGGCCGGAAGAATCGGTGTATATCGGCGATAATCCGGCAAAGGACCTTGTCGGTTCCAAAAAGGCGGGAATGAGCTTTATCCTTTTCGGGTCGGAGTGCAGGGCTTATAACGGGTTCCAGCCTGACCGGTGCTTCGGCAACTATGCTGAACTGGAAAATATATTGCGTGAAATAGGCTGACGGAAGGGCGGGACGGGGGAGGAATGGTAAAAAAATCCAGGGGCGCAAAAGGTGTTTTCATAACCGGAACCGACACGGGGGTCGGGAAGACCATCGTGGCTGCAGCAATCATACGGGCCCTGATGAGCAAAGGGATAAAAGTCGGCGCTATGAAGCCGATCGAGACAGGGTGCAAAAAAAGGCACGGGGCACGGGGCACGGGGCACGGGAAATTAGTTCCGGCTGATGGGATATTCCTGCGGGAGATGGCCGGTATGAGCGATCCCCTGGACCTGGTTGTGCCTGCCCGCTTCGAGTATCCCCTTGCGCCGATGGTCGCATCGGAACTGGAGAAGAGACCTGTTGATCCGGATAAGATTGCAGAGGCCTACGCAGAGCTTTCCGGCAAATACGATTTTATGGTAGTCGAAGGCGCGGGCGGACTGCTTGTACCCATCAGAAACAGTGAAGAGTTAAGAGTGATGAGTAATGAGTTAAAGAACAAAAAAGACACCAAAAACTCTTCGCGCATTACGCATCACGCGTCACCGTATTTCATGGCTGACCTTATCAAAGACCTCCGGCTCCCCATGGTCGTCGTGGCCAGGCCGGCCCTCGGGACCATAAACCACACGTTCCTTACCGTAGAATATGCGATGAGAAAGGGCATTGAAGTCCTCGGCGTGATCATCAATTATTCCTCCCCTCCGGGAAGAAGTATCGCCGAGAAAACAAACCCTGAGGTCCTGAAAAAATTGTGCCCGGCGCCGGTGATCGGAATAGTCCCGTATATAAAGAATATCACATTTAAAAATATCGAAAAA